>DASRRB010000290.1:0-6332 GCA_035695985.1 Planctomycetota bacterium | reverse complement strand
ACCTACTCGCGCAGCTTCCTGGTCCACCGCATCGAGGCCGGCGCGGTGACCGTCAACGGGAAGTCGGTCCGCCCCGCTTACAAGACGATGGCCGGCGACGCGGTCGCGGTCGACGCGGCGCCGCCGCCCGACGGCGTGCCGAAGGCGGAGCCGCTCGCGCTCGACGTGATCTACGAGGACGACCACCTCGCGGTCGTGCGCAAGCCGGTCGGGATGCTGGTCCATCCCGGCGCGTCGGTGTCGAGCGGGACGCTCGTGAACGGGCTGCTGCACCGGTGGCCGCGCATCGCGACGGTCGGCGCGCCCGAGCGCCCCGGCATCGTCCACCGCCTCGACCGCGACACGTCGGGAGTGATGGTCGTCGCGCTCAGCAACGAGGCGCGCGTCAAGCTCGTCCAGCAGTTCAAGACGCGCGTCGTGAAGAAGGAGTACCGCGCGGTCGTGGTCGGCAAGGTGTCGCTGCAGTCGGATTACATCGACCTGCCGATCGGCCCCGACCCGCGCCAGCCCGAGAGGCAGCGCATCGACGTGCAGGACGGCAAGCCGGCCTCGACCTTCTACGAGGTGGTCGAGCGGCTGCGCGGGTACACCTACCTGCGCGCCTACCCGATGACGGGGCGTACGCACCAGATCCGGCTCCATCTCTCGCACCTCGGACACCCGTGCGTCGCCGATCCGATCTACGGCCGTCAGGCGCAGCTGCCGTGGCGGAAGCTGCTCGAGGAGCGAACACAGGCAGGGCTGCCGGTCCCGTCGATCCGGCGCCAGGCGCTCCACGCGCTGAAGCTGCGATTCACCCATCCGGTCGACGGCCGAGAGATGGCCTTCGAGGCGCCGCTCGCCGCCGACATGGAAGAGCTGCTCGCGTTCCTGCGGACGCTGCGCGATTGATGAGTCGCGCGGCCGAGGCCGGATTCAGGTGCCGCGCGGCCGAGGCCGCGCGTGGTCCGCCGTGCGGCCGTCAGCCGCCGCGCGCGCGCGCCTGCAGGGACTTCTTGTCGACCTTGCCGGGGCCGGTGCGCGGCAGCTCGTCGACGATCACGACGCGGCGCGGCACCTGGTAGGGCGCGAGCACGGCGCGCGCGAACTCGAGCAGCTCTTCGGGAGTGAGCGCCGGGTCGCGCAGGCGTACGAAGGCGACCGGCACCTCGCCGCACTCCTCGTCGGGCGCGCCGACCACGGCGGCCTCGGCGACGCTCGGGTGCTCGGCGAGCGCCGCCTCGACCTCGAGCGCCCCGACGCGGTGGCCCTTCACCTTGATCAGGTCGGTGGAGAGCCGGCCGAGGATGCGGAAGCTCCCGTCGTCCTCGCGCCGCACCAGGTCGCCGGTCCGGTACCAGCCGTCCTGCAGCGCCTTCGCGGTCGCCTCCTCGTCGTCGAAGTAGCCGCGGAAGAGCGACGGCCCGGTCACCCAGAGCTCCCCTTCGTCGGAGTTCGCCGTGCCCGCGCCCTCGACCGCGACCACCTTCGTCTCGACGCCGTCGAGCGGGCGGCCGACGGCGCCGGCGGGTCGCGCCTCGTCGGGCGACTGCGAGAGCGCGATCCCCATCTCGGTCGCGCCGTAGCGCTCGAGGATCGCATGGCCGAAGCGCCGCTCGAACTCGCGTTTGAGCGCCGGCGCGAGCGGCGCCGAGCCCGACACGAAGAGGCGCATCGAGTCGGGCACGAGCGGCGCCGCCGCCGCGACTTCGCGCCGCTCTGCCGCGGCGACCAGGCGGGCGTACATCGCCGGCACCCCGAAGAAGAGCGTCGCGCGCGACTCGACGAGGCGCGCCAGCACGCGTTCCGCGTCGAAGTCGGCCTCGAGCGAGAACGGCGTCCCCGCCGCGAGGCAGTTGAGGACGCCGACCACGAGCCCGTGCAGATGGTGGAGCGGCAGGCAGTGGACCAGCCGGTCGTCCGGCCCCATGCGCCACGCCGCGCGCAGCGCCGCCGTGTTGGCGGCGAGCGACCCCTGCGTGTGCAGCGCCCCCTTCGGCTTCCCGGTCGTCCCCGACGTGTAGAGGATCAGCGCGCGGTCGTCGGGCCGCGCCGCTGCGCCGGCGTGCTCCGTCGCGAGCTCGATCTCGTCGGCGTCGCCGGGCCGCGGCGCCGGCGCGGCGAGCGCCTCAACGTCGAGCGCGCGCACCGCCGCCGAGCTCGCGCGCACGAGGTCGGCGAGCGCCGACTCGGCGCAGACGACGCGCGGCCCCGCGTCCCACAGGACGTGCTGCACCTCGCGCAGCTTCGCCTTGGGGTGGAGCGGCACGACCACCACGCCGAGGCGCAGCGCGCCGATCAGGGCCACCACGTGGCGGCGGTCGGGCGGCAGGCCGAGCAGCATGCGGTCGCCGCTGCGCACGCCCTGCTGCAGGAGCCCGTAGGCGAAGCGGCCCGACGCGGCGAACAGCTCGCCGCGCGCGACCGCGCCGCGCCCGTCGCGAAACGCCTCGCGCTCGGGCGCCTCGTGCATCCGCTCCAGCACGGCGTCGATGAACGCAGCCGGGTACATTCGTCGTCTCCGCGTCCCGGAGCCTAACTGCATGAGCGCTGATCCGAGGGCCGACGGCCGCGACGACGCCGCCGCGCGCTGGCGCCGCGACGTCTTCGAGCCGGCGCTGCGCGAGGCGCGGGCGGCCGACGTGCCGCCGGCGACGCCGTCCGGCATCGAGCCGGCGCCGGTCTACGCGGCCGAGCGCGGGCTGCCGGGCGAGCCGCCCTTCCTGCGCGGCCCCTACCCGACCATGTACCGCGGCCGCCTCTGGACGATGCGGCAGTACGCCGGCTTCGGGACGGCCGCCGAGACGAACCGCCGCTTCCGCTTCCTGCTCGAGCAGGGGCAGGCGGGGCTCTCGACGGCGTTCGACCTGCCGACGCAGATCGGCTACGACCCCGACCACGCGATGGCCGCCGGCGAGGTCGGGCGCGTCGGCGTCTCGATCGCGTCGATCGACGACGTCGACGAGCTGCTGCGCGACATCCCGCTCGAGCGCGTCTCGACGTCGATGACGATCAACTCGACCGCCGCGATCCTGCTCGCGCTCTACGTCGCGAGCGCGCGCCGGCGCGGCGTCGCGGCGCCGCAGCTCTCCGGCACGGTGCAGAACGACATCCTGAAGGAGTACGCGGCGCGCGGCACCTACCGCTTCCCGCCCGGGCCGTCGATGCGCCTCGTCACCGACGTGATCGCGTGGACGGCGGCCGAGGCGCCGCGCTGGAACCCGATCTCGATCAGCGGCTACCACATGCGCGAGGCGGGGTGCACGGCGGTCCAGGAGGTCGCCTTCACGCTCGCGCACGGGCTCGCCTACGTCGGCGCCGCGGTGAAGGCGGGCCTCGACGTCGACCGCTTCGCCGACCGCCTCTCCTTCTTCTTCGCGGCGCACAACGACCTCTTCGAGGAGGTGGCGAAGTTCCGCGCGGCGCGCCGCCTGTGGGCGCGGCTCATGACCGAGCGCTTCGCGCCGAAGCGCGCCGAGTCGAAGGCGCTGCGCTTCCACACCCAGACCGGCGGCTCGACGCTCACGGCGCAGCAGCCCGACGTGAACGTCGTGCGCGTCACGCTGCAGGCGCTCGCCGCGGTGCTGGGGGGGACGCAGTCGCTCCACACCAACGGCTGGGACGAGGCGCTGGCGCTGCCGAGCGAGCGCTCGGCCACGCTGGCGCTCCGCACGCAGCAGGTGCTCGCGGCGGAGAGCGGCGTCGCGCGCGTGATCGACCCGCTCGGCGGCTCGCCCTACGTCGAAGAGCTGACCGACCGGATCGAGGAGCAGGCGCGCGAGCTGATCGTCAGGATCGACGGGCTCGGCGGCGCCGTGAAGGCGATCGAGGCGGGATTCGTCCAGCAGGAGATCCACCGCTCCGCGCTCGCCGACCAGCGCGCGATCGAGAGCGGGGCGAAGGCGGTGGTGGGGGTCAACCGGCAGGTGCAGGCCGGCGAGCCGCCGCCGCGGATCGAGTTCCGGCTCGACGACGGGCTCGAGGCGCGGCGGCGCGAGCAGGTCGCCCTCGTCCGGTCGCGCCGCGACGCCGGGAAGGCGAAGGACGCGCGCCGCCGCGTCGCCGACGCCGCCGCGGGGACGGCCAACCTCGTCCCGCTCCTGATCGAGGCGGTCGACGCCGGCGCGACGCTCGGCGAGCTCTGCGCCGACTTCGAATCGGTCTTCGGGAGCTACCGGGCGCCGGTCGTCTTCTGATTATCGGCGCGGCGAGAGCAGGTGCCCGTCCCGGTCGGGCCGGTGAAGATCGGCTCTAAGCCGGGGCTTATCGTCGTCCGGCCGTGGCTCCACACGGAATCGCCGTGTCGGGACACGGCGGTGACGGCGTCGCCGTCGGCGATGCGGGTTGCGGTGCGGTCGCCTCCGCGCGATCGCACGGACCGTGCCTTGCCAAGGGCGGCGCCGTTCGCGGTCGGGGGCAGACACATTCCACTTGGGAGATCCCGTCGATGCAGCCGTTCGTCCTGCGCCATGGATCCTGGGTCGCGCTCGCCGTTCCGATCGTCGCGCTGCCGTGCGCGCCGACGGCCGCTGCCCAGGACACGAACGGCAACCTCGAGACGCGCGTGAAGTCGCTCGAAGAGCAGTTGCGCGAGCTCCGGCAGCAGGCACCGCCGCAGGCGGCGAAGCCGGCCGAAGGCGACCTGCGCGTCTTCTGGAAGGACGGCCTGCGCCTCGAGTCGTCCGACGGCCTGGTCAAGCTGCGGCTCGGCGGCCGCTTCCAGGTCACGTCGCTGTTCGGCGGCAACGACGACTTCGAGAGCGCCGGCAAGGAGATCGAGGACGGCGCCGCGTTCCGCCGCGCCCGCCTCTACTTCCAGGGCACCGTCACCGAGCGCTTCGAGTTCAAGTTCCAGTACGACTTCGCGGACACGAACAAGGTCAAGATCGCCGACGTGTGGGGCGAGGTGAAGAAGATCCCCCTGGTCGGAAACGCGCGCGTCGGCCAGTTCTACGAGCCGGTGAGCTTCGAGCAGAACACGAGCGACTTCGACGCCGACTTCATGGAGCGTTCCGTGATGAACGCCCTCTCGCCGGCGCGCAACATCGGCGCCGCGCTGCACGAGTCCTACTCGGGCCGCCTCGCCTGGTGGCTCGGCGCCTTCGTCGACGACGGGAGCGGCGACACCGCGACCGCGCAGCGCGACGGCGACCACTCCGTCTCCGCGCGCGTCACCGGGCTGCCGATCGACCAGGACGACGACAAGACGCTGCTGCACGTCGGCGCGTCGGCCAGCATCCGCAACCCGACCTCGGGCGTCGTCACCTATTCGTCGAAGCCCGAATCGAGCCTGGCGCCCGTCTTCATCACCACGGGCAACCTCACGAACGTCGAAGGGGCGACGCTCCTCGGCGGCGAGGTCGCGGGACAGCTCGGGCCGGTCCACGCGGCGGCCGAGTACCTCTCCTCGCAGCTCGACGACGCGGCCCGCGACGACCCGAAGTTCGCGGGCTGGCTGGCGAGCGCCGGCTGGTTCATCACCGGCGAGTCGTTCGCCTACAACCACGTCGAGGGCGTCTTCGCGGCGCCGAAGGTCGGCAAGTCGTTCGACAAGGCCGACGGGTTCGGCGCGCTCGAGCTCTGCGCCCGCTACTCCGAGCTCGACCTGACCGGCGGCACCGTGCGCGGCGGGAAGATGCGCGACGTGATCGTCGGCGTGAACTGGTTCCTCTCGAACAACCTCAAGGTCGCGGTCGACGGCGTGAACTCGCGCGTCGACGGGATCGGGACGGTGAACATGCTCCAGTTCTGGTTCCAGGCGACCTTCTGAGCGTCGTCTCCAGGCACGCCCCCCGCGACGAGGGGCCGTGATCGGACAAGGGCGACCCGTGAAACGTCGCGGGTCGTCGCCGATCACGGCCTCTCTCGTCCGCTTTCTTCCCGTCGCGGCGCGCGTCCGCGGGGGAGCGCCACCGCGCCCGCCGGCACCGCCGTTGCCAAGGCGCGCCGCCCATTCCCGACCGCAACTCCGAGGACCCGCACCATGCCCGTCGCGCCGCGCCTCCCACTCCTCGCCTCGCTCGCCGTCGCCGGTTCGCTCGCGGCGTTCACGCTGCTCGACCGTCCGGCGCGCGCGACGCCTCCCGCCGGACCGGGCGCGCGCGCCGTCGAGGAGGTCCGCCTCGGGTACTTCCCGAATCTCACGCACGCGACCGCGCTCGTCGGCGTCGAGCGCGGCCTCTTCGCCGCCGAGCTCGGCGCGGACGTGAAGCTCACGACCGCGACCTTCAACGCGGGCCCTGCCGCGATCGAGGCGCTCTTCTCCGGCGCGCTCGACGCCACGTACATCGGTCCGAACCCGACCGTGAACGCCTTCTCCAAGTCCAAGGGCGAGGCGGTCCGGGTCGTCTCCG
>DASRRB010000289.1:0-6033 GCA_035695985.1 Planctomycetota bacterium | reverse complement strand
GCTGCTGACCGGCGCGACGATGGTCGCGTTCTTCGGGTCGCAGGTCGGCAACCCGTTCGTGCGCGACACCCTGGGCGGCTACCTCGTCCCGCTGAAGGCGCCGCGCGCGTGGTTCCAGCTGTTCAATCCCAGCGACCGCGCCTTCTCGGCGCCGATCCGCGTGCCGTCCGACCCGAAGTTCCGCCGCATCGAGACGCCCTTCCGCGACGGCTTCCTGAGCCACGACGCGGTGCGCTACCTCTCCCATCCCGAGGCGGTTTCCGGCTTCTGGAGCGCGGTCGTCGCGGCGCGGCCCGGGGTCAAGGCGTTCGCGCCGATCCGCCACGCGCTCGCCGCGTTCGACGCGACGCTCACGCCGGCGACACGCGACCGCAAGGTCGCGGCGGGGAAGCGCGCCGGCCCGAACCGCCGGGCGCTGCTGGTCGGGATCAACGACTACCCCGACCCTTCGAACCGCCTCGACGGCTGCGTCAACGACGTCTTCCTGATCAGCGCCGCGCTGCAGGAGAGCGGCTTCAAGCCCGAGGAGATCCGCGTCGTCTTCGACGGCCGCGCCACGACGCAGGGAATCCTCGAGCGGATGCACTGGCTGCTCGACGGAACGCGCGACGGCGACGAGCGCGTCCTCTTCTACAGCGGCCACGGTGCGCAGATCCCCGGCTACGGCTCGAGCCAGGAGGTCGACCACCTGAAGGAGTGCCTCGTTCCCCACGACTTCGACTGGACGGAGGAGCACGCGATCACCGACGCGCAGCTCGCCGAGCTCTACAGCCAATTGCCGTACGAGAGCCGCTTCGTCGCGATCTTCGACTGCTGCCACTCGGGCGGGCTGTCGCGCGACGGCGGCGCGAAGGTGCGCGGCATCACGCCGCCCGACGACGTGCGCCACCGCGCGCTGCGCTGGGATGCCGGCGAGGAGATGTGGGTCGCGCGCGACTTCAAACCGATCACCTCCGACCGCGACGTGCTCGGCGACCAGGTGCGGCGGCGCGAGTGGATCGGCGCGAGCGGCGCGAGCTACCGGCTCGGGCGCGGCATGGGGGTGCGCTCGCTCGACCGCGCCACGAAGAAGACGCAGCGCGACGCGATCGGCAGCAAGGGGCCGTTCCTCCCGATGATCCTCGAGGCGTGCGCCGAGCAGGAGCTCGCGTACGAGTACCGCCACGGCGTGACCTCGTACGGCGCCTTCACGTTCTCCCTCACCAAGGAGCTGCGCGACGCGCGCCACGCGACGGGCAGGAAGGGGATCGACTTCGCCGGCCTGATGAGGAAGACGACGGCGCGTCTGCACCGGCTCGACTACGACCAGACGCCCGCGCTGGTCGGCCCGACCGCGCTCACGCGCGTCGCGATCCCGTGGACGAAGGGGTCCGCGCGCTGACGACGGCGGCGACCGCTTTGTAGATCGCGCCGGAGCGCGCGCGACGCCGGCGGCGCCGCTCCCGCGCGATCCCCCGGGTGTTCCTCCTCGAGATCTCCGGGTCGCGGCTCCGCGCGCGCTCCGGCACCGGCGTTTGCCTCTACCGCTCCTCCGACGCCAAGTCGCAGGAGCAGACGCATGGACGCCGCCCCCGATCTCTTCGAAGTCCTCCACCTCCAGGCACCGGGCGTCGGAGCGCTCCGCGTCGACGCGCCGGCGTCCCCTCCCGTCCGCGCCGCCGTCTTCCGCAAGGCGCGCGAGGCCGGCTTCGCCGCGGCCGAGCTGGTGCGGGCCGGGTTCGCGAAGGACCACATCACGGTCGTCTGCACGTCCGATCGCGGCCACCGCTTCGACGGCTTCGACCGGCGGGATCCGGCCGGTGCGCACACGTTCGGCGCGGCGCTGGTCGGCGGCGCGATTGGCGCGGCGCTCGGCGGAGTCGCCGCGCTCGCAGGCACGGAGCTGCTCCTGACCGGGCCGCTGCTCGCCGGGATCGGCGCGCTCGCCGGCGGATTCGTCGGCGCGATGCTCTCGCGCGGGGTCGAGCGCGAGGCGACGAACTACTACGACCAGGCGGTGCGCAAGGGCGACATCCTCGTCGCGGTCGAGTGCGATCCGGGGAGCGACCAGCGCGAGCGACTCGCGCTGGCCGAGCGCCTCCTCGCCCGGGCCGGCGCCCGCCCCCTCCCGCTGCTGGAGGGGTGAGCGCCGGCCCGCCGTCCGGTCACGCGCCCGCGTCGGGCGCGGTGTGCTTCGGTGCGCTCCCGTTCGCGGACATGCGCTCGCTCAGCAGGAGGCCGAGCAGCCCTTCGCCGGCGCCGCCGCGGCCGCTGCTCGCGACCTGCGGCACGATCGCGACCTTCGCCGCCGCGAGCTCGCGCGCGATGGTGATGCGCGCCGTGTTGTCGCCGCCGAGCGCGGCGACCTGCGCCTCGTAGCCGCGCGCGCGCGCCAGCCCCTCGGCCTCGACCGCCACCGCGCTCGCCTTGCCGGTCTCCGACAGGTAGTACGCCTCGCCGTCCGCGTCGGCCTTGCGCGCCGCCGCGAGGTCGCGGCGGACGGTCACGCCGAGGCGCGCCCGCACCACCTCGCCCTGCATGTCGGCGATGCCGGTCGCCTCCGCGACGTTCTTGCGCTCCGCCTCGGCCTGCCGCTTCTTCTCGAACGTCGCGATCTCCTGGTTCGCGATCTCGCGCTCCTTCAGGACGCGCGTCAGCTCCTCGGGCAGGGCGACGTCCTGGATGAAGACGCCGACCGTCTCGACCTCGTAGTCCTCGAGCATCTTGCGGACGTGCGCGCTCGCGGACTCCTGCACCGTGCCGCGCTTCTCGATGAACTCGATCGCCGCCATGCTCTGCAGCGTGTTGCGGAAGTGGTTGCCGACGGCGCCCTGCAGCAGCTCGATCACGAGGTTGTTCATCGAGCCCACGCGCGAGATCACGCGCGGCGCCATCGTGTCGGGCACGTGCAGCTGCACTTGCAGGTCGATCGAGAAGCGGAAGCCCTCGCGGCTCTTGGCGTCGATCGGCTTCAGGTCCTTGTCGAGGTCGTGCGCCTTCGAGCTGTAGTCGGCCCAGTTGAGGGTGAGGATCGCGGTCGGGACCTTGATCGGGTCGTAGAGCCGCGGGTTGATCATGTACTTGCCGACGCGCAGCGGCTCCTGCCAGAGACCGCGGTGGCCCGGGTGGACCAGCGAGCCGTGCTTGAACTGCGGCCCCGACGTGTCGGCGGTCGGCAGCCCGATGTACGCCTTCACGACGGCGACCTCGCCCTGCTCGACGACCAGCATCGGCACGCGCTCGACGCGGACCAGCAGCGGGTTCAGGTTGTACGCGCCGTACGGCAGCGCGTCGTGCTGCAGACCGCTGCGCCCGCCGCGGTCGAGGAAGCGCTGCAGGTCCTGGTAGTTGTCGTGGAGATGGTTCTTGTTCTGGAGCAGCGCCTCGATCAGCTCGGCGTCGCTGTGCGCCCCCTTCTCGAGTTCGGCGATGTCGGAAAAGCCGCCGAGCCGGCTCGCGATGTCGCCCGCCTCGACCGGCGGACCCTCGAGCACGGTGACGACGCCGCAGACGTCGCGCCCGTCCGCGTCGGGCTGGATGCGCGTGACGCGCAGGTCGAGCGCGCGCAGCGTCTCGACGAGGACGCGGATCTCGGCGCTCACCGGCCGGCCGAACGAGCGGCCCTGGGTGACGACGATGAAGCCGACCGGGTGGAGCGGCGCCAGCGTGCCCGGCGCGAGCACCGGCCGCTGCACGCCCTTCTGCCCGCCGCTCGCGCGGAACGCCTGCAGGTCCTGGAAGTCGGCGAACTCGGGGCGGTAGGCCGCGCTCTTCGCCCCGACCGGGAGCGGACCGCCGACCTGCGCGACGACGAGTCCGACGTGGTCGGCCGGGATCTGCACCCACGGGTGCTTGCGGACCGCGAAGAGCGGCCAGAGCCGGAAGCGCAGGCCCGGCATCAGGAGCCCGGCCTGCCAGCCCGCCTCGCCCGCGAACGCGACGGGATCGTCGCCGCGCAGGCTCCGCCCGACTCGCTTCAGGACGAGCCCCACCTCCGTCGGCCCGATCAGGACCCACGAACGCGCCAGCACGAGCAGCAGCACGAGCCCGGACAGGCCGAGCGCGAAGCGATGCTCGACGACGAACCGGATCACGCTTTCCATCGCAGTGCCTCCACGGAGTTTCCGTTCGTGGAAGCAAACCGGTTCGAGGACGGTTCCGCTCGACGCGGCGCCCGTTTCAACGCGGCGTTAACGCCGCGCCGGGGCGCGGCCGCACGAACGGGCTCAGTGGCCGGCGCCGCGCAGGACGGGGAAGAAGGGCGAGAGCATCGGCAGCGCGATCGAGACGAGGAACAGCAGGATGATGATCCACTCGAGCAGCTCCATGCGCCGCGAGTTCTGCTCGTCGGAGAGCTTGGCGTAGACGCTGTCGAGCGTCTCGAGCTTGCGCAGGATGCTGGCGTCCCAGTCGTCGAGGTGGAGGCGGCGCGCCGCCAGCCGGTAGACGCGCGCCAGGAACTGGTCGCCCAGCATCTTGATCGCGTTGTTCACGCTCTCGAAGAGGAGCGCGTTCTCGAGCTGCAGGTGCGCGACGCGGCGCAGGCTCTCGCGCAGGTCGTCGCGGCGCAGCCGCCAGAAGGAGCGGCCGCGCGAACGCAGGATGTCGTAGGAGCGGTCGAGCGCCTCGTCGAGGCGGTCGTCGAGGTAGCGCATCTCGAGCAGCTCGACGTTGGCGAACTCGAGCACGCTGAGCGCGTCCTCGCCGAGCGCGTCGAAGAGGAAGGCGCCGTTCCAGTCGATCACGAGGTCGTCGCGCGGGCCGTAGGCGATGCGGAACTGCAGCGCGTCGGCGACCTCGTTCTCCCGCAGCCCTTCGCGCTCGGCGCGCAGCGTCCGCGCGATCAGGTCGCGCCGCGCGTCGATGATCGTCGAGGGGTCGGAGCCGGGGGCCCAGCGCTGGACGTGGAAGACGGCGTAGTCCTCGACGAGGTCGGCGAGCCGCGGGGCGCGCACGGCGTCGCCGAGCCGCTCGATCCACGCCTTCACGCGCTCCGTGCTGTCGCGCTGGAGGCGCGGGTCCTCGTCGAGCACGCTCGCGAGCCCGCGCAGCTCGTCGAGCTCGCGGCCGCCCAGCGGGATGCGGTACGCGACCGAGATCGCCCCGAAGTCGTAGAGCGTCGCCTCGACCCTCCCGTCGGTCGCGAAGCCGCCGATCTCGAGGGCGGGGCAGGGCTCGGCGACGCGCAGCGGCGCCGGCCGGAACTGCAGGTAGGCCGGCTCGCGGTGCTCGTGCTTGATGAGCTCGCGCTCCGCGCGCGCCGAGCAGCGCAGCTCGGCGCGGTCGAGGTCGATCTGCTGCCCGAGGTCGTAGGCGAACCAGACGTGCGCCGTGCCGGATTCGATGCGGAAGGAGTCCACGGGCTCGCTGCCACCATGACGAGGGGGGGGCCGGGACGCAGCGTAGCGGGACGTCGTCTCCCGCAGTCTCGCGGGAACGCGCGGAGCGAGGCGGCGCCCGGGGGCTCCGCCTCGCTCCGCCTGAATCACCCTTCGATCAGCGGATCATTCGCTCTCCGGGTGGCCGGCCGCCGCCTTGTCACGCAGCGCGCGCAGGCGACGGATGCGCCGCTCGAGGGCGTAGCGGCTGATGCCGAGAAGCGTCGCGGCCTGCCGCTTCACGCCGTCGGAGTTGCGCATCGCGTGGTCGATGAGCCGCTGCTCGTAGTCGGCGAGCAGGTAGGTGATGCTCTGCGACCACGGGAAGTCCGGGACGGGGAGCCCGCGGTCGTTCGCCGTCGGCGTCGGAGCGGCGTGGCTCGTCGGCGGAGTGAGCGTGCGCACCGGATTCATCCCGCCGATCGACGGCGTGGATGGATTCACCGCCGTCGGCGTCGGCCACTTTGTGGAATGTACAATCGCAGATCCGTTCATCGGGGTGCTCCTCTTCGGGGACGCACACCACCGCGCGTCCGCGTCGTCGAACCCGTAGCAAACTCGGGTGCCAACCGACGGCGCAAAGTCATGCGACGCGTCGCGAGTTTTCTCGATTCGACCGCGGCGGACGGGCCGTCCGGTGGGATTCGTCCCCGGGGCTCGATGGAATCCGGTCCGG
>DASRRB010000288.1:0-8547 GCA_035695985.1 Planctomycetota bacterium | reverse complement strand
CGTGCGCTGCAGGTCGGCCGCCGCATGCTGCATCGGCGCGTGGACGAACTCGGCGAAGAACTGGATGCTGCGGAGCGGATACACGGTCGGTTCCCCGGGCTCGTCGTGACGCATCCCGCCGGCACACCGAGGCGGCGCGCGCGAGGGGCCGCCATTATCGGGCCCGCGCGCCGATCAGCAATCGCGCCGTTTCCGGGGGCGGCGAACAGGCTGGCAGTGGAATCGGCAGTGCCGACCCGCTGCTCGCGCGCCTCGTCGCCGCGTGGCCGTCGCTCGACGCCGCGACGCGCGCGCGGGTAGCCGCGCTGCTCGACGCGACGAGCTAGAAAACCTCCGCGCTGGGGGCGCGTTACTCTGGATCTTCGTCCCAGCCAAGGATGCTCGGAGGTCTGCCCATGGCCCTCGACGATCCGAAGTTCCGGCCGGCGGTGCGGCGCACGCTGAAGGCGGTCGTCGTGCTGCTCTGGACGCCGATCGCCCTTCTCGCCGTCGCCATGGCGTTCACGGCACCGATCGTTTCGCACTCGCGCCAGGACATCGAGCGGAACTGCCGGATCCAGGTGATCCAGTTCGTCGGCGATTGCGCCCGGAGCGCCGGGGAATCGCCGTGCGGCGGCGTGATCTTCTGGTCGAGCGCGGGCGGTGAATCGGGAACGATGGACTCGGATCACCCGGACTTCGATCGCCTCGCACCGCAACCTGGAATCACCTACGAGTTCGCATCGGCCGACGCACGGGCGAGTGCGTCCGCGACCACCTGGATCGTCCGCGAGCACGTGCCCGACGCGCTCGCGCCGCCGCTGGCCTTGTTCGCCGACGGGCATGTCGCGTCGCTCGAACGCTGACTCAAGCCCGCTACTCGCCGCCATCGTCGCCGCGTGGCCGACGCTAGCGGACTCAGACAGGGCAGAGATCGCTGCGCTGCTCGACGCGGAACTGAGGACAGGAGTCGAGCGTCGCGGCGGCGCGCGACGAATCGCGCGTGCGGCTGGAAGACCGTGAACACCCCCGCGTCGAGCGGTATGTGGTCGTTGAGCCTGCTCCTTGTACGAGGCCGCCGGGTGTTCCATGCTCCTTCGTACGGCGAGGCCTAGCAGGATGATTCTGTCGAATTTGCGCTAGACCGCTGTCGGAACCGTTCCCATGAGACCGAAGCGTTGGACTCGTGCAGTATGCGTGGCCGTCTCCTGTGGAATGCTCCACGCGAGGTGCGTATCGAACGCTGACAGGGTCGAAGGAACGCGAAGTCAACCGGCGGCGCCGGCGTCGAACGGCGGCGACAAGACTGGCGAGGTCGAGAAACTGACGCTGTCCGTGGTATCGCGGGAGGACCTTCCCCCCGATGTCGCAGTGCTTCTCCGCAATGGATGGGAGTTACTCGCGCTCTGGGCGCCGAAACTCGGAACATCTACTCACTTGCAAGTCTCAGTCGTAGATGCGCGACATGATGATGCTGTGTTACTCGGCTACCCCGTTCGAATTGGCGACGCGCCGACGACAATAGTTGTCGCTACCCGCGTCCATGTACTCGGCGAGACGGCCCCGCATGTGGGCGCAGAAATCTTGATTGGTAGTTCCAGAGACAAGTCCTTTCATGAACTCGCACGGGCCTCTCCCCCCCCGGACGCGATTCCCTCATTGAAGGCCGCTTACGGCGACGACCTCGATTCCGAACTCCCCAAAGACGAGATCACCGTTCGCTCGGACATGGCTCGGACGTTCGCCCGAATCTCGTGGAATGGATTCTTCTCGGCGAGATGGGCCGGAATCGTGCATCGCGACCCAGATCTCCCAGGAACGTTCTCGAACTACACGGTGTTTTCACCGGGAGTCGAAGATCCACGGATTCACGGGCCGATCGAGTCGTGGCCCGAACCGGTCTGGCTCGTTCGGGCAAGACTCTCGGACAGAGATTAAGACGCGGTCTAACCTGCGGATGCGGCTGACAAGGCCGCGGGCGTCATCGTCGGCGGTCGCCTCCCCGTCGTCGCGCCGCGTACTTCGAAGTCGGTCAACCTGAACGACTGCCCGACAGCGAGTCGCGCCGCGCCCCGGGGAATCTGGCCGGTGGCAGCGGAATTGGCAGTACGCAGACGCTCGCAGACGCTCGCAAACGGTCGCGGACGGTCGCGGACGGTCGCGGACGGTCGCGCTCCGCCGGGTAGATCACTCACACTCTCGGGGCGCGACCGAACAGCAATCGCGCCGTCGCCCACACCACGAAGACCGCCGCCATCTGCAGCAGGCAGAGCGCCCCCACCACGGCGTCCTGCGCCCAGTGGACCAGGTTGTAGATGCGCGTGGTGAGCATCTCCTGCGCCCCGAACAGGAGCACGATCGAGTCGAACTCCCGCAGGCAGAGCGTGAAGCCGAGCACGCCGGCCGCCAGCGCGCCGGGCAGCAGCAGCGGGAGCGTGACGACGGTGAAGCGGCGCACGGCGCCGGGCACGGCGAGCTCCGCCGCCTGCTCGATCTCCGGCGCGATGCGGACCCACGACGCGCGCAACGTCAACACCGCCAACGGCAGGTAGCGCGACGCGAGCGCGAGCGAGACGAGGCCCCAGCCACGGTAGACGCGATCGGGCGCGTGCACGAAGAGCTGCTCGACGCCCATGCCGACCATGAGCCCGGGGAACGCGAGCGGCAGCAGGACGAGCGCCCGCTGCGCGAACGGCGCCCGCCGCGCGCGCGAGAGCGCCCGCGCCGGCCCGAACGCCGCGAGCAGCAGGAGCAGCGTCGCGCCCCCCGCGATGCGGAAGCTGTTCCCGAGGTCGGGCACGTGCCTGCGCAGCGCCACCTTGACCGGGTCCTCCGCGGCGTAGACCGAGACGTCGACCGTCCCGCGCGCGAGCTGCGCGGCGGGATTCGTGGGCGCGACGGGCGGCTGGACGTGGCGGCGCAGCGCGAGCTTGCCGATCTGGAACGCCGGGACGCCGATCGTGATCCCGAGCAGCGCGACGAGGAAGGCGTGGGCGACCGGCTGCGTCTTCCCGAGCCGGAACGGCCGCGGCTCCGCGTGCGAGCCGCCGAGCGACGTCCTCTCGCGGCGGCTCTCGAGGCGCGCCAGCAGGAGCAGCCCGGCGAGCCCGACCAGCACGAGCGGGACGACCGTCGCCGTCGCCGCCACCGGGTCGAGCTGGCGCGCGAACTCGCCGTACGCTTTCGTCGCGCCGACCTGGAACGTCTCCGAACCCTGTCCGGCGAAGCTGAAGAAGTCGGTGACGACGAAGTCCGACACCGCGAAGACGAAGGTGAGCAGCGCCGCCGCGCCGACGCCCGCCATCGCGAGCGGCAGCGTGACGCGCCGCAGCGCGCGCCCCTCGCCGAGGGAGAGGCGCGCCGCGTCCTCGACGTCGGCGTCGATCTCCCCGAACGCGCGCGCCGAGAGCAGCGCGGTGACCGGGAAGAGGACGCTCGCGAGGATGAAGACGCAGGCGAAGCGGCCGTGCAGCGGGACGACCTGCACCCACGCCAGCCCCTCCATGTAGGGAGGCAGGAGCAGCGGCGTGATCGCGAGCAGCTCGTAGAAGCGCGCCCCGCGCAGGTCGGTGCGGCGGATCAGGAAGCCGTACGGCACGCCGACCGCCGCGGTCGCCAGCACGACCAGCAGGCCGAGCTGCACGCTGTTCCAGAGCACCCGGAGGTCGGTCGCGGCGAAGAGGCGCAGGTAGGGCCCGGCGTCGAAGTGGCCGCCCGGGAACAGCGAGCGCACGACCAGCCACGCGACCGGAACGCAGGTCAGGGCGAGGAAGGGCAGCCAGAGCAGGCCGCCGATGATGCGGCGGCGCCAATGCGCTTGCATGGT
The DNA here is from genome assembly GCA_035695985.1 of Planctomycetota bacterium. GTDB lineage: Bacteria > Planctomycetota > B15-G4 > B15-G4 > SIAN01 > DASRRB01. Next base: position 4,742 of record DASRRB010000288.1, on the reverse strand, counting down.
GGACGCTCGACGCCCCCGCGCCTTCGATCCACGGCGCGGCGGATGATACCGGCGCGCGCCGACGGAATCAGTCGAGCTCGGTCGCCCGGGTGACGATGCGCGTCACGAGGCCGTACTCGACCGCCTCGGTCGCCGTGAGCCAGAAGTCGCGGTTGGTGTCGGTGCGCACCTTCGCCATCGCGCGCCCGCACTCCTCCTCGACGATGTGGTTGTACTTCTCGCGGACGCGCTCGATCTCGTTGCTGGTGATCTCGATGTCGCTCGCGGCCCCCATCGTCTGCATCGACGGCTGGTGGAGCAGGAAGCGGGAGTTGGGCCAGGAGAAGCGCATCCCCTTGCGGCCGCCGAGGAAGATCGGCACCGCGGCCGACGCGGCGAGGCCGGAGCAGATCGTGCGGATCGGCGCCTTCACGAAGCGCATCGCGTCGTAGATCGCGAAGCCGCTGTCGGCGTCGCCGCCCGGCGAGTTCACGTAGACGGTGATGAGCTTGCCCGCGTTCTTGCCGTCGAGGACCAGGAGCTGCGAGGTCACGCGCTCCATCAGGGTGCGGTCGACCGGCTTGGCGATGATGATCGTCCGCTCGCGCAGCAGGAGGCGCAGCGCCGGCGGCTGCGGCATCGACTTCTTCTTTTCGACCTCGGGCATCGTGCTCGTCCTCGCGGGGTCCTGCGGAAGCGCCCCAGGATACCCGGAACGCGCATCGGACGGCGCCACCCGGCGGCTCAAGCCCGATTCGAGAAGACGAGGTCGTGGTCCGGCGACCACGCGATCGCACGGTAGGCGGGGAGCAGCCGCACCAGCTCCGCGACGACGAGCTCCGCCATCCCCGCGCCGAGCAGCTCGGGCGCGCTCTCCGGCCAGTCGCGCCACAGCGTGAAGCGGTGCTCGCCCGGCTTGAAGTACTGCGCGAACGTGCCGAGCATCCCCGGCGTCATCTCCTCGCAGCGGTAGTGCTTCTGGAAGTCGTGGATGCGCAGGAGGTAGCCCGCCAGCGGCTTCAGCGCCTCGGAAAGGCGCTCGCGCTGCGGCGACTGCTTGCAGCTGCGCAGCAGGTTCTGCGTGTCCCACCAGCTCTTCTCGTGGATGCGGATCCCGAGGCGGAAGCCGTGGCGGTGGATCTCGCCGAACAGGAGCACGTGCTGGTAGGACGGGTCGATGTCCTCGCTGAACTCCTGGCCGAGGATCGCCTGCAGCGGCCCGCGCTCGCCCTTCGGCCGGTAGAGCGTGAACCACTGCGCGTCGACCTTGTAGGCGTTGTACGAGTAAGGGTGGTTGAGCGAGGTGCGCGTGTCGAAGCGCGCGTCGGCCCGCTTCGCGAGCTCCTTCGCCGCGAACTTCCCGAGGTTGCCGAGCTTGGTGCGGACGTGGCGGCGCGCCTCGTTGAACAGCGCGTCGCGCTGCTTGTGCGTCTCGAAGACGAGGAAGTCGCCGGGCACGAAAGGTCGGACCGCGTCGGCCATCGGGACGGGAGCTCCGAAAGGATCGTCCGGCTGCGCGTGGTGGACCGCGCCGCCACACCCGGCGCCGCGGCGCGCGAGCGCCTTCTTCCGCCGCGGCGGGCCGGATAACGTACCGGCCCCTCGCGTCCGGAGACAGCAAGGAGGTCCATGCAGCCCCTCGCCAAGAGCATCTGGGTCGACGGCCGGATCGTGCCGTGGGAGACCGCCCGCGTGCACGTGATGTCGCACACGCTCCACTACGGCGTCGGCGTCTTCGAGGGGGTCCGCTGCTACGCGCAGTCGAAGGGCGCGCCGGCCATCTTCCGGCTCGAGGAGCACGTCGACCGGCTGCGCGACTCGGCGCGCTGCGTCGGCATGGAGATCCCCTTCGACCGCGCCGCGCTGATCGAGGGGTGCAAGGCGGCGGTGCGCGAGAACGGCCTCACCGACTGCTACCTCCGCCCCATCGCGCTGCACGTGGACGGCGAGCCGGGGCTCGGCGCGACGACGCCGGTGAGCGTCTCGATCATCGCCTTCGCGTGGGGCGCCTACCTCGGCAAGGAGGGGCTCGAGAAGGGCGTGCGCGCCACCCTCTCGAGCTGGGTGCGCCACCACGTCGGCTCGGCGATGCTGCGCGCGAAGATCTCCGGCCAGTACACGACGTCCGTACTTGCGAAAAGGCTCGCCAAAGTGAACGGCTACGACGAGGCGATCTTCTGCGACGCCGAGGGGTACCTCTGCGAGGGCACCGGAGAGAACCTCTTCGTCGTGCGCGGCAACGTGCTCAAGACGCCGCCGGCGAACGCCGCGATCCTGCCCGGCATCACGCGCGATTCGGTGCTGGCGCTCGCGCGCGCCGCCAAGGAGCTCGCGCTCGAGGTGCGCGAGGAGCCGATCGCCCGCGACGAGCTCTTCCTCGCCGACGAGGCGTTCTTCTGCGGGACCGCCGCGGAGGTGACGCCGATCCGCGACGTCGACCACCGCCCCATCGGCGGCGGGAAGCGCGGGCCGGTGACGGCGGCGCTGCAGCAGAAGTACTTCCGGGCCGTGCGCGGCGAGGAGCCCGGCTTCGCGAAGTGGCTCGCGCGGGTGGCGTGAGCGCGCCGCTCCGCGTCTTCGTCAGCGCCGGCGACACTTCCGGCGACCAGCACGCGGCGGAGCTCGTCCGCGCCCTCAAGGCGCGCCGCCCCGACGCGACGTTCGAGGGCTTCGGCGGGCGCGCGCTCGCGGCCGAGGGCGTGGTCCTGCACGAGCGGCTCGCCGACTCCCCGATCATGGGCTTCGTGCAGGTCGCGCCGGCGCTCGGCCGCTTCCTCGCGCTCCTCTCCGACTGCGACCGCCGCTTCCGCCACGCGCCGCCCGACGTCGTCGTCCCGGTCGACTACCCCGGCTTCAACGTGCGCCTCGCCCGGCTCGCGCGGCGCCGCGGCGTGCCGGTCTGCTACCACGTCGTGCCGCAGTACTGGGGGTGGGCGCCGTGGCGCGCGCGCCGGCTCGCGAAGGCCGTCGACCTCGGGCTGGTGACGCTGCCCTTCGAGGCGGAGTTCTTCGCGAAGGCGGGGCTCGCGACGAAGTTCGTCGGCCATCCGCTCGCCGATCGTCTCGCCGACGCGCCGGCGGCCGAGGACGGGACGGCGCGCATCGTCGGCCTCCTGCCGGGCAGCCGGCGGCGCGAGATCGAGGCGAACCTCCCCTGGCAGCTCGACGCGGCGCGCAAGCTCGCGGCGCGGGTCGGCGAGCCGCTGCGCCTGCGCGCGGTCCATCCCGACCCGGCGCGACGCGCGCAGATCGAGGCGGTCGCGCACGCGCACGGAAGCGCGCTCGAGGTCGGCGACGAGCCGCTGCCGGCGCTGCTCGCGCAGTGCCGCATCGCGCTCGCGACTTCGGGCACGGCGACGCTCGAGGCGGCGCTGCTGCGCGTCCCGACCGTCGTCGTCTACCGCATTCCGCCGTTCGTGCGGGCGGCGCTGCCCTTCGCGCTGCTCGCGCCGTACGTCTCGCTCGCCAACCTGCTCACCGGCCAGGAGCTCTTCCCCGAGTTCGTGACCGACCGCGACCCGAGCGACGCGATGGCCGCCGCGGCCGAGCGGCTCCACACGACGGGCGTGGCGCGCGAGCGCTGCCTGCGCGAGCTCGACGAGCTGCGCCGCCGCCTCCTCGTGCGCGGCACGGCCGGGCGCGCCGCCGACGCGATCCTGGAACGGATCGGGCGCTGAGCGGCGCCGCGAGCGACGGCCTCACTCTCCGGCGAGGAGGAACCAGCGCACGCGCGGCGGCGGCTTCGTGTCGCCGTCGCGGCGCTTCCCGGCGCCCAGCACCGGCGTTCCCGGCTTCGGCGCCTCCTTCGCCGGCGCATCCGCGGCGCCGCGCGACTTGCCGCTGGTCGGGCCGGCCGGCGGAGCACCCGGCGCCTTCGTCGGCGGCCCCTTCGGTTCCTGCGTCGGAGCCTTCCCCTCGCGGCCGTCGGCGACGACCGCGCGCGACCGCGCCCGGAGCTCCGACTCGCGCAACGCCGCGAGCCAGTCGGAGGCGACCACCGTCTCGACCTTCACGCCCGCGGCCGCGAGCCGCGTCTCGAGCGCCTTCGCCTCGTCCTCGGTGAGCTCGACGACGAAGCGGCCCGCGTCGTCGCGCGCGAGCTGCTCGCCGCGCGCGCCGATCAGGTCGGCGACGCGCGTCGCGGCGCCGTGCGCCCGCACGAAGCGCAGCGGCGGCGGCGCGACGTCGGGCGACTTCTTCACGTCGTCCGCGGCCGCCTTCGAGACCGGCGCCGCCTTCGCCTTCTCGTCCGCGCTCGCTGCTCGCTCCGCCCAACCGTCCTTTCGGAGCTCCCCGTCGCGTCCCGCGTCGGCGAGCGCTCCGATCTTGTGCAGCGCGTCGGCCGGCGTGCCGCGCGCGAGGTCGCGCACGAGCTCGTCGAAGGCCGGCGCCGCCGCAGCGGGGTCCACGCCCTTCGTCGACTCCTCGAGCTTCTTCGCCACGCCCGCTTCGCCCGCGGCACCGGTGCCGGCCGCGTTTCCCGCATCCGCCTTGCGACGTTCCTCGTCGCTGCGTTCGACTTCGTCCTTCAGGCTCTTGTCGCGCTCGTTCAGGCCGCCCTCGGCACGAGCCGGGTCCTTGGCGCCCTCGGCCGGCGCGCCGCCGGCGACCGGCGGGGCGACGGAGCCGGGCGGTGGCGGCGACACCTCGCCCTTTTCACTCGTCCGCGCCTTCTCTTCGTCCCGCGGCGCCTGCTTGCGCTCCTGCGCATCGCCGCCGTCGCCGTCGGCGAGCGACTCGAGGTCTTTCGTCTCCGGCCCGGC
>DASRRB010000287.1:0-4991 GCA_035695985.1 Planctomycetota bacterium | reverse complement strand
CAAGCTCCACTTCACCGACGTGACGGCGGAGTCGGGGACCGGGCTGGACGGCTGGTCGTTCGGCGCGATCGCGGGCGACTACGACGGCGACGGCGACCTCGACCTCTTCGTCACGCGCTTCGGGGCCGACGTCCTCCTGCGCAACGACGGCGCGCTCCATTTCACCGACGTCACCGCGGCGGCCGGCGTGGGCGACCCGCGCTGGGGGAGCGGGGCGACCTTCTTCGACTACGACCGCGACGGCGACCTCGACCTCTACGTCGTGAACTACGTCGACTTCGCCGAGCGGCTCGCGAAGTACGGCGGCGACCTCGACCACCCCGACTTCAAGAACTTCAAGCAGCTCCCGCAGTACTTCCACGGCGAGCCCGCCGTGCTCTACCGCAACGACGGCCCCGACCCGAAGGGCGGCGACGTCCGCTTCACCGACGTGACGGCGGCGGCGGGCGTCGCGAACGCGAACGGCAAGGGGCTCGGCGTGACGGCGTGCGACTTCGACGACGACGGCGACCTCGACCTCTACATCGCCAACGACACCACCGCCAACGCCCTCTACGTGAACCAGGGGAACGGCACCTTCGACGAGCTGGCGTCCGACGCGGGCGTCGCGCTCGGCGAATCGGGGCGGCCGGAAGGGACGATGGGCGTCGGCTGCGCCGATTTCGACGGCGACGGCCGCTTCGACGTGGTCGTCACCAACTTCGACAACGAGCCCAACACGTACTACCGCAACTGCGGCGACCTCCTGTTCCAGGACGAGACGAAGCGGCGCGGGCTCTTCGAGCCGACGCTGCGGCCGGTCGGGTGGGCGAGCGAGCCGGCCGACTTCGACGACGACGGCGACGTCGACCTCTTCTTCTCGAACGGCCACCTGATCACCGACGTGCCGCTCTTCCTGATCCGCCACCTGATCCCGCAGGAGCGGCTGCCGGGCGTGATCGAGCCCGAGCACTTCTCCGGGAGCTACCGGCAGAAGCAGCAGCTCTTCCTGAACGACGGCAAGGGCGTCTTCTCCCTCCACGCGGACGGCGCCGGCGACTTCTTCCAGGAAGAGATGGTGGGACGCGGCGCCATCGCGGCCGACCTCGACGGCGACGGCGACGTCGATCTCGTCGTCCAGCGTTCGAACGAGCCGACGCGGGTCGTCGAGAACCGCGGCACGCCGAAGAACTCCTGGGTCGAGGTGGCGCTCTCCGACGGCACGGGGCGCAACCGCTTCGGCGTCGGCGCGCGCGTCGAGATCGCCGCGGCCGGCCGCCGCCAGGTCCGGCAGGTGACCTGCGGCGACAGCTACTGCTCGCAGCGGCCGCTCACGCTCCACTTCGGGCTCGGCGCCGGCGAGCCGGCCGCCGTCGAGGTCAAGGTCCGCTGGCCGGACGGGACGGCGCAGCGCTTCCCCGACGTGAAGCCGCGCCAGCGCGTCGTGCTGCGCCGCGAAGAGGGCAAGCCGCAGTGAGCCGGCGCGGCCGGGGGGCGCTGGCGGGGGGGCTCGCGCTCGCGCTCGGCGCCTGCGCGAACGGGCCGCGGCTGCGCTCGGCCGACCTCGTGCTCGAGCTCGAGCGCGCCGGCGAAGGGCGGGCGAGCGTCACGGCGCTCGCGCTCGACGCCGCCGGAGAGCGGCTGCTGGTCGGCGACTACGGCGGCCGTCTCTTCGTCCAGGACGTGGCGGCCGCGCGCCGCCACGACTTCGCCGACCCGCGTCCCGAGGCGTTCGAGGGCGGCGTGCTCGCGCTCGGCTGGAGCGACGGCCACTGGCTCGCGGTGCCGCGGCGCGGCCGCGGGATCGTCTCGGGCGGCGCGTCCGACCGCTCCGGCGACGAGTGGCTGCTGTTCCCGACGCTGTCGGGCGCCGTCGTGACGCCGTCGCTCGAGGTCGTGCACTGGTCGGTGCACGCGCGCACGCTCGCCTGTGCTGGCGCACCGAGCCGCGGCGGCGCGGCCGCTTCGCTCCAGGACGTGCGCATCGCGGGCGTCGCCGCGCTCGCCGATCGCGTGGTCGTCCTGAACGGCCGCGCGCCGGGCCCGACGAAGCTCGAGTCGCGCGCGCTGCCGTCGCTCGAATTGCACTGGCAGGTCGACCTCGGCCACAGCGCCTCGTCGCTCGCGCTCGACGCGCGCGCGCAGGTCGCGGTGGTGGCCGACGCGACGCGGCTCGAGCTGCGCTCTCTCGAAGACGGCGCGCTGCGCGGCGCGCTCGAGCTCGCCGATGCGGTCCCCTACTCCTTCGGCGACGGCGAGCGCTTCCTCCTGGTCCAGGGCGAGACGCTCTCCGTCCTCCACCTGCATGGTGGGAGCGAGGCGGGGGGCCCGGCCGGAGGACTGTCGCCGCGCATCGAGCCGGCCTTCGCGGCGCACCGCGGCGGCGTCGGCGCCGTCGCCTTCTCCGCCGATGCGCGCTGGCTCGCGACGGGCGGCGCGCGCGGCGACCTGCTCCTCTTCCGCATCGAACCGCTGACGCGACCCGGTGCCGCCACGTCCGGCACCCCATCCCCGTGAGGTGCCACCGATCGTGAGCCCCCTCCCCTTCGCCCTCCGCCGCCGCGCGGCCGCGTGCGCCGCGCTCGCGCTGCTCGCCGCATCGGGCTGCACGGCCTGGTCGCAGGAGCGCTACGTCTCGCGCATCGGGCGGCTCATGGGGCAGCAGGCCCTGCTCGAGAGCTACCAGAAGGCGCTCGAGCGGCGCGACTATGCGGCGATCCTCCCCCTCTTCGACGACACGCCCGAGGCGCGCAGCGCGGCCGGCGCGGCGGTCGCCGACGTCACGGCCAAGCTCGCGGTCGCGGCCGATCCCAAGGCGACGATCGACCTGGTCGAAGGGGAGGTGCGCGACTCCGACCTCTTCCCCGATCAGCCCGAGGCGACGCTCTGGTTCTACGTCGGGGCGCACACGCCCGACGGCGCGCGCCACCTGGTCCGGCTGCAGAGCCGCGCGACCTTCCGCGTCGTCTCGAGCGATCCGCCGGAGGCCGACCAGGACGGGATCCCGCTCGGCCACCTGAAGCTCGTCGCGCAGGCGCCCTTCGAGGCGGAGGTGCGCACTTCGAAGCAGGCGCACTACGAGGACGCGACGCAGCGCGCCGGTCTCGCGGACCGCCACAGGAACCAGGAGATCGAGGCGCGCTGCCGGATCCTGCAGGGCACGATGCCGGGCAGCGGCGCCGCCGCCGCCGACTTCGACGGCGACGGCCGGCTCGACCTCGCCGCCATCGACGGACTCCACAGCAAGCTCTACGTCAACCGGGGCGACGGCACCTTCGAGGACCGCTCGGCGGCGTGGGGCCTCGACCGCTTCGCGGGCGCGGGGGCGTGCGCCGCCGATTACGACAACGACGGCGACCCGGACCTCTACATCTGCGACCACTTCGGCGGGGCGCGCCTGCTGCGCAACGACGGCGGCCACTTCACCGACGTGACGGCCGAGTCGGGCGCCGGCTGCAGCGACCCGTGCTTCTCGGCGTCGTTCGGCGACGTCGACCGCGACGGCGACCTCGACCTCTTCGTGCCGTGCGCCGGCGACTACTACACCAAGATCCCGATGCCGCCGTTCGACGCGCGCGACGGGCAGCCCGACCACCTCTACATCAACGACGGCCACGGCCACTTCACCGAGGAGGCGGAGGCGCGCGGCGTCGACAGCCCCGGCTGGGGGCTCGCCTCGTCCTTCTGCGACTTCGACGGCGACGGAGACGACGACCTCTACGTCGCGAACGACTTCGGCTTGAACGAGCTCTACGTGAACGACGGCACCGGCCACTTCAAGAACGTCGCGAACAAGGTGGGCGCGTCGGACCGCGGCTACGGCATGGGCATCTCGTGGGGCGACGTCGACAACGACGGCGACTTCGACGCCTACGTCTCCGACATCTGGTCGGAGTTCCACGCGGTCTTCATGGACCCCGACTATCCGCTGCCGTTCATGGGCCGGCTCATGCGCTTCTGGGTGGGTCCGCAGATGGACCGCATGGGGCTCGGCAACGCGCTGCTGCTGAACCAGGGCGACGGGAAGTTCGTCGACGTCGCCAAGACCTGGCACGTGAACGAGGCGGGCTGGGCGTGGGCGGCGATGTTCCTCGACTTCGACGCCGACGGCGACCTCGACATCTACTCGCCCGACGGCAGCTACACGGGAGAGCGGGAAGAAGACCTCGAGCTGCGCTTCTGGGCGCTCGCCTCCCTCATGTGGGAGCGCAGCAAGATGAACGAGTTCCTGTTCGAGGCGGCGGGCCGCTCGATGCAGGGCCACGAGCACAAGCGGCTGTTCGAGCAGACCGGCCCCGGACAGTTCGCCGAGGTCGGGTACTTCCACGGAGTGAACGCGATCGAGAGCGGGCGCGGGCTCGCGATCGGCGACTTCGACGACGACGGCTACCCCGACCTCTACCTGCGCAACCTGAACACCCGCGCCGTCTACTACCGCAACACCGGCGGCGCCAACCACTGGCTGAAGCTCCGCCTGGTCGGGACGAAGAGCAACCGCGACGCGGTCGGGGCCGTCGTGCGCGCGACCGCCGGCGGCGTGTCGCAGTTGCGCCAGATCACCGCGGGCGAGGGCTTCTACTCCTCGCACGACAAGCGGCCGCTCTTCGGGCTCGGCGCGGCGAAGAGCGCGGCAGTCGTGGTGAAGTGGCCGTCGGGTCTCGTCGAGACCTTCCCGGAACTCGCGGCGGACCAGTCGTACGTCGTGACCGAGGGCCAGGGGAAGGCGGTCGCCGGCCGCTGACCGCGGAGGAGCACCCCATGTTCGAGCAGCGGAGCGTGCAGGCCGGGGTCGCGCTCGGAATCGCCGGATTCGTGCTCGCGGGCGCCGCGAGCACGGCGAGCACCGCAAGCGCTGCGGCGCAGGGCGGCGCGATCGTGGCGGCCGCCACCGACGAGCTGCCGCCGGCCGTGTTCGCCGCGCGCCGCGCGCAGCTCGTCGCGGAGCTCGGCGCCGACGCGGTCGCCGTCCTCGCGGCGCCGCCGAGCTGCGTGCGCAACGGCGACAACGACTA
>DASRRB010000286.1:0-4522 GCA_035695985.1 Planctomycetota bacterium | reverse complement strand
AGCGGCCGCGTGCTCCAGCCGGTCATCTTCAAGGAGTAGGTGTTGGGCAGCAGCTCGTGGTAGTAGGCCAGCCGGAAGACGATCTGCAGCAGCGGCAGCGCGACGAAGAGCGCGACGGCGCGCAGCGTCTGCGCGCGCCCGCCGCAGCGCAGCGCGAGCGCGACCATCAGCACGCCCGCGACCGGCAGCGCGTCGGGCCGCGTGAGCAGCGCAAGCCCTCCGGCGAGCGCGCCGAACGCCGCCTCGCGCGGGGTCGCCGTCCCTTCGCCGCAGGCACACCACGCCTGCGCCAGCAGGAGCACCGCGAGCAGGATCGCCTCGCTCCCCCCGGCCGCCCAGTGGAGCGTCCCCTGGTGGGTCGCGAGCGCGAAGCACGCGAGCGTCGCGGCGACGCGCGACCCGCCGAGTCGCCGCACCAGCGCGAAGGCGAGCGCGAGCGCGGCCACCAGCAGCGCGCCGTTCAGCACGATCGCGCCGAGCGCCGCGCGCGACGGACCGAGCAGGATCTGCGGGATCGCCAGCAGCAGCGCCCAGAGGAAGTTGGTGATCCCCTCGACGCGCTCGCCCGCGTTCCAGACCAGGCCGCGGCCCTCGACCAGGTTCCGCGCGTAGCGGAGCGTGATCATCATGTCGTCGTCGAGCCACCAGACGTCGCCGGCGCCCGCGAGCGTCGCGTGCTTGGTCGCGCTGGCGAGGCCGCGCAGCGAGAGCAGCGCGAGCGCGGCCGCTCCCGCGACCGCGAGCGGCGTCCCGATCCGCGACCACGGCGACTTGGCCGTCCACTTCGCCACGAGCAGCGCCGCGAGGAGCAGCGCGGCGCCGATCAGCCAGCGGCCCGGCTGCGTCGCGCCGAGCAGCCAGTCGCCCATCGCGCCGTTCGCCGGCTCTTCGAGGACCTTGCCGACGTCGCCGCGCGCGAGCGTCGCGAGCCGCCATCCGGCGCCGGCGACCCCGCCGACGACGACGAGCGGCAGCGAGCGGCGGGTCGTGCGAGCCGGCGCGGTCGACATTCCGGGGCAGTGTATCCTCCACGCATGGCAAGACTCCGGGTCCCGCGGACGCGGCCGCGTCGCTCGCTCGTGCTGCTGCTCGCGACTCCTCTCCTCCTCCTCTGCGCCTCCGCGTGCTCGCGCGACCTGCGGGACGTCCGGCCGACCGACCGCAAGGTCCTGCTGCTCGGCGTCGACGGGCTCGACCTGAAGTCGCTCGAGAAGATGCTCCAGAAGGGAGAGCTGCCGCGCTTCGCGGAGCTGCGGCGCCACGCGATCGAGCTGCCGCTCTTCGGCGAGCGCATCACCGTGGACGGCTCGAGCACCGGCATCGACCCGGCGCGCTGCTGGACGACCGTCGCCACCGGCGCCCCTGCGTCGCGCGTCGAGGGGTCCAAGGGGAAGTCGCACGGCATCGTCTCGCTCACGACGCGCGTGCGCGGCCGCTACGACGAGCTCCCGGTCACGAGCCAGCACCGCAAGCTGCCCGCGTTGTGGGACGTGCTCGGCGCGGTCGGCGTCAAGTGCGCGATCGTGAACTGGTGGACGACGTGGCCCGCCGAGTCGGTGAACGGCTACCTCGTGAGCGACCGCTACCTGCTCGACCGCTTCGAGCTCGGCCCCTTCGGCCCCGAGGGGCGCGTCGACGTCCCGCCCGTCGACCCGGCCTGGCGCCACGGCGCGCAGCACCTCACCTGGCCCGACTCCCTCGCCGACGACCTCGCGGCGCAGATCAAGCCGCAGTTCGACCGGCCGAGCCACCCGATCTTCCAGAAGCTGCGCCAGTGGATGGCGGAGACGGAGGACGCCGGCACGCACGCCGACCTGAGAATGCTGCGCCAGGCGCTGCTCACCGACTGGCTCGCGAAGGAGGCGGCGGTGGCGCTGCTCAAACGCGATCCGACGGTCCGCTTCTGCGCCTCCTACTTCGACTCGCTCGACGTCGCCTGCCACCTCTTCTGGATGCACAGCGACCCCGAGCCGTGGCAGAAGAGCCCCGACGCGGCGACGCGCGCGAAGCTGCCGGTCGACTTCGCGCGCTACGCCAACGTGATCCCGGAGGTGGCGAAGGCGGTCGACGCGATGACCGGCGAGCTGATCGACGCGCTCGGCAAGGACGCCGTCGTCCTGATCGTGAACGACCACGCGGTGCAGGCCGACGCCGGCCGGAGCAACCGCGACTACGACCTCGACCCGCTGCTGGAGCGGCTCGGCCTCCTCGTGCGCGACGCGAGCGGCGCGATCGACTGGACGAAGACGCGCTGCTTCGACCGGCCGGCCTGGCCGCCCAACTGGGAGCGGATCCTCTCGATCAACTTCGAGAAGGACTGGCCGCAGGGCTGGGTCAAGGGCGACACGGTGGGCGAGCGCGCGGCGGCGTGGCGGGAGGTCCGCGACCAGCTGCTCGCGATCAAGGTCGACCGCCGCTGGAAGGTGCCCCGCTCGAACGTCGACCGCGACACGCTCTTCATCGAGGACCGCGTGCTGCCGTGGGACGTCGCCTTCACCGTCTATCCCGGCTTCTCGCCCGACACGAAGGTCAAGCTGCCGGGCGGCGACGTCGCGCTCAACGCCCTCTTCCCGCCGCGCCGCGCGTCGGCGAAGCACGCCGAGGTCGGCGTCTTCATGGCGGCGTTCCCCGACGCCCACGGCGAGGCGCTGGCGCAGCGGCTGCCGCCGCTCGGCAAGGACGCGGCGCGGCCGTCGTTCATCGCGCCGCTCGTGCTCGCGCTCTTCGGCGTGCCGCCCTCCGCCGACGAGGGGGAGTCCGACGCGGGCGCCGACATGCTCTTCTGGCTGCTCGAGCGCGACGAGGCGCACCGCCTCGCGATCCGCCGCGTCGACGGCTACGCCGACGCGATCGGGCGCGACGATCCGGCGCGGCCGCTCGGCGCGCGCCGCAAGGAACTCGGCGCGCTGATCGAGGGCCTCCAGGGGCTCAGCCCCCCGCCGACCGCGCTCCCGCCCCCGAAGGTCTTCCCGCCGAAGTGAGCGCCTCGCTCGCTACGGCCGGCCGCGCGCGCGACCGGCTTGGCGCGGCGCGCGCCGGTCCCGGCCGCGGCCGGGGCCGCGCGGTGGGCCGCGGTCGGGACCACGCTGCGGGCCGCGGCCGTGACCGCGCTGTGGGCCGCGGTCGGGGCCACGCGGGTGGCCGCGATGGTCGTCGGGGCGGCGCTCAGGGCCGCGGTCGCGATCGCGCGGCGGCTCGGCGCGGTGGGGGGGCGCCGCAGGAGGGCCGCGGCGCAGCGCCTCGACTTCGTTTTCCGAGAGGAACCGCCACTCGCCGCGCTTGAGCGTGCCGAGGCGCACCGCGCCGATCTGGTCGCGCAGCAGGCGCGTCACCGGCAGGCCGACCCGGGCGAGCATGCGATGAACTTCGCGGTTCTTCCCTTCCGGGATCGTGAGCGTGAAGGTCGTCGCCTCGCGCGTCTTGCGCAGGACGTGGATGCGGGCGGCCGTCGTCTTCCCCTCCGCGAGCCAGACGCCCTGGCGCAGCTTCTCGAGCGCGTCGCCGTCGGGTTCGCCCTTCACGGTGATGCGGTAGGTCTTCTCGACCGCGAAGCGCGGATGGGCGACGCGCTGCGCGAAGTCGCCGTCGTTGGTGAGCAGCAGCAGCCCCTCGATGTCGGCGTCGAGGCGGCCGATCGGGTAGAGGCGCGCCGGGACGTCGGCGACCAGGTCGATCGCGCGCGGCCGCCCGGCCGGATCCTGCGCGGTGCAGACCACGCCCTTGGGCTTGTGGAGCGCGACGTAGAAGCGGCGCGTCATCCGCAGCCGCTCGCCGTCGACGGCGACGGTGTCGCGGTCCGGATCGATCTTCGTCCCGAGCACGAGGACCGGCTTGCCGTTCACGTCGACGCGGCCGCCGACGATCAGCTCCTCGCAGCGGCGGCGCGACGCCACGCCCTGCATCGCCAGGTACTTCTGCAGCCGCATCTCGCTCATGGGACCCCTTCACCGGACGGAATGACGCGCAGGAGCTCGAGCGGCGCCGCCGGCGAGATCATGAACTCGGCGGTGTGGGCCGGGACGAGGACGGCGTGGCCGCGCGGGACGTCGGCGACGCCGTGCTCGCCGGCGACGCGCATCGCCGCGCCGAGCGGGACGAGGACCTCGAAGCGATCGCGGTCGACCGCGAACTGCGACGGCGCGGTGAGGCGCAGCCGCTCGATGCGATATTCGCTGCAGCGGACCAGCAGTTCGCGCGCGGGCGAGGCGGGGGAGAGGGGCTGCGGCTCGGGGAGCTCGGCGCGCTGGTCGGCGGCGGCCGCGGCCTGCGCGAGGTCGAGCTGCAGCGCGCGCTCGGGCTTGCGGCCGAAGTCGTGGATGCGGTAGGTCGTGTCGGCGTTGGTCTGCACCTCGAGCGCGACGATCCCGCCGCCGAGCGCGTGGATCACGCCGGGGTGGAGGTGGACGACGGCGCCGCGCTGCGCCGTCCGCATCGCGAGCAGCGGGAGCGGGTCGTCGCCGCGTTGCACCGCGGCGAAGAAGCTCGCGACCGTCACCCCGTCGGCGAGACCGACCCAGTAGGT
>DASRRB010000285.1:0-37761 GCA_035695985.1 Planctomycetota bacterium | reverse complement strand
CCGCGCGACAGCTCGATCGTGCCGATCTCCTTGTCGCGCTTGCCGGTCGGCGCCGGCCCCTTGAACGTGCCGCTGAAGCCGTCGCAGTCGACGACCAGCGTGACGAGTCCCTGCGGCACGCCCTTCAGCTCGAAGGTGCCGTCGGCGCCGGTGCGCGTGGTCGGCAGCGGCAGGCGCGCCTCCCAGGCGCGCAGCCCGTCGGGGAACTCGACCATCTGCGCCGCGCCGCGCATGCCGTCGCGCGGCAGGAGGCCGGTCGCGCGCGCGACGTCGGCGACGCCCGGCTGGAAGACGATCGCGGGCAGCGTCGTCGCGCGCACGCGCGCGCCGGCGACCGGCTTGCCGTCCTCGTCCTCGACGCTCCCCTTGAACGTGACGCACGCGCCGAGCACGACGTCGCCGAGGTCGAAGAGCTCGCCGGAGGGGAGCGTGCGGTCGATCACGCGCAGCGTGCCGCGCGGCCCGCCGAGGTCGACGCCGACGGCGTGCATCGCCGCGCCGTGCGTCCCTTCGAGCACGAAGACGCCGTCGTCGCCCGACTTCCCCTTCGCGACGGTGAGCTCGGGGAACTTGGGCGTCGCGCCGGCGAAGAGCGTCCCGTAGTCGCCGACGAAGGCGCTCGGGAGCATCTCGAGCAGCTCGACGGGAAGGCCGGCGGCCGGCTTGCCGTCCGCCTCGACGAGGCGGCCGCGCACGCCCGACAGCGCCTTGCGGTAGGAGGCGGGCATCACCGACTCGAGCGGCGGGGGCGGGGGCGGCGGCGCCTCGACGGCGCGCGTCGCGGTCGTGATCGGCGCCTTCGCCTCGGCGCCCTCGGCCTTCTCTGCCGGCCCGGCGGCGCGCGCCGCGTCGCCGCTCGCCGCGGCGGGCGTCGCGTCGTGGTGCTCGGGGCCGTCGATCCACTTCCATCCGAACCAGCCGAGCGTTCCGATCGCGGCGACGGCGACCGCCGCGACGAGCTTCGGGCCGGACGACCCCTTCGACATTGGCTTCTCCGTCCCCCCGTTCCGACTCCCGCGACACTACTGCGGCCCGAACGGCTCCGTTCGACTCGCAGTAGTCGCCGCTTGGGGAGCGGCCACGCGCTTGCGATCATCCCCGCCCTCCGCGGACGCCGTCGCGCGTTCGCGATCCGTCCGTCCGACGTGAGCCGTTCCCGACTGGAGTGCGATCGCGATGCAGCCCGCCATCGAGCGCGTCCCCGCCGCGCGCGCACCCGCCGCCCGGAGTCCCGACCGGGTCGTCCACCTCGACGGGGTCACCAAGACGTTCGGCGGACACGTCGCCGTCGACGACCTGACGCTCACGATCCCGCGCGGGTCGGTCTACGGGTTCATCGGACCCAACGGCGCGGGCAAGACCAGCACGATCCGAATGATCATGCACATCCACCTCGCCGACCGCGGAAGCGTCGAGGTGCTCGGCGAGCCGGCGGGGCAGCGGACCGCGCGGCGCATCGGCTACCTGCCCGAAGAGCGCGGCCTCTATCCGAAGATGCGCGTGCGCGACGTGATCCTCTACTTCGGACGGCTGAAGGGTCGCTCGCGCGCCGAGCTCGCGCCGCGGATCGACGCGTGGCTGGAGAAGTTCGAGCTCACGCCCTGGCGCCTGAAGAAGTGCCAGGAGCTCTCGAAGGGGATGCAGCAGAAGGTCCAGTTCATCGCGACCGTGATCCACCAGCCCGAGCTCGTGATCCTCGACGAGCCCTTCTCCGGCCTCGACCCGGTCAACACCGAGGTGCTGATCGGCGTGATCGAGGAGCTGAAGCGCGAGGGCAAGACGGTGATCTTCTCGACGCACGTGATGGAGCACGCAGAGAAGCTCTGCGACTCGGTCTTCATGATCTGCAAGGGGAAGAAGGTCCTCGACGGGACGCTCGAAGAGATCCGGGCGCGCTTTCGCGACGACGTGATCGAGGTCGAGGGCGACGGCGAGCGCGCGGCGTTCGAGGGCGCGCCGGGAGTCACGGCGGTGCGCGAGCATCCGGGCCGCTTCGAGCTCACCGTGGAACGCGGCGCCGACGTGCAGCGCATCCTGCAGCACGCACTCGCGCGCTTCCGCGTGCGGCGCTTCGAGGTGCGCGCGCCGCGGCTCCACGACATCTTCCTCAAGCTCGCCGGCGACGATGCGGGGGCTGCCGCGACCGTCGCGGCCGTCACCGCGAAGGGGGAGTGACCATGGTCCGCAACGTCCTGCTCGTCGCGTGGCGCGACTTCCTCGCGGTGGTGCGGACCAAGGGGTTCCTGATCGGGCTGGTGTTCATGCCCAGCGTCATCGCGGTCAGCTCGCAGCTGCCGAAGCTCTTCAAGCGCTTCGGGGAGGAGGGCGTGCGGCGCTTCGCCGTCGTCGACTTCACCGGCCAGCTCGCCGGTCCGATCGAGCAGCGCATCGCCGTGCGCAACGCGGAGACGGACCGCAAGGTCACGATCGAGATCGAGCGGGTCGACGTCGCGGCGATGGACGGCGCGGCCGCGGGTGACGGGGCCGCATTCGCCGCCGCGAAGGAGAAGTGGAAGGCCGAGCTCTCGCTGCGCGCCCAAGGCGGCGACGACTCCGATCCGCGCCGGCTCTACGGCTTCCTGCTGATCGGGCCGCGCGTCCTCGAGCTGCCCGTCGCGGCCGCGCCGCTCGCGCCGCCGCGGAAGCAGGATTCCGACGACGACGGCGACGGCGTTTCGTCGACGGACGCCGCGTCGTCGGTCACCTACTGCGCGCGCTCGCTGACCGCCGGCGACCTGCGCCAGGTCGTGTCGGGCGCCGTGCGCGACGCGGTGCGCACGCGGCGGATGGAGGCGGCGGGACTCGACGTCGACCTCGTGCGTCGAGCGGACTCGATGGCCGGGATCGAGGAGATGGTGATCGGGAAGAAGCCCGGCGACCTGAGCAAGGCGAGCGGGCCCAGCGAAGCGGTCGTCCCGATGGTCGCGGTCTTCCTGCTGCTGATGGGCGTGATGCAGTCGGCCGGGATGCTGCTGAACTCCACGATCGAGGAGAAGGGCAACCGCGTCGTCGAGGTGCTCGTCTCTTCGATCCGGCCGTTCGAGCTGCTGGCCGGGAAGATCTTCGGCGCCTGGCTCACCGGACTCGTGCTGCTGCTCGCGTGGGGCGCCGCCGGCTACTTCGCCGCCGACTCCGTCCAGTGGATCCGGCCCGGCATGTTCTCCGGCGCGAACGTCGCCTGGTTCGCCTACTTCTTCCTGTTCGGATACCTGCTCTTCGCGAGCCTCTACGCCGCCGTCGGCGCCATGTGCACCTCGATCCAGGACGCGCAGAGCTTCATGTTCCCGATCGTCATCCTGATCATGATCCCGATGATGTCGCTCGGGTTCGTGATGAACCAGCCCGACAGCATGGTGGCGAGGGTGCTGACGTGGTTCCCGTTCTCGGCGCCGTTCATCGCGATCCTCCGGCTCACGCTGTCCCCTCCCGCGCCGCAGTGGCAGATCGCCGTCGCCGCCGTCTCGGTCGCGATCGGCGCGTGGTTCCTCATGTGGGCGGGCGGGAAGGTCTTCCGCATCGCGATCTTCAGCACCGGCAAGCCGCCGCGCCTCGGCGAGATCTGGCGCTGGCTGCGCGAGGCGTGACGACGCGGCGCGGATCGCTCCGCGCCGCGCCGCCGCGCCCTCGTCGCCCGGTCACTGGCCGAGCGTGACGCGCAGCCCGGGCGTGTACGCGACGCCGAAGCGGGCGCCCGTGTCGAGCTCGAGCACCTGCAGGAACTCGCTCAGTCCGGTGAACGCGGGATCGCTCGGCACGTCCGCGCCGATGTGCAGCCCCGCCGTCGGGACGAGCGTCGGCACGATGAACCCCGTCTCGGTGAGGATCAGGCTTCCCCACGGGGTCGTGAGCGCGGCCTGCTCCATCGACAGCACGAGGATCGCGAAGGCGTCGCTGCCGCCGGTGTTGTCGACCGTGAAGTGGACGTGCGCGCCGAGCGTCGGATTCACGTCGAGCACGAATCCCGGGATCGCACCGCCGGTCCCGGGATAGCCGGCGCCGTAGTTGCCCCACGTCGCGCCGCGCGTGATCGTGACGGTCGCGCGATTGGAATCGGTGCGGCCGTCCCACGCGGCGAACGTGAACGTGTCGGCGCCCGCGAAGCCCGGGTCGGGGATGTAGGTCGCGGTCGTCCCCGACAGGCCGACGCGACCGAAGCGCGCCTGGTCGACGATGCGCAGCGTGAGCGAGTCGCCGTCCGTGTCGCTCGCGGCGAGCGGGACGCTCACCGGCTGGTCGACGCACGTCGCGCTGGCGTCCGTGGCGACCGGCGACGCGTTCGACGGCCCGTTGTCGTCGTTCGGACCGTCGTGGCAGGTGTAACAGCCGAGCTTCTGGCCCTTGAAGAAGGTCCGCGAGCCCTTGTCGCCGAGGTCGAGCGTGCGGTCGGCGTGCGACCGGGAGAGCACGCTGCCGTGGTCGTTGCCGCCGTGGCACGGCTTGCAGGCCGCGATGCCGAGCGTCTGCTTCACGTTGCCGTGGCGGCCGATCCACGCCTGGCCGACCGGGTGCATCCCGTGCGGTCCGCCGAGATCGGTCTGCGGCGTCGACTTGTGGCACGAGGCGCATTCGACCAGCACGCCGACGTGCCCCTGGACGTGCGTCGACAGAAGGTTGTCGTTGGGGTGGGTCGCGGGGAACTCGGCGTGCGTCGAGCCGTGGCACGCCTCGCACTGCAGCCCGCCGTGGCCCGCGCTGAAGCGGTAGAGGGAGAAGCCGGGTCCCGGCGTGTCGGGATTCGTCGCGAAGGTCGCGTCGACCGCGACGCGCAGCGTGCCGTCGGACTCGTAGGCGTCGGTGAAGCGGACCTGCCCGTTGTTGTGGGTCGCGGTCCCGGTGTGGCACGCCTGGCAGTTCGGCTGGTCGAGCCAGCCGACGCGCGTCGCGCCGCCGACCTTGCTCATGTTCCCGTGGCAGTTCTGGCACTGCATGGAGAGCGAGCCGTCCGCCGCAACGGCGGCGCCCATCGCTCCGCGCAGGCAGCGCGTCGTCGAGCCGGGGTGGCAGCGGTAGCACGACGCCCGGTTCGTCGAGTCGTCGAGCGAGAGGCCGGTCCCGGGGTCGATCACGTGCCCGTGGAACGCGTGCGTCGACGTCGTGAGCTGCGGGATCCCGGCGATGCCGGTGCCCGGCAGCGCGTTCGACGCGTGGCACCGCGCGCACAGGACCGGCGTCTTCTGCGTGCGCACCGTGTCCTCGAGCCCCTTCGCGGAGTAGCCGGCGGTCGCGAGCGCGGCGACGAACGCCGCGTCGCCCGCCTGCTTCTCGTCGTGCAGGCGCAGGATGTTGAAGCGGTAGTCGCGGATCGCGTTCTTCTCGAAGGCCCAGCCGCCCGCGGGCTGCGCGGCGGCGCCGGAGCCCGAGGCGTGGCAGGCGCTGCAGTCCATCTCGTCGGAGACCGGCAGCACCGGCGTCGCCGTCGCCAGCACGTTGCCCAGCAGGTCGCGCGCGACGAGCTTCATCAGCGGATAGGCCCGGTGGTGGCGGTCGTCGTCGAACGGCGCGATCGGGATCCCGTCGGCGTGGAACTCGTTCGTCGCCGCGTCGAACGCCATCGCGCGCGGCGTGTTGGAGGGGCCCGGCATGTCGAACCCGAGCAGCCCCGTGTCGGGCGTGCCGGAGGCGCCGTAGAGCGCCGTCGCGAAGGTCCAGTAGTTCGTCTTGTCGACCGAGGTCGAATTGATCGACCCGGCCGGGTCGGCGACCGCCTCGTACGTGACATTCACCTGCGACGCGTCGGTCACGAGCTTCCCGTTCGCGTCGATCAGGTGCGCGTTCACGACGTTGAACGGCGGCAGGATCGAGAAGACCGAGTAGTCCGAGTCCATGCAGTGCATGCCGAGGTTGTTCCAGCCGACCAGCGTCCACGAGTCGGCCGCCCTCGGCGCGAGGGCGAACGCGAGCGGCAGCGCGGCGGCCGAGATGAACAGGGCGAGACGGAGGGGGCGGCGCATGACGAACTCCTTCGGGACCTGGATCGATCGGGCGTCCGCATTAGGGGACGCGCGCATCGCGCCGGCCGCCGAAATCGCGCGTTCGAAGACTTCGATCCGCGCCACCCGTTTTTCGGGAAAGGTCACGCGCGCGTAGCACGAAACGACGCGCGCTCCTTCCCGCGTCCGGGAAGACCTGCGCATTGCATCGGCACCGTCGTTGCCAACGGTCCGCGCGTCCGACGACGCCTCACGCGCCCCCGCTGAGTCGCCCCGCCGGACTCGCGAGGTGGCCGCTCCGACGTCGGAGCGGCCGCTTCCTTTTCCGTGCGACCTCGCGCGCCTACGCGAAGAAGACGAAGGCGTTGAGCACGAGCGCGAGCAGGGCGAGCAGCACGACCGACGTGAAGACGCCGCGCTGCCGCAGCAGCGAGTCCCACGAGAAGAGGCGCAGCAGCTGCGATCCGATCGCCGCGCGCGCGATGCGGCGCAGCCGCTGCTCGCGCGGGGTCGCGCCGGGCGCCGCCCTGCTGACGTCGCGCAGCCAGAGCCACGTGCCGAGCAGGTCGCTCACGAGCATCCCGCCGAAGATCATCGCGACCATCCAGCGGAAGGAGACGTAGGGCTCGACCCAGCGCGCGAGGAAGTCGAGGAGATCGCGCACGGGCTCAGCCGGCGCCGAACCGGCGGCGAAGGATGACGTACGCGAGCGACACGACCGACATCAGCACGACGAACAGCAGCGTCCAGCGCAACCCGACCAGCTTCCAGTAGAGCTCGCGCTGCAGCCGTTCCTCGAGCTTGCGCTCGATCTCGGCGAGCTTCGCGTCGATGCGCACTTCGATCACGTCGAGGAAGAGCGTCGCCTCCGACTTGACCTTCTGCAGCGTCTCCTCGGCGAGGCCGCCGGCGACGCTGCGCGCCTCCGCCATCTTCTGCTTCACGTACTCGTCGACGTGCTGCTTCGCGGCCTTGCCGAGGTCGCTCTCGACCAGCGCCTTGGGATCGCGCAGCAGCCGGATCCCGTCGCGCAGCTTGCGCACGCCGTCGAACCAGCCCATCACGTCTCCCGAAGGAGGGCGGACCGGGGGGAGTGGAGGGCGGGGCGAGTCGGAGAATGGCGAGGGTGATGGGACTCGAACCCACGACCTTTGCCGTGACAGGGCAACGCTCTAACCAGCTGAGCTACACCCCCGCGCCGGACTCCGTCGTCTCGTCTCGCTGCGGCCTTCCGGCCAAAACGAGGCGGGGACGATAGGTCCCCGCTCCGGCGCGCGCAACGGGGCGCGCCCCGCGGCCGGCGCGCCGAATCGAGCGCGCCACCGCCGCCGCGCATGTCCTAAGATCCGCGGCCCTCACACGCGGAGCCGTTGCAGGCGATGTCCGGACGAGCCACCGTCTTCATCACGCGGCGCGCCGAATTCGCCGCGGCCCATCGCCTCTCGAGTCCGCGCCTCTCGGACCGGGAGAACGAGCGCCTCTACGGTCCGTGCGCCCACAAGGGCGGCCACGGGCACAACTACGTGCTCGAGGTCACGCTGCGCGGCGAGGTCGATCCCGAGACCGGGATGCTGATCGACCTGAAGAAGCTCAAGGCGGTGATCGAGCGCGAGGTGATCGCCAAGTGCGACCACCGGAACCTGAACCTCGACCCCGACTTCCTGCGCGGCGTGATCCCGACCGCCGAGAACGTCGCGATCGGCTGCTGGAGCGTGCTCGAGCGGCGGCTGCCGAAGGGCCTGCTCTGGCGCGTGCGCCTCTTCGAGTCGCCGCGCAACTTCGTCGACTTCTACGGCGCGGCAGCTCCCCACGGCATCCCCGAGGCGGCCGGCAACGGCCGCTCAACGGCCCGCCGGCGGGGCGCGCGATGACGCCCGCGACCCCTCCCTCGCTCCTCGTCACCGGCGGCGGGCGCGGCATCGGCCGCGCGGTGGCGCTCCGCTTCGCGCGCGAAGGGTGGGGCGTCGCCGTCCTGGCGCGGAGCAGGTCGGAGCTCGCCGAGACGGCGGCCCTCGTGGCGAAGGCCGGCGGGAAGGCGCTCGCCATCGAGGGCGACGTCTCGAAGGAGGCCGACGGCGAGACGGCGGTGAAGCGGACCGAGGAGGCCTTCGGCGGCGTCGACGTCCTCGTGAACAACGCCGGCGTCTTCAAGGTGAAGGCGGCGCACGAGACCCCGACCGAGCTCTGGCGGCAGATCCTCGAGACGAACCTCTCGGGCCCCTTCTTCGTCACGCGCGCCGTGATCCGCGGCATGCTCGCGCGCAAGCGCGGCCGCGCGATCGTGAACGTCTCCTCGGAGGCGGGCAAGAAGGGCTTCCCCGGCTCCGGCGCCTACTGCGCCAGCAAGTACGGACTCTGCGGCTTCGGCGACGCGATCCGCGAGGAGCTGCGCCCCGCCGGCATCCGCGTGATCAACGTGCTGCCGGGCCAGGTCGACACGAAGGCGTGGGACGGCTGCGGCCTCGACCTCGACCGCATCGGGCTGCGGCGCGACAAGATGATGAAGCCGGAGCAGGTGGCCGACGCGATCGCGCACGCGGTGCTCGCCGAAGGCGCGGTCGCCGAAGAGATCCTGCTGAAGCCGATCTGAGGCGGACCCCGACCGAGCGTGCCACGCGTCGCGAAGACGATCCCCCCGAACCGGAGCGCGCGCCTGTCGCGGCTGCTCGTCGCGGCGGTCGTGCTGGCGGGGGCCGGCTGCGCGAGGTCGGGCGAGGTCGCGGCCGACGTCCATCGGCTGGGCGATCTGGCGAAGGCGGCGAAGGCGGTGATGGTCGAGGTCGCGGGCGAGGCGCGCCTCGCGCTGCGCGTCGCGGCGGGCGAAGTCGTCCACTGCGAGGTCCGCCTGCCGGCCGAGCCGTGCTGGCTCGACGTCGAGGCGGCCGCGCTCCCTGACGGCGATCCGGCGGAGCATGCGCAGGACGGCGTCGTGGTCGACGTGGTGCAGGTGGCCGGCGCGCAGCGGACGACGCTGCTGCACACGGTCGCCGACCCGGGCACGAAGCCATCCGCCTTCGGGTGGGGGCACGCGCGGGTCGAGGTCCGAGACCATCTCGGCGAAGCCGTCACGTTCGAGCTCCGCGTCGAGCCGGCGCCGGGCGCACCGGGCGCGCCGAACGCGATAGTCCGGCCGGGCACGTTCGCGATCGCGCTGCCGCGGCTCGCGCCGCGCGCCGACGCGAACGACCGCGCGTGGAGCTTCGTCGACTGGCTCGGCGCCGGCCCGACCGCCGAGGAGATCGACGCGAGCGGGGCGCCGCAGAACTGGCCCGGCCACCGCCGCCTCCTCGCCGCGAGCGATGCCGTCGAGGTCGTGCGCGTCGCGCCGGCGAGCGACACCGCCGGCACGCGCCCGGCGGGCGCTGCGTCGCCCGCGGAAGTCGTCGCGAGCGGCGTCGAGCTGCAGGCGTTCGGTTCCGAGGATCCGCTCGACGAGGGCGAGGCGGCACGCCGCGCGTGCGACCGCTTCGCGCGCGTCGACCCGTTCGCGCGCGACGGCGACGACCCGGCGCTGCGCGGGCTCGCGCGGCTCGACCGGGCGCTGCGCGCCGACCGGGCGCGCGCGCTCGGCGAGCGGACGCTCCAGATCGAGCTCACGCGGCCGCGGCGCGCGGCGCTGTGCGTCGAGGTGACGTCGCTGCGCGACGGCGCGACCTGCGACGCGGCGTTGAGCCGGCTGCTCGACTACCTCGCCGTGAACCAGCAGCTCGAGCGCACGCTGCTGCTGGTGCGGACGCGGCCGGCCGGCGGCGGACACGGCCTCGTCGTCGCGCGCCTCCCCGCCGGCTGGCGCGAGCGCGCGCCCGCGGCGCTGGTCGCCCGTTTCGACGCGCGCGCGCCGGAACTCGCGAGGCGCTGAGCGGCGGGCGTCAGCGCAGGAGCCGCGGCGCGAGCAGCCGCAGCGGCGCGTCGCCTTCGTTCGCGAGCTCGAGCAGCTCCGCGGCGGCGGACGGCAGCGGGAGGGCGACCTCGCGCCGCGCGCGCGCCTGCGCCTCGAGCTCGAACCGCGTCGACGCCCCCTTCGCGGCGATGGCCAGGCGCGCCGCGTCCTCCGGCTCCGCGTCGCCGCGCGCGAGCGTGAGCGCGAGGCGCCGCTCGCCGCGCGGGAGCGCGTAGCGGACGCGCGCGCCGGGCGCGAGCTCCAGCCCGCGCAGGAAGAGCTCGTCGTCGTGGACGAGCAGGCCGCCGTCGGCCGCCCGATCGGCGCGCGGCGCGCCGCCGCCTTCCGCCGCGCTCGCCTCGAGCTCGGTGAGCCACGTCCCGTCCGGCTCCTCTTCGTGCAGGAACCACCAGCGCAGCGCCGCGATCTCGCTCCGCCCTTCGAGCCGGAACGTGAGCCGCAGCGCCTCGCGCCCCGCGAGCAGGTCGGACGAGATGCGGAAGAGGTCGAACGACGTGCGCTCCGCCGCCTGCGCGTCGCCGAGCCGCCACGGCCCGAGGTCCTCGTCGTCGAGGAAGACGCGCAGCAGCGCGCCGCGGTCCGCGGCCGCCGTCGCGCGCGCGAGCACGAGCTGCTCGCGCTCGAGCGGCCGGCCGCCGAGCCGCGGGTGCAGCGTGAACGACTCGCCGCCGCGGCAGAGGCGGGCGACGTGCACGAGCGCGCCGCCCGGGTCGAGCGCCGACTCGAGGAAGCGGCCGTCCCCGTCGGCGACGTAGACGAAGCGCGCGAGCGCGTCGCGATCGCCGGAGGCCGGCGCGAGCTCGCCGTCGTCGAGCGACGGGCGGACGCTCGGGAGCCCGGGCGCCAGCGCGTGCGCCGCGTCCGACGCGGCCGCGAGCATGAGCTCGATCCGTTCGAGCGCGGCCGCCGTCGCCTCCTTCGTCGCGAGCGACTCGACGAGGCGGCGCGTCGCCGCTTCGGTGGGATTGCGCGAAGCCATCACGACCCGGCCGCGGCCGCGCGGCGCGAAGAAGACGCCCGGCTCGCCCGTCCGTTCGTGGCGCGTCAGGTCCGGGCTCGAGAACCCGCGATGGATCGTGCCGACGATCGGCGTCAGAGCCGAGGGGATCAGCGGTTCGTCCGTTCCGGCCGGCGCGAGCACCACCAGCGCCCCGTTCGCGCGCGACGCCGCGACCTGCGCGATCTGCTCGCGCTCGGCGTCGCTGGCGACGGCGCCGCCGGCCGCCCACGACACGCGCCACAGCCACGGCGCGATCGCCTCGCAGCGCAATTCGAGCGGAAGCTCGGCAGAGGTCCCTTCCTGGTCCATCGTCCGCGCGATGTTAAGTGGGCCCCGTTACCATTCGTGCTCTCCCAACCTTCAGCCGCGGGGGCGGCGGGGCCGCGCGCCATCGGCGCGACGGCCCGAACGGAGATCACGATGCGTCTCTTCCCGGCCGCGCTCGCGGCGCTCTTCTTCTCGGCGGGCGCGGGCCCGATCGGCGCGCTCGCCCGCGCGCAGGAGGAGGGCGGCGAGTCGGGCGAACCGCAGCGGAGCGAGGAGGATCTGCAGGCCGAGGCGGAGCTGCGCGCCGCGCTCGAAAAAGATCCGAAGAACGTCGCGGCGAACGTCGCGCTCGGCCAGTTCCTCTACGAGCGGGGACAAGCGGCCGAAGGGCTCGCGCTCCTGTGGCGCGCGGTCGGGCTCGACGCGAAGGACGAAGGCGCCGCGACGGCGCTGATCGACGACCTCCTGCAGGAGAACGCCGGCTACGCCGCGGCGGGCGACACGATGAACGCCGACGCGCAGGTGGCGCGCGCCGCGAAGATCCTGGCCGACTTCACGGCGGCGGGAGGGGTCGAGAGCAAGGCGACCCGCATCCGGCGCGTGCGCGTCTTCTCGCTCCTGCCGGGCAAGGAGGCGGAGGGCTACGCCGCCGCGAAGAAGCTCCTCACCGACGAGCCGGCCGACGAGGCGCTGCACGTCCTCTTCGTCGAGGCGGCGACCGCGGCGAAGCAGTTCGAGGACGGCCTCGACTTCTACGCCAAGGGCCCGTGCGAGCCGTGGCTCTCCGCGTGGTTCACGTCGGAGCTCCACGTCGGCCGCGCCCACATGTACTTCAACCGTTACACCGACGACGAGAAGACGGTGCAGGACTACCTCGAGGCGGAGCAGCTCGTGCTGCAGTCGGGGCGCCTCCATCCCGCGGTCTTCGCCGCCGCGAGCGAGCGCGCGAGCCGCGACCGCGCGTGGCGCGGCTGGACGCGCCTGCGCCAGGACCGTTACGACGAGGCGTGGGACCTCTTCGTCTCGGCGTGGGGGCGCGACCCCAAGAACGACAACGCGATCGCCGGGCTGCGCTACCTCGGCGACCGGCTCTACGAGAGCGGCGAGCTCGAGAAGGCGCGCGAGCTCTACCGCCAGGCGTGCGTCATCGCGCCCGACCGCGTCGACTTCTGGAACAACTACGCCCTCATCTGCCGCGATTCGGGCCACTACGAGGAGAGCTACCGCGCCTACCTGCGCGCGGTCGCGCTCGCGCCCGACGACCCGCGCACGATCAACGACTGCTACCTGATCCTGCTCTACCACCTGCACCGCGACCTCGACCTCGCGGAGCGGGAGTTCATCCGCGCGGAGGACCTGGTGCGCGCGCAGTTCACCGCCGCGCAGCAGGGCGACGACGAAGGCGCCCTCGCCAGTACGCGCAGCGTGCTGGGCGACGTGCTCGTGAACCTCGCGCGCCTCTACTCGGAGCAGGGGCGCATGCAGGAGGCGGGCGAGCACTGGAACGAGCTGCGCGCCGTCGACCCGGGCCGCCCCGAGCTGCCCGAGAACGGCGCCGAGCCGCCGCCGCAGAGCGTCCCGCCGCCGAAGGACCCCGGCGCGCCCGACAAGCCGGCCGACGGCGGGCGCTGAGCCCGGCCGCGCCGGTCACGTCCCGGGCTTGGGCTCGGGCTCGTCGAGCCGCGGGAACTTGTCCTCCTCCGGCGGCGCGCTGAGGTGGCCGGTGAGGCCGCCCGACATGAGGAAGGTGAGGAAGCGGCCCGAATCGACGTCGAGCGCACGCACCTGCGACTTCGGCAGGACGACGAGGTTGCCGGCGAAGTTGAGGCTCTGCTGGAGCAGCACGGCGACCTCGCCCGGCAGCCCGATCTCGGCGAGGTCGTCGCGCGTGACGAAGCCGAGCAGCTTCATCGTCGAGTCGCGGAAGGGCGTGATGACGACCGGGTGCTCGAAGGTCTTCTTGTCGCCGCCGATCGCGAGCAGGATGTCCTTGATCGTGCGGTAGATCGAGCTGACCAGCGGGATGCGGCCGATGAGCCAGTCGGTGATGCGCACCAGCCAGCGGCCGAGGAAGAAGCTCGCCATCCAGCCGACCGCCGTGATCGTCACGATCGAGAGCACGAAGCCGAGCCCCGGGATGCCGTGCGCGGCCGGCCCCGTCCCCGCGGGCTCCCCGCCCGTGGCTCCGGCCGCGGGCGCGGCCACGCCGCCGAATTGGAACAGGTTGTCGACCTTGCTGAACACGAAGGTCACGACGCCGAGCGTGGTGGCGAGCGGCAAGAGGACGATCAGGCCCTGCACGAACCAGCGCGCGAGCGTCTTCATCGGCGGACTCCCCGACGCCGCGAAGCGCGGCGGCCGCGGCAGATCATGCCGAGGCGTGCGCGCGGCGGAGCGGCGCGGGCCGTACGATGTCGCGGAGGAGGGCCGAAGACGATGGCGAGTCGTCGCTTCACGGCGAGGGCGGGCGCCCTGGCCGTGCTCGCGCTGCCGGCGTGCGGGTCGTGGCTGCAGCGACAGGCGCAGCCGCCCCCGCCCGCGGTCCCGAGCGCGCTCCGCTTCGCGCACGGCCTGCCGCTCGTCGCGGTGCACGGGCCCGGCGAGAAGACGGCGTGGTTCGTGGTCGACACGGGCGCCGGGTCGTTCACCTTCGTCGACCCGGAGCTCACCAAGAGTCTCGGCCTCAAGTGCGAGTTCGTGCGCGATCCGGCGATCCCGTCGGTCAGCCTCTCGGCGACGGTGCCGTTCCTCGAGCTCGAGGGCTTCGGCCGGCGCGACCTCACCGTCTACGTGACCGAGCTGTCGGACCGCGCGAGCTTCGCAGGCCTCGACGTGAAGGTGCAGGGCGCGCTCGGGACCGGCTTCTTCCGCGGCCAGTGCCTGCGCTTCGACTGGGGCAAGGGGCAGTTCACGCCGAACGAGCTGCGCCATCCGCTCGCGCGCCACGTCGCGCTGCCGCTGCGCTTCGGACAGGGCGGCGAGCTCTACTGCACGGTGCGCGTCGACGGCGTGCAATGCCAGGCGCTGATCGACACCGCCTCGCCGCGCTCGCTCGTGACGCGCGAGTTCGCCGACGACGCGAAGCTCGTCTTCGACCGGAAGGCGGCCGTGGTCCAGGTCGACACGTCGCTCGGCCTCGTGCCGGTGCGCGAGGGCAAGGTCGGCTGCCTCGGGCTCGGCGCGCTCGAGGTGCGCGACCTCCCGGTCCACGTGGTCGAGCGCCGCATGCCCCACGCGAACTTCCTGCTCGGCACCGACGTGCTGTCGCGCTTCGGCGTGCTGCTCGACCTGGCCGATGAGCCCTACCTCGTGCTCGATCCAGTCGAGGGCAAGGCGGGCGAGGCGCCGGCGACGCCGCCGGCCGAGCCCTCGAAGGAGGAGCCGCCGCCCAAGCAGGACGCGCCGCCGGCGGGCGGGACGAGGTCGAAGGGCGACTGAGCCGGAGCGTCGCCGAACGTGGCCGCGCGTGGCCGCGCGTGGCCGCCGCGCGCGGGCTCAGTCCCCGCCGAGGAGCTCGTGCAGGTTCACGTGGGCGGGCTTCGCGTGCGGCGCGGAGATCGGCCGGCCGCTCTTCTCGCTGATCCGGCTGAACGACGCCCACAGGTCGAGCGAGCGGGGCACGAAGACGAGCGAGTGGAGCGTGATGATCCCGCCGTCCTGCGCGACCTTCTCGAGATCGGCGAACGCCTCCTCCGGCTCGATCACGTGGTCGCCGTTCAGCAGGCAGCGCTGCGCCCCCTCGGTCAGGTTGCTGAAGCGGATCTTCGAATCGGGGATCGCCTCGAAGACGCCCTTGCGGGTGCGGTAGTGGTTGGTGGCGACGAGCAGCGGCTTCTCGCCCGCGGCGACGTCGGGGAGCTTCTGCTCGCCGAAGCCGAGCGAGTCGATCTCGAAGACCGTGGTCGGCGGCGCGTCGTCGCCGCGCGTCACGACGCGGAAGAGGAAGGAGTTGCGGAGGTTGGCCTGCGCGAGGCGCTCGCGCGCGAGCGGCGCCGCGTGCGCGCCGTCGCACTTCTGCATCAGCTCGCGCGCGATCACGAGGAGCGGGGTCGTCTTGCCGATCTCGCCGCCGCCGAACGTCCCGTTGGCGACGTGGAGGAAGCAGGCGACCCCCGCGTCGTTGACGCCGGTCGTGACGCCGACGAGGCCGGGGAAGGCGAAGCTCGCGAACGGCCGCCCGTCCTTCGGACGGAAGGCGAGCACGATCCCGAGGCGGACGATCGCGTGCGCGTCGGGGTCGGCGTCGAAGTCGAAGTTGCGCGAGGTGAGGACCTCGCCGTCGGCCGTGCACGCGCCCCACGCCGTGACGCCGCTGCAGCCGAAGAGGCCCCAGTGGTCGACCGAGTTCAGGCACTGCAGGTCGAGCAGGTCGAGCTCGCGCTTGAGCAGCGGGATCGTGAGGTCGACGCCGCTCGCCTCCATCCCTTCGAGCATCCCCGCGAGCTCGTCGGTGATCTCGGCGGGGAACTCGACCTCGTTCGCGACGCGCTTGCGGATCTGCTCGTAACGGGCCCGGATCCCGTGGCTGCGGTACTTCACGCAGAACTCGGTGATCCCCTCCTTGATGCCGGCGGCGAGCGCCTTGCCGTGCTGGAAGCCCATTTCGTGCGGCGTGCCCGCGAGGCGCAGGACCGGCAGCCCCGCGACGATGGTCGGCGTCGCCTCGGCCGGCGCGGCGGCGGGCTGCGGCGCCGTCGCGGCGGCCGCGGTCGGCGCCGGCGCGGGGCGCGCAGTGTCGGTCGGCGCCTGCGAACGTGGCGACCGATCGGCCCCGCGGTCGACGATCGTCACGCCGCTCGGAGTGCATGCGGCGAGGGCGACGACGGCGAGCTGCAGGTAGGAGCGGCGCTTCATCTCGGACTCCGCGTCTCGGGCTGCGGAATCCTATCGGCCGGCGCGGCCGCTCCACGCGAGCCGTGCGTGCTGCGCGTCAGTCGCGCTCGAGGGTCATGCGCTCCCAGGTCCCGAGGTCGTCCGACGCGATCTCCGTGCGGCGGACGAGGCGTGCGCCCATGAACGGCGCCGGCTCGACGATCCGGTCGTCCCTGCCCATCCAGAGAGGGAAGTCGGAGCGCCGGAAGACGAGCCAGCCCTCGCGTCGCGCTGGCAGGGCGTCCCACGTCGCGATGCGGTAGGCGAATCCGGCGAGGTCGCCGCGCGCGTGCGCGTGCTCGTCGCTCGCGAAGAGCAGCGGCGCCGGCAGCGGGTCGACCGGCGAACCGGCGGGGAGCGCGGCGAGGCCGAGCTCCTCGAGTGACTTCGGGTGTGGCGATGCACCGCGGCGATCCGCGGCGGCGAGCGCGTTCGCGAGCGGCTGCACGCGATCGCGCACCACGCGGGCCCGCGCGTCCAGCGTCGCTTCGGCCCAAAGCGCGATCGCGACGAGCAGCAGGAAGGTCTGGAAGATCGCGGAGTGGTCGCGGACCCATGCGCGGCGTTCGGCCGGCGTCGTGAACGGCGTCTTCGCGAACCGCCTCCCCTTCGGCGCCACGAGCTCGATCTGCTGCGCCCATGCGAGGCCGAACAGCGCGAACGCGACCTCGAAGACGGACGGCGGGAGCTCGTTGCGGTCGGAGAACGGCATCGGCAGCGGGAAGGTCGTCGCGCCGAGCCACGGCCGGAGCGCCGGCAGGAACGCGACGCCGGCGCCGCCCGCGCCCGCGAGCAGCAGCAGCAGGAAGCGCCGCCGCTCGCGGCGCCGCCAGGCGGCGACCGCTGCCGGATCTTCCGCCGGCGCCGCGGCGCTCGACGACGATTGCGGATCGGGGCGGGCGCGCGACGCGTGGACGACGACGAAGAGCAGGACTACCAGCCTCGCGTCGACGAACGCCGCGGTGCCGCGCTCCGCCGCCCGCGCGGGCCGCGATACGGCGACCCATACCGCCAGTGCGATCAGCAGCATCGCGCCCTTCGCGCAGGTCCGGACGTGGCGATCGAGCGAGAACGACGTCGGCTTGGGGAGCGCGATGCACGCCGCCCCGAGGAACCCGCCCGCCAGGATGCGGCGGGCGGCATCGGGCAGGAACGTGTCGGCGCGATCGAAGCCGCCGCGGCCGCCGACGATGCGCGAATAGATCGTCGCCGCCAGCACCAGCAGCGTCGGGGCGGTCGCGAGGACCGCGATCCACAGCACGCGGTCCCGCGGCGGCGCGCGCACTCCGGCGGAGACGGCCACTCGAAGCTCCGACCTCGACGACCACGTCGTTGCGACCGGCCACGCATACCATACGGGGACGCGCGTCGGCGGTGCGTCGCGACGCCGCGTCGTCCTCTCTGATCGGGAGCCCGCCTTGCCCTTCGAGCCGTGCGCGATCGTCGCCGCGTGGGTCCTCGCGCTCGCCGCGTCGCCGGCGGCGCAGGACGGCGTCACGATCGCCGCTCCGCCGCTCGTCGGGAGCAACGAGAACTACCCCGGCCACCGTCCGCCGCTCGCTCCCGATCCCCTGATCAAGCTGCCGGTCGGCGCGGTGCGGCCGCGCGGCTGGCTGCAGGCCGAGCTCGATCTCATGGCGAAGGGGATGTTCGGCCGGCTGCCCGAGGTGAGCCGCTGGTGCCGGCCGGTCGGCAGCGCGTGGCGCAGCCGCGACGGCTCGGGCGAATTCGGGTGGGAGGAGCTGCCCTACTGGCTCAAGGGGTTCACGAGCCTCGCGCACCTCGTGAAGGAGAGCAACCCGAGCCTCGCCTCGGTCGCGCGCGGCTGGGTCGAGGCGATCTTCGCGGCGCAGCGCGACGACGGGTACTTCGGGCCCGAGGCCAACCGCGCGCTCCCGGATCTCTGGCCCAACATGCCGGTGCTGTGGGCGCTGCGGACCTGGTACGAGGCGACCGGCGACCCGCGCGTCCTCACGTTCCTCGAGAAGTACTTCCGCTACGAGCTCGCGCTGCCGCGCGAGAAGCTCCTCCCCGATTCGTGGCAGAAGGTGCGCGGCGGCGACAACCTCGAGATCGTCCACTGGCTCCACGACCGGACCGGCGAGGCGTGGCTGCTCGAGCTCGCGCAGGCGCTGCACGAGAAGACCGACGACTGGACCGGCGGCATCGCGAGCTGGCACGGCGTCAACTTCTGCCAGGGGTTCCGCGAGCCGCTGCAGTTCTGGGTGCAGTCGCACGACGACCGCCACCGCGCCGCGACGCCGCGCGACTACGCCTTGATGATGGAGCGCTTCGGCCAGGTGCCGGGCGGGATGTTCGGCGCCGACGAGAACTGCCGGCCCGGCTGCGGCGACCCGCGCCAGGCGGCCGAGTCGTGCTCGATGGTCGAGTTCATGGCGTCGTTCGAGCTGCTGGCCGGGATCACGGGCGAGACGATCTGGGGCGACCGCTGCGAGGAGGTCGCGTTCAACTCGCTGCCGGCGGCGGTCGCGCCCGACATGAAGGGGCTGCACTACCTCACCGCGCCCAACGGCGTCGCGTGCGACGCGCTGGACCACTCGCCGCAGGTCGAGAACGACGGCTGCATGTTCGCGTTCTCGCCCGACGGCCGGTACCGCTGCTGCCAGCACGACGTCGTGCAGGGCTGGCCCTACTTCGCCGAGCACTGCTGGATGGCGACGCGCGACGGCGGGTTCGCGGCGCTCCTGTGGGCGCCGTGCGAGGTGGTCGCGAAGGTGGGGGAGGGCGGCACCGCGCGCCTGCGCGTCACCACCGACTACCCGCTCTCGGAGCGGATCGAGATCGAGGTCTCGACCTCTGGACCGCAACGCTTCCCGCTCTACCTGCGCATCCCCGGCTGGTGCACGCGCGCGCGGGTCGCCGGGCTGGCGCAGCCGCCGCCGGCCGGCTCGTGGGTCCGGATCGAGCGAACCTGGAGCGGGGTCGCTTCGTTCGCGGTGGACCTCCCGATGGATCTCCACGTGCGCCGCTTCCCGGGGAACAACGACTCGGTCGCCGTCGGCTGCGGGCCGCTCACCGCCTCGCTCGCGCTCGTGCCCGAGTGGAGCGGGCCCGCCGACCACGAATGGGGGGCGCGGGAGGTCACGACGCGCGATCCGTGGAACTACGCCCTCGTGCTCGACCCGGCGGCGCCGGAGAGCTCGTTCCAGCGCGTCCGCTCGGAACGTCCGGTGCGCATCGTCCGCGACGGGCTCGGCCTGCGGGCGGCGCCGCCCTTCGAGCCGCGTCTGCTCGGGATGCCGCTCCACGAGATGGTCGTCGGGAAGGGGCGGCGCGTTTCGGCGTGGCGGCTCGAGAACGGGCTGGTCGCTCCGCTGCAGCCAAGCCCGGTGCACGCCGACGGCGAGGAGGAGACGCTCCTCTTCGTGCCGATGGGCGCGTGCTACGTGCGCATGTCCGCGTTCCCGGTCGCCGGCACGGGCAAGGATTCGCACGACTGGGCGAAAGCTTCGCTCGTCGCGAGCGCATCGCACGTCCACGATCAGCTGAGCGCGCTCTCGGACGGCGTGCTGCCGGAGAGGTCGTCCGACACGAAGGTCGCGCGCTTCACCTGGTGGGACCACGTCGGCACCGTCGAGTGGGTCGAGTACGACTTCGAGGAGCCGCGCCGCATCGGACGGTGCGGCGCCTGGTGGTACGACGACGGCGAGAAGGGCCGCTGCCGCGTCCCGCAGTCGTGGCGCGTGCTCTGGTTCGACGAATCGAAGGAGGCCTGGCGCGAGGTCGCCGGCGTCAGCAAGTACGGCGTCGCGCGCGACCGCATCAACCTCGCGCTCTTCGAAGCGGTCACGACGAAGAAGCTCCGCCTCGAGGCCACGCTGCAGCCGCAGTGCTCCGCCGGCCTGCTCGAGTGGACCGCCGGCGAACCGATCGAGTGATCCCGCCTCCATTCCGAAGGGGAACGCCCATGAACCGCATGCTCCTCTCGCTCGTCGCGTTGCTTCCGCTGCAGCAGGCGCCGAAGGAACCGACGGCCGCGCCGGCGGGAGCGGAGCCGACCGCAGCGGCGTCCGCCACCGCAAAGACTCGGGACGAGAGGGTGATGGTCGCTTCCGTCGTCCACCGCGTGAAGAAGAGCGAGACCGCTTGCACGACCTACGACGACGGCGAGGTGTGCCGCGACGCTTCGCACTGGGTCGTCGGGATCGCGTCGAACATCTTCGTCCTCGAGATGGTGGACGACGAGCTCTCCCGATACGCGCAGTTCGACCTCGAACCCGGCGACGTCAAGGCGGGGGAGGTGCGTCGCTCGAAGGTCCGCGTGCAGCTGCGCGCCGACCGAATCGCGCCCTACGGCGTCGTGCAGCAGGTGATCGAGAAGTGCCACCGCGCCGGACTGCACGCGATCGAGTTCGGGGTCGGCGGAGCGGAGACCGACGGCTTCCGCGAGCTGCGCATCACCCTGTTCTGGAACGCGAAGGCGCGCGCGACCGTCCGCCGCGTCGGCACGCGCACGGTGGAGGGCGACGCCGAGACGAAGCAGGCGCTCGAGGCGGCGCGTGCGATGGCGCTGCGCAACGGACTCGAAGCGTTGCCGGTCACGATCGACGCCGTCGCGGAGGTGCCGTGGTCCGACGTGGTGAAGCTGCTCGATCTCTGCCGCGAGGCGAAGCTCGACCCCGTCGAGTTCGCGACGGCGGAGGGCAAGTAGCGCGCGTCCGCGCGTCAATGCAACAGGACGAGCGCGCCGTTGTATCCGAGGTGGACCAGGACGCACGGCATGATGCTGCCGCTGCGCGCGCGCAGGCTGCAGAGGTAGAGGCCGAGTCCGGCCTGCAGCGGCAGCCCGAGCTGCGGACCGTGCGCGATCGCGAAGAGCCCCGCGGTGACCAGGAGCCCCTGCGTCGCGCCGAGCAGCCGGGTCATGCGCACCTGGATCAGCCCGCGGAACGCGAGCTCCTCGAAGAGCCCGGGGCAGAACGCGATGGTGAAGAAGGCGAGGCCGAGGCCGGTCTGCTCGCGGACCGCCGCGATCCAGTCGCCGCCGAGCTGCGGGAAGGAGCTGCGGAGGAGCGATTCGTAGACGAGTGCCAGCAGCACCGCGCCGACCATCACGGCGGACGCCTCGAACCAGTAGCGCAGGCGCGGCTCGGTCCAGCCGACCGCGACGTCGCGGCGCGCGCCGCGGTAGACGAGCAGCACGAGCAGGCTCGCGGCCGTGCTCGCGATCGGCATCCAGCGCGGGACGTCGTGCGGCGCGACCGCGAGCCGCAGCACCAGCGACGGCACGAGGAAGGCGGCCGTCAGCAGCACGCACTCGAGGATGGTGCGCCCGCGCAGCCGGCGTGACTCCTCGAAGGGCCGCAGGTGGACCGCGGCGAGCTCCGCCTCGGAGTCGACGGCGCGCGGCGGGTCCGCGGCGGCGGGAGTTGCCGCCGGACGCGGCGCGATCTCTTCGCGCGGCGCGACCGGCGTTCGAGGCGCGACCCTCGGAGGCGCGACCGTCGGGGGCGCGACCACGAGCCGCGGCACGTCGACCCACGCGCCGCAGCGGCAGCGCAGCCGGAAGCCGCAGAGGTCGCGATGGATCCGCCAGCCGACGCCGCAGGCGACGCAGCTCGCTGCGACCGTGACGGCGGGGGGGTAGGGCGTTCCCGCCGGCCACATGGCGAGCGCGGGCAGGTCGCCGCCTTCGCGCGCCGCGACTCCTGTCTCCTGCTCGTTCATGGTCGCGATCCGGAGTCGAGGTCGATCCGGACGCGGCGGGCGTCGATCCGACCGCCGAGTTCGCACGCGACGCGGCCGTCGGCCGCGCCGAGCAGCGCGCGCAGCTCGACCGGCGCGACCTCGAGCACGCGGCCGTCGCGATCCTCGAGGCGGACGTAGACCCGGCCGCCGTCCGCGACGACGCGCGCGGCGGCGCGCTCGAGCGGCGTCGTCGCGGCGCCGACCTGCTCCTCGACCGCCTGCGCGGTCGCCGGGTAGCCGCCGCCGCGCCGCACGGTCACGACGTAGTCGCCGAGGCGGGAGTCGACGTCGGCGGCGAGCCGCGGCGCGAAGAGCCCGCAGTCGACCTCGAGGCTCGA
Source organism: Planctomycetota bacterium (assembly GCA_035695985.1). Lineage (GTDB taxonomy): Bacteria > Planctomycetota > B15-G4 > B15-G4 > SIAN01 > DASRRB01. The sequence continues at coordinate 15,744 of DASRRB010000285.1, read as the reverse complement.
CGCGCGCGGCGAGAAGAGGCGGTCGACGTAGCCGTGCTGCCAGGCGAGCGCGCCGAAGACGAGGAGGAGTCCCAGCGCCGTGAAGAGCAGGCGGCGGCCGTCGCGCGGCGCCGGACCGGCGGGCGCGGGGAAGCGCTGCTCGTCGGACGGCTGGCGCGGCCGGCTCCGCCCGACCACCTCGAGCGCGCGGCCGCGCGCGGCGAAGAGCCGCTCGACGACCTCTTCGCGCTCGACGGTCACCGAGCGCAGCGTCGACTCGAGCTCGCCGCGCCGCGACGCCGCGGCGGCCACCGCGTCGAGGCGCTCGACGAGCGCGCGGATCGCCGGCTCGCGCCCCGCGTCGACCGGCCGGCGCCGGTCGTCGAGCAGCAGCGAGAAGCGGCCGCCGTCGACCTCGAGCCGCGCGTGCGTCGCGCCGGCCGCGTTCAAGTCGGCGACGGCGCGCTCGAGCTCGCCGAGCTCCTCGACCGCGCCGATCAGGACGCCGTCGAACCACGCACCCGTGCGGACCTCCGGCGGCGGCGCGGGCTCAGGCATGCAGCGATTCCATGAGGCCGGGGAGGTTGGCGACGGCGAGCCACTCCGCCATGCCCGGCGTCCACACGAGCGTGGCGGGCGTGACGTCGCCCTGGACGAAGAGCGCGCGCAGGTCCGCGAACGACACCGGCCCGCGCGCCTGCGCGCCCGCTGCGTAACGCCAGCTCGCCGCCGCGAACTCGTCAACGGTCGTCGGAGCCGCCGCGGCCGGGAGGGGCGGCGGGACCGCGTCCGTCCCGGGCTCCCAGTCCTCGCCGTCGGTGAGCTGCGGCGCGCTGCTCGTGTCGACGCCGAGCGCGCGGTCGTGCACGGTGAGCCGGCGCTCCTGCCGTTCGTGGCGCTGGTCGGCGACCATCCGGTGGCTCTTCACCTGCTCGCGCAGGCGGCGGTTCTCGTCCCGCAGCCGCTCCTCGCGCGCCTCGAGCTCCTTCAGGTCGGGGATCACGAAGAGGACGATCAGCGCGAAGATCCCGAAGAAGAAGCCGATGAAGAACCAGCCGAGCGCGCTGCGGCCGCGGCTGTTCGCGACCGCCGCGCAGATCACCGCCAGGACGAGCGCGAAGACGAGGTAGGGCATGCACGGGCTCCCGGGATCGGAGCGGATACTCTCGCTCCCGGCCCGGCGTTCGACAATGTGCCCGCACGGTCGCGCGCCCCGCGGCGCCGAACCCCTATTTCCGCTTCGCCTTCTCCGCGGCGTTCCACTCGGCGAACGGCCGGCCGTCGACGACGACGTCCTCGGTGACGCTGCGCCCGTCGCTCGCGACGCGGACGACCAGCGCGACGGAGTGGTCGTTCGAGCGCGCGAGCGGCGAGGGGTCCTCGGCGTCGTAGGGGATGTCGAAATGGTCGAGCCCGTAGTCGACGTCGAGCAGCGTCCCGTTCGACGGCGCGACGCGGCCGCGCAGGAATGGCGCGCGCGGCGCGACGGCGCCGTCCGCGAGGACGACGCGCTCCGCCACCCAGTACTCGCCCTCCTGCCGCAGCTCGACGCAGACGGTCCTGCTCCAGAACCGGGAGAGGTCGGGCGTCCCGGCCGCCGCGCCGGCCGCCGCGTCCTCGGGCGGGGCGCCGACCAGCGGCACCTTCGCGACGTCGATGCGCCCGATCGCGGGGTGGGCGTCGACGTAGCGGCCGGTCATGAAGTCGATCGGGTCGACCGGTCGCACGCGCAGGACGACGCGCGTCCCGCGGGCGAGCGTCCGCTCCGACGACGCGACCATCCAGCCGAGCAGCGCGACCTGCAGCGCGACCGCGATCAGGAAGAGCGTCCTCTTGGTCATGCCCGGCTCCTGCGCGCCTGCGCGACGAACTTCCGGCGCAGGCGCTCGATGAAGTACCCGAGCCCGAGCAGCAGCACGCCCGCGCCCAGGAACGTGAAGGCGGCGTCGAAGCCCTTGCTGAAGAACTCGAAGTAGCGGGCGATCGCCGTCACGAAGAAGGCGACCAGCGCGAGGTTCACGTCGGCGACGCGGCCGGTGCGCACGCCGCGGACGATCAGCCCGAGCACGGCGGCCAGCAGCAGCGCGTTGACGACCAGGAAGGCGAGGTCGGGCACGAAGAGGTCGGCGCACACGGCCAGCGCCGCTCCGGCGACCACGGCGGCGACGTCGAGCGGCTCGTCGAGCCACGCGCGCCCGTCCCGCCAGCCGCGCCGCGCCGCCGCCCCGACCGCGAGCAGCGCGAGCGCCCCCGCCGCGAACACGGCCGCCGGCGCCAGCAGCAGCGCGAACCGGTGCAGCCGCTCGTCGGCGAGCAGCCCCTCCTGGCCGAACCGGGCGACCCGATCGTGCCCGAATTCCTCGAACGAGAGGAGGAAGAGACCGCCGAGCGCGCCGAGCCGGCCGAGCAGGCCGAGCAGCGGCGCGAAGCTCCCGAACCGGGAGCCGCGCGCCAGCGCGCCCGCCGCCGCGACGAACGCCGCGAGCGCGACGACGGCGAAGCCCCAGCCGAACTCGTTGCTCCAGAGCTGGTGGTCGGTCATCCAGACGTCGACGCACCACATGCCCCACGTCGAGAAGAGGCCCACCACGATCAGGAGCAGCCAGCGCGAGGCGAAGAGCAGCGCGAAGGGCAGCGAGAGCAGCCACCACGCGAGCACCGCGTTCGGCCAGTGCGCCTCGAGGTGGTAGATCTGCGCGACCAGCGCGATCGCGCCGCCGAACGAGAGCATCGCCGCGCCGGTGAGCGCGAGGCCGACGCCCGGCGCCCGTCCCGGTCCGCCGTCGCGCGCGACCTGCAGCCGCCAGCCGGCCGCGTGCAGCCCGACCAGCGTGCCGAAGATCAGCGCGAGCTTCGTCCACTTGGAGAGCGCGTCCCAGTTGAGGCCGACCAGCGTGAGGACGCCGGCGCCGACCAGCGCGCCGCCGAGCCACGCGACGAGCTTCGCGATCTTGCTCGCGGCGTCGCCGGTGGACGGCGGGAAGAGGAGCTCGAGCAGCCGCGCCTCGACGCGCGGAGCCTGCTGCGGTTCGACCAGGCCTTCGCTCGCGAGCTGGCGCACCGCGCCGGAGACCGCTTCGCGTTTCATGGTGGGGATCATGGAACCTCCGTGGGCCGCGCGCCATGGCAACGATGGTGCCGCCGTCGCGAGATCTCCCCGTCGTCTCGTCGGGCAATCGCTGCCCGTGGTTCAGGTCGGCGCGGCGAAGCTCTTGGTGATCTCGGCGACGACGGTCGTGGCGTAGCAGCCGGGCGGCAGCCGGAGCTGGAGCACGAGCGTCCGCTCGCCCGGCTTCGCCTCGACTTCGACGTCGCGCGCCGCGAACCGGATTACGCGACGTTCGCCGTGGAGCGCGAGCCCGCTCGGCCGGCGCAGCCGCGCGCGCGCGATCCCCGACGCGACGAGCACTTCGTTCTCGAGCGCGCCCGCCTCGCCGCCCGCGAGCGGGGCGTGCTCGCCGAAGAGCGGCGCCGTCGGATGGAGCTCGAGACGGTCGACCGCCGGCTGGTCGCTCCCCGGGTCGACGCACGCATGCGTCGCGCGCGAGCCCGACGCGGCGTCGCGCATCAGCAGGTCGCCGGCGAGCGCCTGGTCGAGGCGGTCGACGCGGCGCGCGAGGACGCGGTTGAACTGGAGCGACTGCCAGGCGGAGAGCCAGAAGCGGCGCGCCTCGGGCGAGAGCGTGCCGGCGACGAAGCGGCGGTCGCGCCCTCGCGCGAGCAGGTCGAGCAGACGCGCCTCGTTCGCGAGGCGGCCGGGGCATTCGGCGCGCGCGCCGCGAAAGTCGCCGCGCTCGTACGCCTCGCGCATGCGGCGGCAGCGCGGGTCGCCCTCGCGCTCCGACGGCGCGCCGAGCACGAGGTCGAGCGCGCCGGTCGCGTCGCCGAGCAGCAGCCGCCGCCCGACCTCCGCCGCCTCGAGGCGCACGCCGAAGCGCTGCTCCCCGAAGTAGTTCGGCACGCCGCGGCGGGCGAGCTCGGCCAGGATCGCGCGCGCACGCGGCAGCGCGGCCGCCTCGTCGTCGACGCCGCGCACGTGGATCCGGAAGCGGTTGCCGGCGAGGTCGCCGGGCGCGAGCGGCCGCTCGTCACGCGCGATCTCGAGCACCTCGACGTCCCGGATCGTCGCGGCCGAGAGCTTGGGCTCCGCCGACCACGGCGCGCTCACCCACTGGCGCGCGACCGACTCCTTGTCCTTGAGTCCGGCGGCGCCGAGCGTGTCGATCGGGACCTGCAGCGCGCTCGCGAGCCGGCGCAGCAGCTCGGGCGTCGAGATGCCGCGCTTCTCGACGCGCGCCCACGCGAAGTCGCCGCGACCGCTCGCGCGGCGGGCCGGGACCTCGTCGACCTCGAAGTCGGCGGCGCTCTCCTTCACGACGCCGCCGGTCCCCGGCAGCGCCGCCGTGAGCCACGGGGCGCCGTTCACCGCGGCGCCAGCAGCGCCTCGCGCGCGAAGCGCAGCGGGATCGAGCCCTGCTCGAGCAGCTCCGTGTTGAAGCGCAGCTCGCTGAAGCGGTCGCCCCACGCCTTCCGGCACTCGTCGCGCAGGTCGCGGATCTGCTGGCAGCCGTAGAGGTAGGCGCACTGGTAGAGCGGCGAGTAGGTCATGTAGCGGTCGACCTCCGCCTGCGCGGCGCTGCGCTCGAGGCCGGCGTTCTCCACCATGAAGTCGACCATCTGCGGCGCGCTCATCTCGTTCAGGTGGTACTTCGTGGAGACGACGATGCGCGCCGCGCGCAGCAGCCGCCAGAAGAGGTGGCCGACGCGCTCGACCGGCGTCCGGAAGAAGCCGTGCTCGTCGAAGGTGCGCTCGCCGTGGACGGCCCACCCCTCGCCGTAGAAGGGCGAGGCGAAGCGGTCGCGCCACGGCGCGCTGCGCCGCGCGAACCAGCCCTGCAGATGGTGGCCGGGGATGAGCTCGTGCGGGACGACCGTGCGCGTGGTCGGGCGCGCGTTGCTGCGCAGGCACTCGACCTTGCGCAGCGAGTCCATCTCCGCGAGCGGCGACGCGACCCCCATGAAGTTGCCGCCGTAGAAGCCGTAGGCGTAGCTCTTCTGCGTGTCGAGGTCGGAGAGCTGCAACCGCCAGCACTCGTCGGCGAGCGGCGGGACGGGGAAGAGCTGGCGCGTCCGGCAGAAGGCGACCGCCTCGCACGCGACGTCGTAGACGAACGACTTCTGCCCGCCGACGTCGGCCTGGTCGGCCTTCTCGAGCTCGAGCCCGTCCTGCCACTTCACCGCCGCCGGATCGGCCGGCGGCGAGCCCTGCTCCTGCAGGTGGCGCATCGTCTCGCGCCGGATCTCGTCCTGCAGCGCGGCGAGCTGCTGCTCGCCGAACGCGAGCATCTCCTCGGGCGAGAGCGCGATCCCCTCGAAGCGCAGCTCCGCGACGTAGCGCTCGCGGCCGATCGCGAAGGCGTTGTGCGTCGCGTCGCGCTTGAGACCCTCGAGCACTTCGCTCTCGAGCCACTGTGCGAGCTCGGCGAGCGCGGTGCTCGCCGCCTTGGCCGGCGTCGCGGCCCAGAAGGCGAGCTCGGGGTCGGCCGGCGGGTCGCGCCGCGCCCAGCCGTCGAGGAACGCCTGCGCCTCGCGCGTCCGGCGCAGCGCCGCGCGCACCGCGAGCGCGTCCTCCCGCGCCGACGCCACGGCGTCGCGCGCCTTCGGGTCGGCTGGCTCACGCACGCCGTGGACGAGCCGCGTCGCCTCGTCGAGCCGCGTCGCGATCGCGCGCCCGTCGAGCCGCCGCGCCGGCGCCGCGCCGGCGTCGCCCGCGCCGCGCGGCGGAGCGCCGCAGAAGCGGTCGTCCCGCTCGAGCGCGACGAGTGCCTGGAGGAACGGCAGCAGCGGCGCGGCGCGCCGCCCGTCGGCCTCGTCCCAGTCGATCCGCGTGCGCGTGCGCGCGAGGTCGTTGCGGATCAGGAGGAGGTCGACGCGCCCGTCGGCATCGAGCTCGTCGTCACGGAACGTCGCGACGTCGGCGGCGAAGGCGTCGGTGAGCGCGCGCAGCTCGGAGAAGAGTTCGTCGGCGCCGATGGGGAGGAATGTGGTGAGCGCGCGCTCGTCCTCCTCGAACGAGCGCAGCCGCGCGAGCAGCCGCGCACGCGCCCCCGCCGGCGACTCGCCGCCGGCGCGCGCGTTCGCGGCGGCGGGAGCGGCGGCGCCTGGCCCGCCGGGCGAGCCGGATGCGCCGGCGCCGCAGCCGGCCGCGATCGCGGCGGCCGCGGCCGACGCGAGGAAGGACGCGACGAAGACGATCGGACGGCCGGCTCTCATCGCTCGCTCCGCTCCTTCCGACGTCCGGCGGGTCACGCCGGCATCTCGAGTTCCGCGACGACCGGCGCGTGGTCGGACGGATTGGGACCCTTGCGCTCGTCGCGCTCGACGGTGACGGCGCGCAGCCGGCCGACCAGCGCCGCCGACATGAGGAAGTGGTCGATGCGCAGACCCCAGCCGCGGGGGAACGACCCGTTGCGGTAGTCCCACCAGGTGTAGACGCCGGAGTCCTGGTTCTTCTCGCGCAGCGCGTCGACCAGCCCGAAGTCGCGCACCTGCTGCAGCGCCGCCTTCTCGGGCTCGGAGAAGAGCACCTGGCCGCGCCACTTCTCCGCGTCCCAGACGTCCTTGTCCTCGGGCGCCACGTTGAAGTCGCCGCACACGACGAGCGGCTGCTCCTTCTTGAAGTTCTTGTCGAGGAAGGCGCGCAGACGCGCGAGCCAGCGCAGCTTGAAGTCGTACTTCGGGCTGCCGACCTCCTGGCCGTTGGGTACGTAGACGTCGACCACGGTCATTCCGGCGACGGTGGCGGCGAGGAGGCGCGCGTCGGCGTCGGGGTCGCCGTCCTGCATGCCGCGCACGACGTCCGCCGGCGCCTCGCGCGAGAGGATCGCCACGCCGTTGTAGGTCTTCTGGCCGTGGATCGTCGCGTGGTAGCCGAGCTCGCGGAACGCCTCGACGGGGAAGTCGGCGTCGACGACCTTGGTCTCCTGCAGGCAGGCGACGTCGGGCTCCGCCTTGCGCAGATAGGCGACGACCCGCTCGAGCCGCGCGCGCACCGAGTTCACGTTCCAGGTGACGAGCTTCATCCGGCCCACGCTACGAAGCGACGGGAGGCCGGCGCAACGGCTCGCGCCCTGGCACGCTGCACCGTCAGCGTCGCTCCTTCAGCGTCGCACCTTCGGGACGAAGACGCCGAGGCGCAGCTCGTTGTCCTCGACGCCGACCGTCATCGGCTCGAGCTCGCGCTCGAGGCGGTAGGCGCGGTCGATCGAGGGCCGCGGCCAACGCGCCTTCGCTCGCGACGGCGCGATGATGGCGGCGAAGTCACCGCGCTCGATGGCGGCGACCAGCTTCGGCGGCGGCGGGTTGCCGGTCGTCTTGCCGCGCACGCCGAGCCAGTCCTCGAGCGCGAGCTGCATGGGCCGCATCGACTGACCGGGGATGCGCGTCGTCACGTAGCCCCAGGGGTAGAGCCAGACCTGGCCCTTCGCCGAGTAGGAGTCGACGACGGCGAGCAGCGCCCTCCACTGCGCCGTCTGCTCCGCGGTCGGGAGCGCGCGCTCGACCGGGAACCACGCGCGCGCGAGCACCGCCGCCACGCCGAGCCGCGCCAGCGCGCCGAGGAGCCGGCCGCGCGGAGCGCCCGCGCAGCGCGCCTCGATCCACCACGCGCCCATCGGGAGCAGGGCCGCGAGCAGGAGCACGATCGGGATCAGGATCTTGGCGGTCGCGCCGGTGCGCGTGCGCGAGACCGTCGTGAAGAGCGCCATCGCGACGGTGCCGAGGAAGAGGACGAAGAGGCGGCGGCGCGCGTCGCGACCCGGCGCGGCGGCGTCACGGCGCGGCTTGAAGAGCGCGACCGCGACGAGCGCGACGCCGATCAGCGACGGCAGCAGCGGGCCGAGCCAGTCCTGCGCGAGCGTCTCCTTCAGCCGCTCGAAGGGGAGGTCGTGCTCGGAGGAGAGCGCGATCGCCTGGCGCCAGAACCAGCCGCCGGTCGCGACGTTCTCGGCCCACACGGACGCCGCCGTGAGCGCGCCGAACGTCGCGCCCGCGATCAGCGCGCGCCGCCAGTTCTCCAGCAGCAGCAGCGCGCAGAACGCCGCCGAGAAGAGCGCCGTGCTCTGCTTGCCCCAGAAGGCGAGGCCGAGCAGCGCGCCGACCACGACGCCGCTGCGCGGTCGCGTGAAGGTCGCTGCCGTGACGACGGCGAGCGCTGCGAAGAGCGCCGCCGCCGGGTCGGTGCGCGGCGCGTCGTAGAAGAACTCGCACGCGCGGTCGCCCGCCGCGGCGAGCAGCAGCACGCTCGCCCCGACCCACGCCGAGCGGGTGGTCCGCCACGCGAAGAGCGCGAGCGCGAGCGCCGCGAGGGCGACCAGCCCGAGCGCGGTCGCGCGGCACGCGACGAGCGGATCGGCGACGACGCGCATCGTCGCCGCGGCGAGGTGGTAGTAGAGCGGCGTGTAGACGACCGGCATGAAGCGGTCGTCGGGCTCGCAGTACGTCGGCAGGCCGTCGCGGACGCGGATCGCGTGGTCGACCATCGCGCCGCCGAGCCGGTCGGTGACGAGGTCCATCGGGAGGCGCGCCGCCGACGCCGCGGCCACCTGCCGGAACGTGAGCACGCCCGCGATCAGCGCGACGATCGACGCGGCGATCCAGAGGAGCTGCGGCGCGCGCGCGCGCGGCGGGACGCCGTTCACCGCGCGCCGCCGTCCTTCTTCTTGGCGGGCGGGCTCGCCTCGGCGCCTTCGTCGCTCGTGTACCCGAGCTTCTCGAGCTCCTCGAGGTGCTTGGGATCGGGCGCGCCGCCCTCCTCCGCCCCCTGTTCGTGGATCGCCTCGCGCCGCTTCTGCCGCTCGACCTCGGCCTGCAGCGCGCGGTCGATGCGGGCCGCGATCTCCGGATGCCTGGCGGCGACGTCCTCGAGCTCGAAGGGGTCGCGTTCGAGGTCGTAGAGCTGCGGCGCGCCCTCCTTGCCGCGGATCAGCCGCCAGTGCGTCGTCGTGAACGCGAGCAGCCCGCGCGGGGCCGGAGCCATCCCGAAGACGGCGCGCGGCGTGAACGCCTCGGCGAGCACGTCGACCCCCTGGAGCTGGTGGAGGAAGGAGGGATCGGCGAGTCCGGGCAGCCGCGCGAGCGCGGTCGGGACGACGTCGATGGTGGAGAGCGGCGCGTCGATCGCGCCGGCCGCGGCCGCGGCGAGCTGCGCGACGCCCTCGAGCCGCGTCGGCAGGCGCATCAGGAGCGGGACGGCGAGCTGCTCCGACCAGACGATGCCGTGCGCGAGGAAGTCGTGCTGCCCGAGCCCCTGGCCGTGGTCGGCGGTGACGACCAGCAGCGTGCTCGCGCGCATCTCCGGCGTCCCGAGCCGATCGAGCAGCGGCGCGAGCTGGTCGTCGAGGTAGCGCACCGCGCCGTCGTAGAGGTCGACGACGTTCGCCGTGTCGGTCTCCTCCGTGTTGACGCCCGAGATGCGGGCCGGGAAGCGGCGCTCGGCGAGCCACTTCTTCAAGGCTTCGCCGGCGTGGTAGCGCGTGCGGTACTCGGCGGGCGGGTAGTCGGCGTCGAACGGGCCGTGCGCGTCGAAGAGGTGGACCCAGAGGAAGAAGGGGCGCACGCGCGTCGCGTCGAGCCAGGCGAGCGCGTCGGCGATCGTCTCGTGGCCGGGGCGGCGGTGCTCGGCCGGCTCGCTCCAGCCGTCGAAGCCGGCGGCGAGGCCGGTGATCCGCTTCACGGGGGCGGCGCTCACGAAGCCGCCGGTCGCGACCCCCTTCGCCTGCAGCGCCTGCGCGAGCGTCTGCAGCGTCGGCGACGGCCGGAACGCCGCCTCGCGCTGCCGCTCCTCCGACTGCAGCACGGTGTTGGCCGTGATGCCGTGCTCGAAGGGGTAGACCGACGTGAAGAGCGACGCGTGGCTCGGCGTCGTGTGGGCGATCGGCGCGTAGCAGCGCGTGAAGCGCAGCGAATCCTTGGAGAGCGCGTCGAGGTGGGGCGTCGTGTCGCGGAAGTAGCCGTAGCAGCCGAGGTGGTCGGCGCGCAGCGTGTCGAGCGTGACGATCACGAGGTTGAACGGCGCGTCGGCGCGCGCGGCGGGCTCGCCGCCGGACGGCGCGGCCGGCGACGGGGCGCGGCTCGCGCAGGAGAGCGCCGCCGCCGCGGCGAGCACTGCCGCGAGCGCACGCCGGTGCACCGACTTCACGGGAGCGTCCACCAGATCGGGCTCGACCAGACCAGGTTCAGGTCGTCCTGCACGAGCTTCAGATGGTAGCTGTGCGCCTTTCCGTCCCGGATGGGGGAGGGGTCGCTCCATTCGAGGTCGAGCACGCTCTTCCCGTCCTGGCCGTCCGCGTCGCGGAGCTCCTCGCTCTTCACCACCGTCGCGCCGTCGCGCACGAGCTCGCCGCGCCGGAAGCGGGCGACCTCGTGACGCCCGAGACCGGCCGCCACGGCGGCGATCCGGAACGCGACCGGACCGTCACTCGCGACGTCGCCGCCCATCGGCGTCCCGTCGCGCGCGCTGAACGAGAGGAGCGCGCGCACGCCGGTCGTCGCGTAGGTGCGGCGCCGGGTGAGGCCGTCGAAGACGCGCTCGCGCAGCCGCGCGACCGACCGGTCGCCGAGGACGAAGGCGAGCCCGCGCCGTCCGTAGTTCTGCGTCTCGTCGAGCTCGTGCCGGCGCTGGTAGAGGCCGTAGCCGTGGTTGTCGCTGCCGCCGACGAGGCCGAACCGGTACCCGAGGGAGAGGCCATCGGCGACCGAAGCGCGCTCCACGGCCGGGCGCTGCGCCGCCGCGCGGTGCTTGATGAGGTAGGGATCGGCCGACCCCTCCGGGACGAATCGCTCCGACGAGCCGTGCTCGCCGTAGATCTCGACGAGCGGCTGGCGCGGCACGAAGGTGCGCGGCGCCCACTCGTACGTGCCGTGGATCGGGTCCTCGCCGACCCAGAGCGGATGGTGGGCGATCGCGAGCACGGGCGGCGCGGCGGGGTCGCGCTTCTCCAGCCAGTCGAAGAAGGCGGCGAGCGTCTCGACCGGGAGCGGCGGCGGCGTCTCCTCGCCGCGGTACTCGCGGTCGCACGGCGCGCGCTCGTCGGTGAAGTCGCGCCAGACGACGTGGCGGTGCGCGCCGGGCAGCGTCCATTCGACCGCGGGATAGGCGACGAACTCGCGCTCGTCGGGGTCGACCTCCTTCTGGAAGGCGCGCGCGACGGCGTTGGTGTGGCGGAAGCCCGACCAGCGCGACGAGACGTGGGGCAGCACGGCGCCGAAGTCGTCGCGCCGGTTCCAGAGCTGCGGCCAGCAGAGCGCCGCGGTGAGGCCCGCGTGGCCGCCCTCCGCGCTGTGGCGGTGGAGGTCGCCGGCGAGGATCTGGAAGGGGAGCGGCGCGTCGACCCAGGCGGGATTGCTGAAGCACTCGGGCTGCGGCGCGGCGGCGCCTTCGGGATGAAACGTCGCGCGGATCCACTGCGGCCCGGCGCTCTTGAACGTGGCGCGGAGCGAGAGGACACCGCGCTGCTCGGCGCGCAGCTCCGTCGCCGGCGGCAGCTCCGCCTTGGGGTCGCTCGACGCGAAGGTCACGCGGCCGCGCGCGTTCTCGACCTCGACGATGTTCGCGTCGGGCGAAGTGTCGCTCCCCTGGAACGCCTGCACGGTGAAGCGGAACGGCTCGTTCGCGCGCGGCGTGGCCGGGATCGTCACGTGCAGCGCGTCGACGCGGGCGCCGGTGAAGAGCACTTCGGGCAGCGTCGTCGCGGCGGGGACGAAGGCGCCGCTCGCCTCGCGGTCGGCGAGCACGAGAGCGGTCGGCCGGCCGGGGTGGAAGCTCAGCGCGCCGCCCGGACCGCCGCCGCTCCGGTCGCCGAAGACGACGGCGATCGAGTCGCCCTCGACGAGCGCCACGCCGACGTGGATCTCGAGGAGGTTCTCGACCTGCGTGTTCGACTTGACGACGCGCACGCGCCCGACGGCGCCCTCCTTCGGGCCGCTCGCCGACGCGTAGTCGGGCTGGCGCGGGTCGTCGGTCTGGAACGTCCCGAGCGGGAACTGCTTCAGCCAGTAACACGGGCCGGGCAGGTAGCCGCCGTTCGCGGCGACGAGCGCGCTCCCGTCGTCGTGCACCGGATACCCGAAGCCGAAGCGCAGGCGCCCGCCCTTCGGGAAGCCGTCCGCGCCGGCGCGCCACGTGACGGTCAGCGTCACGCGGCCGACGTCCGGTGCCGCCTGGAACTCCGGCCAGCGGTCGATCGGGACGCGGTCGGGCGGGAGCGCGACGACGGCGGGCTCGACCGTCACCGTCGCGGCGCCGCCGCGCGCCGGCGCCGCGACCGGCGGGAGGCCGGTCGCCGCCGCGACCAGGAGGGCGAGGAGGGGACCCGCTGCGGCGCGGAGGAGCTCGGCGCGGTGCATGGGGCGGCCATTCTGCCGCCGGCGTGCGCGCCGCGCAGCGGCCGCGCGACGTTCAGCTCGCGAGCGCCTCCTCCAGCGTCGCGCGCGCCAGCGCCGCGTCGGGCGCGCAGCCGGTGAAGAGGCGGAATTGCGCGAGCGCCTGTGCCAGGAACATCTCGAAGCCGTCGAGGGCGTCGGCGCCGGCGCGCGCCGCGTCCTCCAGGAGCCGCGTCGCGCGCGGCCGGTAGATCAGGTCGAAGACGACCTGGCCGCGCCGGAACGCGGCGCGGGCGAGCGGCGTCGCGTCGACGTCGGGGTGCATGCCGGCGGGCGTCGCGTTGACGATCAGGTCGAACGACGAGATGGCGGCGCCGTCGACGGCGGCGAGCCCGACCGGCTTCGCACCGAACGCCGCGGCGAGCTCGGCGGTGCGCGCCGGCGACCGCGCGGCGACCGTGACGTCCGCGCCGAGCTCGGACAGGACGGCGACGGCGGTGCGTGCCGCGCCGCCGGCGCCGACCACGAGCGCCGCGCGGCCGCGCCACGTCTCGAGCCGCCCACGCGTCGCGAGCGCGGCGGAAAAACCGATGCGGTCGGTGTTGGCCGCGAGCCAGCCGCTCCCGTCCGGCAGCAGCGTGTTGACGGCGCCTTCGGGCGGCGGCCACGGGAAGCCGGCGGCGGCGCCGCGCGCGGCGCGCAGCGCGTCGCGTTTGAACGGCAGCGTGACCGAGAGGCCGGCGAGGTCGAGCACCGGTGCGAGCGCCAGCGCGTCCTCGAGCGAGTCGGCGAGCAGCGGCACGAAGACGTGCGGCAGCCCGGCGGCGCGCAGCAGCCGCGCGTGCAGCCGCGGCGAGAGCGAGTGGGCGATCGGGCGGCCGACGACGGCGAGCACCGGGGTCGCCGCCGTCTGCTCGCGGACGCGGAACTGGTCCGCGAGCTCGCGCACGCTCCACTGGCCCGGCGCGGTCGCTTCGAGCGACGGCAGGTGGCCGTAGGCGAGCGCGCTCCCGAGCTTGCCCGCAAGCGCGCGCAGCGCGCGGCCGTGCTCGCCCATCGCGACCAGCGCGCGCGTCGGTCCGCCCGCCTCGCGCCGCGCGAAGGCGGCGAGGCGCGCAACGTCGGCCGAGGAAACGGGCGTGACCGCGAGCTTCAGGAGCTCGGCGTCGGGCGCGCGCGCGACCAGCTCGCGGAACGCGGCCTCGAGGTCGGCGGGCGTCGCGGAGAGCTCGTGGCGCGAGACGATCTTGCGGGCGGGAGCGAAGGACTCGGCGGCGAACGGCGACTGCGCCTCGACGTCGACGAAGCGCGCGCTGCGGCTCGCGGCGCGCAGCAGCGCGCGTCGTTCGGCGTCGCCGCCGGCGAAGGCGCCCCCCTCGGAGCGGGCGCGCACGGTCGCGACCACCGGCAGCGGCAGCGCGCCGATCGCCTCAGCGAGCGCGTCCGCCGTCTCGCGCCAACCGTCCGCGCGCAGCTTGACGAGGTCGCACGACGCGCCGCCGACGTGACGATCGTCCGCCAGCGAGGCGCGCAGCGCGACGACGTCGGCGCGCGTCGCCACCGCCGCGCTCGCGACGATGCGCGTCGCGCTCACGGTCCGTCGAGCAGGCGCGCCAGCGCGGCGCGCTTCGTGTCGTCGAGCGTCCCCTTGCGCAGCGCGGTGGCGAGGGTGGCGCGCGCGAAGGTCCGGTAGGCGTCGAGGAGCTGCGGGGCGGCGGCGCGGATCGCCGCGAGATGGCGCTCGACGATCTCGGCCTGCCCGCGCTCGATCGGTCCCGTCAGCGCGTGCGGTGCGCCGAGCTGGCCGACGTTGTCGATCGTCGAGCGCGCGAGCTCGGTCAGCGCGACGCGCGCCGCCATCGCGGAGGCGCCGGAGCGCTCGGCGAGCTGCTGCGCCACGTCGAAGAGCGCGACGAAGCCGTTCGAGGCGAGCGCGGCGGCGGCGTGGAAGAGCGGCTTGCCGTCCTCGCGCACCTCGAGGACGCGCCCGCCGAGCTTGCGCACCAGCTCGCCCGCGGCGGCGCGCGCCTCAGGGTCGCCGTCGACGTCGAAGGTGACGCCGCGCAGCGTCTCGGGCGGCCGCTCCGCGTCGGCGAACGAGGCGAGCGGGTGCATGCTGCCGACCGCGACGCCGCGCTTGCGCAGCGGCGCGAGCACGGCGCCCGGCAGCGATCCGCTCACGTGCAGCGCGACCGCGCCGCGATGCCTGGGTCCCGCCGCGAGCTCGTCGGCGACGCGCGCGAGCGCGTTCTCCGGCACCGCGACGAGCGTGGCGGCGGAGTCGCTCAGCGCCTCGGCCATCACCGTGGTCGGCGCGCCGTCGCCGATGCGCTTCGCGGCGAGCGCGGCGGCCGCCGCCGAGCGCGCGAAGACGCAGCCGATCTCGACGTCGGCGAGCGCGAGGAGGCGGGCGATGCCGACGCCGGCGCGACCCGCGCCGATGACGTGGACCCGGAGAGCCATGCCGTCAGCTTGGCGCAAGGCCGGCGGCGAGGAAAGGAGCGACCGCGCGCCCGCGGAGGGCGACGCGGCCGCGGCGGGCGATCAGGCCTCGAACTCGCGTTCGCTCGTGCGGCGCGGCGGGAGCGGAGCGGATTCTTCGCCCTCGTCGTAGTCGGCGCCGAGCTTGGGCGGCTGGTAGCCCGGCTGCTTCGACTTCTCGATCTCCGCGTTGAACGCCTCGATGATCACGCCCTGGATGCGGCTGCGTGCGTCGGCGTGGATCGGGTGGGCGATGTCGGTGTGGAGCTTGGCGCGGCCGCGCTCGTCGCGGCCGGCGCGGTTGGGGTCGAGCGTGCGCCCGCAGTCGTTGCAGTAGCGCGAGCGCAGGTGGTTCTTGCCGCCGCAATGGCCGCAGCGGTCGGTCAGCTTGCGCGACGGCATCGCGACGAACGGCCCGTTGGGGCCCTTGATGATCTTCAGGTCGCGGACGACGAATTCGCGGTCGAACGTGATCGTGCAGAACGCCTGCAGCTTCTCGTCGGCGTCGTCGACGAGCTTCACCCGGATCTCAGAGATGTCCACGAGCGCCTCCTCCCCCCGAGACCCTCAGCGCACGACCGGCCCTCTCCGCCGAGCGAAGCTGCGGACGATGCGTACTTCGAGACCCCCGTCCCCAGTAACTCCTTCGGCGATTCGGGTGGCGGCTTGAGCATCGACTGCGGGGGCGAAGCACGCCGACCCCGAACCGGTGAGCGCCCAGGGTGAGCCCGTCCGACCGCGCAGCCGCGCGAGAAGCTCGAGGACAAGCGGTTCGACTTTGCCGGCGGCCGCTTCCAGCCGGTTGAAGCACTGCGCGATGGGACTCTCCCCCCCCGATCCGCACATCGCCCGGAGGAAGGACGATACGTCGGCCCTGGGCGCGATCAAGTCGACGTGCTCGTA
>DASRRB010000284.1:0-5794 GCA_035695985.1 Planctomycetota bacterium | reverse complement strand
CGAACTGCGCGAGGAACCGCTTCGAGCGCACCTCGCCGCCGCGGCACTCGCGATAGACCATCACGGCGACGCGCCGCACGCGCAGTTTCGCCGGCTTCACCGGCTTCACCGACTTCGAGTCACCGGGGGCGCGCTCGGCGCCGACGATGAAGGTGATCGGCTCGGTCTTGCCGATCTCGTTGGTGATCACGGCGAAGCCGTCGACCGTTTCGCCCTTTTCACCGGCCAGCCCGAGGTAGACGAGGAAGCCCTTCTCCTCGAGCGGGCGGCGCAGCGCCGTCTCCAGCGCGCGCCGCTCCTCGTCGCCGAGCATCCGGCGCTGCTCGAGGACGCGCTCGCAGCGCGGGAAGACGACGCGCAGCGCCTCCACCTTGGAGAGCAGCACCTCGGGTCCGTCCGCGCGCGGCGCCGCGGACGCCGGCGCGGCGAACGCGGCGATCGCGGCCAGCGCCGCCGCCCGCCGCATCCACGTCGTCCGCCGCAGGATCGTCGCGCGCTGCTGCACCTTGAACCTCAGAAGTAGGTCGCGATCGACATCAGGAACGCGTCGTTCGCGACGCCCGGCTGCTGCCCGCTCTCCATGTTGAGCTGGTAGTCGAGCTTGAGGACGGTCTGGAAGCGGTTCGGCCGGAAGTTCACGCCGAAGGTCCAGCGCTCGCGTCCGAAGCCGTCGAGGTCGATCGCGTCGTAGCGCGCGACCAGCGTGAAGCGGCTGCCGGCGCCGAGGTAGCCCGACTGCTCGAGGTCCTTCAGGAAGGACGGGTAGATGCGGTAGTTGACCTGGCCGTACCAGCCGTGCATCGAGCCGGGGACGCCGCTCGCGATGGCGAACGCGTCGCGGCTGATGTGCGCGTTGGCCCACTCGCCGAGCAGCTCGAAGTCGCCGAGGACGCGGCCGAACGACCCGTCCGCCCCGATCCAGCGCGCGACCGCCTTGCCGTCGAGCGCGCCGTCGACCGCCGTGATCAGCAGCTCGTTGTCGTCGCTCTCGTCGTAGTTGCCGTGGTGGGCCGAGACGCCGAGCGCGGCGCCGAGCACCGGACTCCACTCGAGGCGGCCGACCTGCGCCAGGTTGTTGTTGTTGTCGGCGAACGACTCGGTGCCGCCGACCGGCTCGTGGGCGCGCCCTTCCGAGAGGCCGTCGGTCGTGTCGAACGTCACGGTGCCGTCGTCGAAGAGCCCCTTGAAGCCGGAGGTGACGTAGGCCTCGTAGGAGAGCTGGCCGACGGGGGAGTCGGCGGAGAGGGGAGTGCCGAAGAAGCCGCCGCCGACCTCGCGCAGCGTGGTCGGGATCACGGTCGTGTCGACGAGCGGCCGCTCGGTCAGCTCGTTCACCGGGTCGTCGTGGACGAGGTTGAACTTGCCGAGCGGGTCGAGGAGCGCGCCGGCGCGCAGGTTCAGATAGTCCGAGAGGTGGTAGTCGACGAAGGCGAACTCGACCTCGACCTCGTGGCCGTCCTCGATCTCGATCTCGGTCGCGAACGTGATGCGCTCGCTCACCTGCGCGTAGATGAACGGGATCAGGCGGGGGAAGTCGAGCGAGCGGTGCTCGTCGCCCGCGTCCTTGTAGACCCACGACGCGTAGCCGCCGAGCGTGATGCCCTGCTCGCGCGAGAGGAACGGCTTGGTGTAGACGCCGCCGAACGCCTGGCTGAGCCCGGCCTCGGCGAGCTTCTGGCCGCCGGCCGGGAGCTTCGTCGCGCCATTTGCGCCTTTTGCGCCGGGCGCGCCGAGCTCGCCGAGCTCCTGGTCGAGCGAGCTCGGCTCGCCGGCGCTCAGCTTCTTGTCGATCGCGTCGACCTTCCTCTTCAGCTCCTCGTTTTCGCGCTCGAGCCGGTCGACCTTCTCCTCGAGCTTCGAGTCCTGGGCGGAGGCGGGGCGGGCGAGTGCGACGAAGGACAGCGCAGCGACGAAGCGCGCGCACGGAGACGACGGACGGCCGGACATGCAGGCTCCCGGAGAGGTGGAACGAAAGGGTGCGGGAACGTAGTGAGACAGAGTCTCAAAAGCAACAACGCACCGACCTCCCGTTTTTCCCTGGGGCCTGCGCCCCGGGCGCACGCGCCACGCGATTCTTCCGTAGGCCGTTCCGCGCCTTCTTTTCGTTGAGACTGCGTCGCAGGGTCCTGCCAGGACGACGCCCCGTTCAAGGCCCCGCACGCCGGCCGTCGATGTCGAGGCGGACGCGTCCCGGGAGTCGGGACCGGCGGGAGTCGCCATGGCGGAAGGCCCGAGGACCGGGGGGTGGGGGCGCCGCCTCCGCGGCTCCCGTTCCGTCGCCGCCTTCGCGGCAGCCGTCGGCCTCGCCGTGCTCGCGACGTTCACCGCGCATGGCACTGCGCGTGGCACCGCGCCCGGCGCGACGCCCGTGCGCGACGACCCGGCGGCGGGCGACGACCTCGTCCTCGGCATGTCGACCGCGCTTAGCGGACCGGCCGCCGACCTCGGCAACCGCATGCTCGCCGGAGTCCAGGCGGCGCTCGCCGAGGTCGAGCGCGGCGGCGGGATCCATGGACGCAAGCTGCGCCTGATCGCGCTCGACGACGGCTACGAGCCCGACGTCGCCGGCCCCAACGTGCGCCGCCTGATCGAGCAGGAGCACGTGCTCGCGATCGTGGGGAACGTCGGGACGCCGACCGCGGTCGCCACGCTGCCGATCGCCGTCGCGAGCGGCACGCCCTTCTACGGCGCCTTCACCGGCGCCGGCCTGCTCCGCAAGGAGCCGCCCGACGCCTGCGTCGTCAACTACCGCGCGAGCTACGCGGAGGAGACGTCCGCGATGGTCGACGCGCTCGTCGCGCAGGCCGGACTCGCGCCCGAGCAGATCGCCTTCTTCACGCAGCGCGACGCCTACGGCGACGCCGGCTTCGCCGGCGGGACCGCGGCGCTCGAGCGCCACGGCCTCGTCGACGAGTCGAAGGTCCTGCACGCCCGCTACGAGCGCAACACCGTCGCGGTCGAGCGCGCGCTCGCCGACGTCCTCCTCGCGCAGCCGCCGCCGCGCGCGATCATCATGGTGGGCGCCTACCAGCCGTGCGCGGCCTTCGTGAAGCTCGCGCGCGAGAACGGCGTCGACGCGCTCTTCCTCAGCGTCTCCTTCGTCGGCTCGATGTCGCTGCTGCGCGAGCTCGGCGACGCGGGCGAGGGCGTGGTGATCACGCAGGTCGTCCCGCACTTCGACGCCGACCTGCCGATCGTGAAGGAGTACCGCGCGGCGATCGCGGCGCTCGACGCCAAGAGCCAGCCCGACTTCATCTCTCTCGAAGGCTACGTCGCGACGCGGCTCCTCTGCCGCGGCCTCGCGACGATCGAGGCGCGGCCCGACCGCGCGTCGGTGATCCGGGCGCTCGAGGGGCTCGGCACGTTCGACCTCGGGCTCGGCGTCCCGCTCGAGCTCTCGCCGACGCGCCACCAGGCGTGCCGGGAGGTCTGGCCGACCGTGATCCGCGGCGGGCGGATCGTCCCGTTCGAGTGGACCGAGCTCGCCGCGCGGCGCAAGGCGGCGTCCGGCGGGTCGCGATGACCGGAGCGGTCCCGCCTCCGCGTTTGCAGATCGACCGCCGCCTCGCGGCGCGCCTCGTCTGGCTGGTCGCCGGCGTCGCGGTCCTCGCCGGCGTGGCCACGACCGGCTTCCTGCGCCACGCGCTGCGCACCATCGACGCCGAGCGCGGCCGCCTGTTCGAGGCGCAGTCGGTCGATTCGCTGCGCATCAACCGCATCGAGGACGGCATCTCGGCGGCCCGCAACGCCATGAAGGCGATCCTCGACCCGGCGGCGGCCGTCGCCTCCGACGCGCTCCGCCTCGGCGAGCTCGCGCGCTGGCTCGCGGGCCCGGAGGGCGGCGACGCGGTGCGCGGCGACCTCGAGCAGCTGCTGGCGCGCTGCACGGCCTGGCGCGCCGCGTTCGAGGCCAACCGCGCCACGCTGCAGGCCACGCATCGCCGCATCGAGCACGCCTTCGAGGGGCTGCGCGCCGCGCTCGAGGCGGCGGAAGGGCACGCCGCGCTCGCGCGCGCCCGCTCGATCGCGCAGCTGCGCCGCGCCGCCGGCGACGACTCCGGCGCGCTCGCGCAGCGGCTCCTCGAGGAGCTCGACGGCGACCCGCGCGCCCGCGGCATCCGCATCGAGATCAGCGAGCTCGCGCTCGCCTGCGAGCGGCTGCTCTGGGCGACGTCGGACGACCAGCTCGCCGACCTCCTGAACAATCGCGTGCTCGGCGCGCTGCTGCGCCTGCGCCCCGCGATCCGCCCGCGCGACGCGCCGTCCGGCGACGCGGCGGCGTCGCTCGACCCCGACGCGATGGACGAGCTGCAGGCGACGCTGCTCGGCGCGCACCACGTCCTCGACGCCGCCCACCAGAGCATCCGGACCGACCCCGACAGCCTGTTCGGGGCGTGCAGCCGCCGTCTCGTCCTCGACGCCGAGCGCGACGCGCTGATCGGCGCCGTCGACGCCGCCTTCACGCGGCTCGAGGAGGTGCGCGGGCGCGTGATCGAGTCGACCGCGAAACAGGCGAGCAACTACCAGCAGCTCGCGGGCGACGCGCTCGACGACGCGTGGCGCCGCATCCTCGGCGTGATGCTCGGCTCGTGGCTCATCGTCGGCGTGCTGACCGTCATCGTGGCGAGCGCGATCCGCGGCCAGATCCGCGAGATCGCCGCGCGCAACGACGAGATCGCGGCGAGCCGCGAGCAGTACCGCGCCCTGATCGAGACCACGCAGGCGATCCCGTGGGAGATGGACGCGGCGAGCGGCCGCTTCGTCTACGTCGGCCCGCGCGCGCTGCGGCTGCTCGACCTCGAGATCGGACGCTGGCTCGAGCCCGGCTTCTTCGCGGAGCGGCTCCACCCCGACGACCGCGCGGCCGTCCTCGCGCAGTACTGCGAGGCGGCCGAGTCGCGCGCCGAGCGCGAGCTCGAGTTCCGTCTCACGCGCGCCGACGGTCGCACCGTCTGGGTGCGCAGCGTCGTCTCGGCGCAGCGCGACGGCGAGCGGCTGCGCGGGATGCTGCTCGACGTCACCGAGCGCCGGCAGCTCGAGTTCGACCTCCACCAGGCGCAGAAGCTCGAGTCGGTCGGCCGCCTCGCGGCCGGCATCGCGCACGAGATCAACACGCCGATCCAGTTCGTGAGCGACAGCATCCACTTCGTGCGCGAGTCGGTGGTCGACCTGACGCTGCTGGTCGGCCAGCTGCGCGCGGTGCGGTCGGCCGTCGAGGCCGGCGCGGGCGCGACGGAGGCGGCCGCCGCCGCGGCGTTCACCGAGGAGCAGGTCGACCTGGCCTACCTCCTCGAGCACCTCCCCAAGGCGCTCGACCGCTCGCTCGACGGCCTCGAGCGCGTCGCCGCGATCGTGCGCTCGATGAAGGCGTTCGCCCACCCCGACCAGCGCGAGATGGCGCCGGTCGACCTGAACCAGGCGATCGTCAGCACGCTCACCATCGCGCGCAACGAGTACAAGTACGTCGCCGACGTCGAGACCGAGCTCGGAGAGCTCCCGCCGGTCCGCTGCCACGCCGGCGACGTGAACCAGGCGATCCTGAACATCGTCGTGAACGCGGCGCACGCCGTCGCCGACGTCGTGAAGCAGAGCGGCCGCAAGGGGCGCATCCTCGTCCGCACCGCGCGCGACGGCGACGAGGTGGTCGTGACGATCCGCGACTCCGGCCCCGGCATCCCGGCCGCGATCCGCCACCGCGTCTTCGAGCCGTTCTTCACCACGAAGGCGATCGGGAAGGGGACCGGGCAGGGGCTCGCGATCGCCCGTTCGGTCGTGGTCGAGAAGCACGGCGGCG
>DASRRB010000283.1:0-5788 GCA_035695985.1 Planctomycetota bacterium | reverse complement strand
CAGGTGTGCGACCGCACCTTCTTCCGCCGCGGCGCGCGCTGGGTCGACGCGCGGCTCATCGCCTCGCAACAGCCGCTCGAGCCCGACTCGATCGTCGAGTTCGGCAGCGCCGCGCACCGCGCCCTCCTCGACGAATTCGTGAAGGAGGGCCGCCCCGGCGTGCTCTCGCTCGCCGGCGAGATCCTCCTCGAGCACGGCGGCAAGCGCGTGCTGGTCCGCAACGCCTCGAACTGAATCCCCCCTCCGCAGGAGTCACCCATGAATCGCATCCACTTCCGTCTCGCCCGCCACTGGACGCTTCGCGGCCTCGCCTTCGGGGCGCTCGGCACGCTCGGCCTCGCCGCGCCCGCGCGCGACGGCGACGCCGAGACCGTGAAGAAGGCCGCCGGCGCGACGGCGCCGCGGCGCGCGGTCGACCTCGCCATCTGCCTCGACACGAGCGGCAGCATGGACGGGCTGATCGACGCGGCGCGCCAGAAGATCTGGTCGATCGTGAACGACCTCGCGCTCGCGACGCCGACGCCGCGGCTCCGCATCGCGCTGCTCACGTACGGCAACGACGGCCACGACGCCGAGCGCGGCTGGGTCGCCGTCGACGCGCCCTTCACCGAGGACCTCGACACCGTCTCGGCGCAGCTCTTCGCGCTCAAGACCAACGGCGGCACCGAGCTCGTCGCGCGCGTCCTCGACGCGGCCTCTCGGCTCCAGTGGTCGGAGGAGAAGGAGGCGCTCAAGCTGATCGTCGTCGCCGGCAACGAGTCGGCGGAGCAGGACGAGAAGCTCGACTTCCGGAACGTCTGCAAGAACCTGGTCGAGCACGGCGTCCTGGTCGACTCGATCTACTGCGGCAATCCCGCCGACGGCCTCGCGCCGGCCTGGAGGGAAGTCGCGCAGCGCGCCGACGGGCAGTTTGCCGCGATCGACCAGCAGAACGGCACCGTCACGATCGCGACCCCCTTCGACTCCGAGCTCGCCGCGCTCTCGACCTCGATCAACGACACCTACCTCTGGTTCGGCGTCGCCGGCGCCGCCGCCTGCGAGAACCAGAAGGCCCAGGACTCGAACGCCTCCGGGGCCAACAGCGCCACCTGCTCCGCCCGCGCGATGACCAAGGGCGGGGCGGCCTACGTGAACCGCAACGACCTCGTCGACGCCGTGAAGGCGGGGAGCGTGAAGGTCGAAGACGTGAAGAAGGAGGAGCTCCCGGAGAAGATGCGGGAGATGACGACCGAGCAGAAGCTGAAGTGCATCGACGAGGCGGGCGGCCGCCGTGCCGAGATCGCGAAGAAGATCCAGGAAGCCGGCGCGAAGCGCGACGCCTACGTGGCCGAAGAGATGAGAAAGCAGGCCAAGGACGACAAGAACTCCTTCGACCGCGCCGTCCGCGACGCGGTGCGCCAGCAGGCGGCGACGCGCGGCTTCAAGTTCCCGGAAGATCCGAAGAAGCCGGCGCCTTCGAACGAAGCGCCGAAGAACGAAGCGCCGAAGTGCGAGACGCCGAAGAGCGAGACGCCGAGGAAGGTGGAATGACCGCGCGCGCCCGAGTGCTGGTGGTCGAGGACGACGCCGCGATCCGGCGCGGCCTGACCGATGCGCTCCAATTCGGCGGCTACGACGTCACGGCGTGCGGCGACGGCCGGGAAGGCCTCCAGACCGGCCTCGCCGCCGCCATCGACCTCGCGCTGCTCGACGTCGTGCTGCCGGGCGTCGGCGGCTTCGAACTGCTCGCGGCGCTGCGCCACGCGAAGCCGGGGCTGCCGGTGATCATGGTCACGGCGCGCGGCGCCGAGGCGGACCGCGTGCACGGACTCAAGGGCGGCGCCGACGACTACGTGGTCAAGCCGTTCAGCGCGCGCGAGCTGCTGGCGCGAGTCGAGGCGGTGCTGCGCCGCTCGCCGGCGCGGCCGGTCGCGACCGGCGCGCTCTCCTGGCCGGGCGGGCGCGTCGACTTCGCGCGCTGCGAGGCGACGCGCACCGACGGCGCGAGCGAGACGCTCTCCGAGAAGGAGCTTGCGATCCTGCGCTACTTGTCGGGCGCGCGCGAGCGCGTCGTCTCGCGCGACGAGCTGCTCGAGCGGATCTGGGGACTCGATCCCCGCGGTCTCGAGACGCGCACCGTCGACATGCACGTGGCGCGGCTGCGCGAGA
This sequence comes from Planctomycetota bacterium, assembly GCA_035695985.1. GTDB lineage: Bacteria > Planctomycetota > B15-G4 > B15-G4 > SIAN01 > DASRRB01. The sequence goes on along the minus strand of DASRRB010000283.1, from coordinate 3,640 downwards.
AGCTCGGCGGCGGTGAAGCGGTGGTCGCGACGGTGCGCGGGCGCGGATACTCGCTGTCTCCCCAGGTCGCGGTCGAGGCGGAGACGAGATGACGCGGACGCGCTCGCTCTGGTGGGCCGGCTACGGCGCGTGCGCGGTGCTCGTGCTCGCGGCGCTCGGCTTCCTGTCGGGCACCGCGCTCGAGCTGGAGCATGCGACCGCCGGCGCGGCGAGCCACGCCCGCTTCCAGGACCGCATGCGCGTCGCGCTCTGGCGCATGGACTCGCTGCTCCTGCCGCTCCTCGCCCGCGAAGGCGCGCGGCCCTACTTCGAGTACCTCGCCTACTACCCGCAGGAGCGCGCCTACAACCGCTTCCTGACCGAGCTCGAGAAGGGCGACGTCCTGACGCCGTCGCCGCTGCTCAATCGCGCGCCGGAGTACGTCCACCTCCATTTCCAGATCGACGCCGCGGGAGCGTTCACGTCGCCGCAGGTCCCGCGCGGCAATCTGCTCGACCTCGCCGTCTCGAGCTGCGCGCCCGGCGCGATGCTCGAGCGGCGCGACAGCTGGCTCGACCAGGCGCGCTCCCGCGTCCCGATCGATTCGGTGCGCCAGCGCGTGCGCGACGCGGAGAAGGGCGAGGAGGCGCTCTCCGGCCAGTGGCTCGCGCCGCACCCGCTGCCGAGCGCGCAGTTCCGCGCCGTCGCCCCCGACCCGGGCGAGTCGCAGGCGCGCCAGAAGACGACCTACAAGTCCAAGCGCGACGCGCAGAGCGCGGCCGACAGCCTCGCGAATTCCGGCGGGAACAACGACGCCGGTTCCGCCGGATCGAACCTCGAGTTCAAGCCGATCGAGGGGGGCGTCACGACGGTGCACGTCGGTACCTTGATCCCGCTCTGGCTCGGCACGGGCGAGCCCGACCTCTTCCTGTTCCGGCGCGTGGAGGTGGGCGAGGTCGGATTCCTGCAGGGCGTCTGGCTCGACTGGACGGCGTTGCGCAGCGCGCTGATCGGCGAGGTGGCGGAGCTCCTGCCGGCGTGCCGCCTCGAGCCGCTCACGCTGACCGACGTGAACTGGACCGGGAGCGAGCCGTCGTCGCTCGCGACGATCCCGGTCCGCCTCGCCGCGCCCGAGCCGCCGCCCGCGTCCGCCGCGAACGGCGGCTGGCGGCCGGTGCACGGGACGCTCGCGGTCACGTGGGGGGCGACGCTCGCGGCGCTGGCCGCCGCCGGCTTCGTCCTGCGCGCGATCCTGCAGCTCGGCGAGCGGCGCAACCGCTTCGCCTCGGCGGTGACGCACGAGCTGCGCACGCCGCTCACGACCTTCCGCATGTACTCGGAGATGCTGGCCGACGACATGGTGAAGGAGCCGGCGCAGCGCGCGCTCTACCTGCAGACGCTGAAGGAGGAGTCGACGCGCCTCTCGACGCTGGTCGAGAACGTACTTGCCTACGCACGTCTCGAAGAGGGGCGCGGCGGCGCGCGCCGCGAACGGATCTCGCTCGCGGACTTGATCGCGCGCCATCGGCCGGTGCTCGAGCGGCGCGCGCGCGACGGCGGGCTCGCGCTCGAGGTCGTGGGGGAAGTCGGGGGCGAGGCAGGGGCCGCCGAGCTCGAGACCGACGTCGACGCGATCGGCCAGGTGCTCTTCAACCTCGTCGACAACGCCTGCAAGTACGCCAAGGGGTCGACGCCCGCGGCGCTCGAGCTCTCGGTCCGCGTCGAGCCGGCGCGCGTCGTCCTGCGCGTGCGCGACCACGGGCCGGGCGTCGATCCCGCGACGGCGCGGCAGATCTTCGCGCCCTTCGATCGCGGCGCGCGCAACGGCGACCCGGCGCCCGGCGTCGGGCTCGGGCTCGCGCTCGCGCGCGGGATCGCGGCCGACCTGCGCGGCGCGCTCACGCTCGCGACGGCCGACGGACCGGGCGCCTGCTTCGAGCTCGCGCTGCCGCGCGCACGCTGACCGACGGCCGATCTCGCCCCCGATGCGCCGCGCGGCCGGGACTACAATCGCGCCGTGGACCGCAAGCGCGACGCACCCATCCCGTGGTCGGTCAGCCTGCCGTGCGTCGCGGCGGTCGTCGCGCTCGCGTTCGGGTGGCGGGCGCTCGGACGGCGGTCGCAAGAAGAGCCGGCCTCGGCGAAGTCTGCGCCGGCCGCCTCCGCCGCGACGACGAAGCCCGCGTTCGAACTGACTCCCGTCGCCGAACCGGCGTCCGAGCCGCCGCCGGCCGTCGCGCCGTCGCCAAGTCCCGCGCCGGCATCGAGCCCCTCCGCCCTCCCGATCCCCGCGCCTGCTTCGAATCCCGTTGCAGCGACGAGTTCGGCGCCGACTTCGGCGTCGACCGCGACAGCCGCGCCGCGCGAGACGCCCGTCGCGAAGTCGTCCTGGACTCCGCTCTCGAAGTTCAGCACCGACAGTTTCGACGAGCCGACGATGCGCCCGGCCGCCGGCGCGGTGGCCCACCTGCGCGATCGAGTGGGCGGCGACGCGGCCCGCTACTTCGTCCGCGCGGAGACGTCGTCGCGCATGTTCGTCGTCACTTCCGAACGCGGCTGCTCCGACCGGGGGGAGAAGCTGGTCCGCTTCCTCGCTCCGTTCGGCGAGCGTTTCGAAGCGCGGGTCCTGACTCCGGCGAAGCTCGCCGCGTCGACGCGACCGTGGGTCGCCGTTCACGTGTCCCAGGACGACCCGCTGCCGCTCGACATCGAGCTCTTCGCGGGATTCAGCGTCAGCGCCGCCGATGTGGCCTTCGACATGCACACCATCGGCCGCATGGCGGCCGTCCAACAGTTGCGCAAGATCCTCGCGCGCGGGCCGGAGAGCCAGCCGCTCGAATGGCTGCTCGCCGGCGTGGTCGGCGCGGCGGCGAGCGAGTCGCTCGCGGACGCGGTGCACTTTCGGGATCCGGCGTCGGCGTACGGCTCCGCGGGTTTCGGTGCGCCGGTCCCGTCGCTCTCCCAGCTCATGGAGTGGCGGACCTTGGAGTCCGGGTTCGACGAAGCCTTGGCCCTTCGAGGCGGCGCGCTCGCCACGTCGTTCGTCGCCTTCTGCCTCGAACGCGGCCCGAAGGATCCGCGCGCCGCCGGCCTCTTCGAGTTGCTGCGCCTCGACGGCCGCTCGCTGCCGGAAGAGGCGGGCGCGCGCGACGCGGAAATCGCGGCGCGCCTCGGCGCGACACGACTCGACGAGCTCGAAGCCGCCTGGCAGGCCGCGCGGCGCTGAGGCCCGGAGGTTTTCACGCGCCGCCCCCGGGCGCCTCTCTCGACGCGACGCCCCCCGGAGCCTGCCGATGAACGCCGCGAATCCCCTTCCTTCGATCGCCGGCCGCCTCGCCGTGGCGGCGGCCTTCGTCGGCCTGCTCTCGCTCGCGCCGATCGCCGCCCGCTCGCCGTGGCAACGGAGCGAGCCGGCTCCGTCGCGAGCGCAGGCCCAGGCGCAGCCCGCGAAGGCGCCCGCGCCCGCGCCCGCAAACGACCTCGCATGCGTGCTGCCCGAAAAGGCGGTCGCGGTCCTCGAGGCGCACGGACTCGCGGCGCTCGCGCGCGGCTTTCTCGAATCGGACCTGCACCAGCGCGTCGCCGGGCTCGAGGCGTTCCGCCGCATGGAAAAGACGCCCGAGTACGCGCAGCTCCTCGCCGGCCTCTCCTTCGCGCAGCT
>DASRRB010000282.1:0-20670 GCA_035695985.1 Planctomycetota bacterium | reverse complement strand
GTCGGGCTGCGGGACGAGCGCGCACTCGACGAGCCCCTCGGTCGGCAAGAGCTCGGGACCCTTCGCGCTCGCCTCGCCGAACCACGTCTGCGTGGCGCCCGCCGTCGTCCCCGCCTCGCGCAGCGCGACCATCGTGCGCTCCTCGAAGAGGCGGCGCACGAAGAGGAGCCGCTGCGCCCGGCAGTCCTGGGTGCCGTCGCCGTTGGTGTCCATCGTGAGGACGTCGCAGAGCAGCTTGACGCGCGGCTCGCCCTCGCCGCCGTCGCAGCTCACGGCGTGGCGCAGCTCGAGCTCGACGCGGTCGAGCAGCGCGGTCGCCTGCTCCGACTCGTCGCGCGTGCGCTCGCCGGTGCTCCAGAGGTCGAGGCCGCCGCCGAGCACCTGGATGATCAGCCCGGCGATGAAGCCGAAGATCGCGAGCGCCGCGATGAGTTCGACGAGCGTCATTCCGCGTGTCGCGCGCGTTCGCATCAGCGCGACTCCTCGTGGAGCTCGGTGACGCGGTCGGCGATGTAGTCGACGCCGACGGTCTGCAGCAGCGGCGCCCGCTTCCAGCCGTTGCCGGTGAAGTCGGTCAGGTTGAGCACGCCGGCGCGATAGCGGACGTTGAAGCGCAAGAGCAGCAGATCGCCTTGTCGGTCGATCAGGTTGGGCTTGTCGGGCGTGCCCGACTGCTCGAAGAAGAAGAGGTCGGGGTCGGTCTCCGTGTCGGCGGCGAAATTGCCGCGCCCCATCACGCGCGCGGTGAGCACGAGGTCGGGGCCGGCGTTGCCGGGCTGCGTGCGCCAGACCACCGAGTGGAAGAGGGCGCGGCGCGCGGCGACCGGCAGCTCGAGCGACGCCATCTCCGGGATGTCGCAGCGCGGCGCGTAGCCGTCGTCGTAGCGGTTGGGCCACCACGTCACGATCGCGTCGGCCGCGTGCGGCTGCGCGGCGGTGCCGAAGCGGCCGCGGAAGACCGCTTCGCCGCGCTGGCGCTGCGTCGAGCCGGTGCCGAGCGCGTGCATCGTCGACGGGCAGTAGAGCTGCACGCCGCCGTCGCCGCCCTCGAGGTCGGTGTAGGCCAGGATCTCCTGGTCGATCATCACGTAGCCGCGGTGCGGGAAGCCCTTGCCGTCGGCGATCGAGAGGCGCGACTCGCTCGCGGAGATCGCCGACGAGAGGCGCGACTGGACCAGCCACGGCAGCAGCTGCACCGGCTCGCCCGCCGAGTGGTACGCGGGGTCGGTCACGAAGACGTGGCGGCCGTTCTCGGCGATGTTCTGCGTCATGGGCAGGCCCGCCTGCCGCTCGCCGCATTCGACGAAGTCGTCGCCGAGCTGGACCACGCACGCGTCGCCGTGGAGGCCGACGCCGTTGGGGATGCCGAAGCCGAGCGTGCCGAGCGCGACGCGCAGCGCGTCGCCGGCGAGCAGCATCCGGCTCTCCTCGCCCACCTCGAGCGCGTTCTGGAGGAAGTAGGTCGCCTGCGGATAGGTCGACTCGGGGTCGGCGCAGCCGAAGACGCGCACCTCGTCGACCTTGCCGCCGCCGTCCCCCCCGCCGCCGCCGCCGGGCGTCGACGCGCCGCCCGACTTCGCCGAGCCGTTCCCGTCGCCGCCGATCGCGAGCGCGCTCGCGCCGTCCCACAGGTTCGGCAGCTCGCCGGAGGGGTGCTTCAGGATGCGGGCGAAGTTGCGCGAGTCGGCGAGGTTCGTCACCGCCGCCGCGGCCTGCTTGGGGTCGCTGAAGTCGAGCCCGAGGCGCTTCGTGTAGAGCACGCGCTTGCTCGGAGCCTGTTGGAGCAGGGCGACGTGCGAGAACTGGTCGATCTGCCAGCCCTCGCAGTTCTGGCCGCACCAGGCGTAGTTGACGATGAAGCGCTCGGACGTCGTGGGGGCGTCGGGCGACACGACCGTGATCTCGTCGTAGCGGCCCGGGAGCGCGTCGTGGCCGACGCCGCCGCTGCGGCGGTTCACGCGGAAGACGGGGAGCAGCATCGCGCCGCCGGAGTGCTCGCTGTTCACGGTGCCGAGCACGCCGCGGAACGCGAGGCGGTCGGGGTCGGTGGTCAGCGGGTCGAGCTGCTCGTAGTTGATGCCCTCGATCAGCTTCTTGTACTCGGTGCCGTTCGGTGCATAGCCGCTGCCGTTCGAGCCGGCGTTGGCGATCGCGTAGAGCTGGTCGGTACCGCCGTTGCCGTTGAACGTCGAGGTGTCGCCCGACGGGAGCGTGCCGCCCTGAAGCCACCAGCGCGTCCAGCCGATCGGGCCGGGCGACGCGCGCAGGAAGTTCGTGCCCTGCCGGCGGTCGGCCACGATCGCGGTGTAGCGCACCCAATCGGTCTCGTTCTTGAGCGTGCCGTCGAACTCGGAGTCGATCTGCAGCAGCTCGGGCAGGTGTTCGCCGTTCCTCTCGATCGGCTCGAGGAAGTGGTCCTTCAGGTTCGAACCCGGGACGCGCACGCCGATCGGGATCACGAGGACCGCGAAGAACTTCGGCTTGTACTGGGGCCAGATCCCGGACGGCGTGAGCACCCACGCGTGCTTGTCGAGGTAGAACTCCTGGCCGCCCATCCGCTGGCCGTTGCCGGTCGACTTCGAGCCGAAGTCGGTCTTGCCGAGCTCCGAGGTCAGCCCCTGGCCGCGCGTCACGCCGGTGAGCTTTCCTCCCTTGTATCCTTCGTAGAAGACCACCTCGGCGCCGCCGATGATGCTGCCGAGCGGAGTGCGGTCCTTCAGGTTCGCCTCGTTCTTCTTGTCGTTGCTGTCCTTGGCGCGCACGCCTCCGACCTCGTACCCCACGATCAGTGCGTATCCGCCGTTCGCCTGGAAGGTCTTCTCCTGCGCCTGCAGCTTGTTCGAGTCGAGCTGCAGGAGCTCGATCTCCTGCGCATCGTTCTCGATTCCCTCCCCGATCGGGATCGGCGGGCCCTGGTCGCCCTTCAGCGAGATCTGCACCTTCGCCGACTTCGGGTCGATCATCGCGACGCCGAACTTGCCGAGACCGTCGGTGTCGAGCGTCGCCGAACCCGCCGGGATGTCGGACGCGAGCCGGCCCGCGTACCCGTAGAGCTCGACCACCGACTGCGCGGGGTGCTGCGTCTGCGCCTTCTGCGCGTTGCTGATCGCCTGCTTCGTCTTCTTCACGTTGGTGCCGCCGACCTGGCTCTGGTCGGGCGGCGGCGCCGGACGCACGCCGCCGAAGTGCTTCTTCACGTCGCGCTCGGTCGTGAGCGAGGCGCCGGAGATGCCGGTGAACTCGACGACCTGGCCGCCGACGATCACGGCGCCCTGCGACGGGAACTTCGTCGTGCCGTCCGCGAGGCGCTTCCCGTCGATCGCGATGTTGCCGATGCTCTTCGCCGCGCCGTCGAAGGCGCTGGTCGTGCGCGTCAGGTGCGACCACTTGCCGCGCGGCTTGCCGTCGACCCACAGGCACATCTGGCCGCCGCGGTTGCCGCGGCAGAACGCCGTCACGTGGTACCAGGTGTCGCCCTCGAGCGCGAGACCGTCGCTGAAGTCGTAGACGATGCGCGAGGAGTACTTGTCGTCGGAGGAGTCGCGGCGGAACGCGTCGTCGACCTCGAAGACCAGCTTGCCGGCCTTGAATTGGAGATGGACGCGGTCGATGGCGTCGGGATTGCTGTTCTGCGCGTTGCAGCGCCAGTCGAACAGCGTCTGGTCGGTGTCGGTCGACTTGCCCGGCGTCCACCAGAGCGACACTCCGAACGGCCGCGGCCGCTCGACGCCGTAGGGGTTGACGTTGATCGAGATCTGCACGCCGTTCTCGTCGCCGTTCGGCGCGACGTGCTGCGGCCCGTCCGACACGCGCCAGCCGTCGGGGTCGGTCGAGTCCCAGTCGCCGCGGCCGCCGGCGAAGTGCCACGTCTTGTCGAACTGGACGCCGGAGCCGTACATGCGCGAGGCGGCGAGCCGCGCCCCGGTGGAATTCAGGTCCTCGGCCGGGAAGCGGCTGTGCGGCGCGAGCATCGCCGGCAGGCGGCCCGCCGGCAGCGCCGCGCCGGCGCCGTAGGGCCCGTCCATGACGTCGAGGTTCTCGGGGAACGAGGTCCAGCCGCGCGCCATGCGGCTCGACCACCACGGCTGCTCGAAGTCGCGCTGCGTCGCGAAGAGACGGGTGGTGCGGCCGACGCCGCCCACGTCGACGACGTCGCGCACGAAGGCGCGCGCCTTCTCCCGGCCGGTCAGCGGGTAGTTGCGGCTGGCGGCGGCGCGCACCTCGACGACGCCGTCGCTCGCCCAGCAGAAGGGCGCGGTGCCGCCCTCGATCTGCGACGACGCGGAGTTCTCGGCGTTGAGCAGGATCGCGACGCGCTGCTCGTCCTTGAGGACCTTCTCCTTGTCGACGAGCACGTCGAGCAGCGCCATGAACTCCTTCATGCCGTTGAAGGGGCGGGCGCCGGCCATGCGCGTCGCGACCAGGTCGGCCGTCTTCTCGTCGACCTCGGTCTGCTTGCCGCGCAGCTTGAGCCCGGTGAGCAGCAGCCGGAGCAGCTCCGGGCTGCAGCTGTTCACGTTGACCGGACGCGCGACGAGGAACTCGGCCACCGCCTGCCCCGGATCGGCCGTGACGAGCAGCGGCATCTCGAGCGTGAGCTTGGCGCCGTCGTCCTGCAGGTCGACCTTGCGCACGAAGCCGTAGTCGACCTTGCGCTCGAAGGTGGTCACGCGGCAGAGTGAGCCGGGCCCCGCGAACTGCCCCTGCTCGATGCGCAGCTCGGCGGTCGTGCCGCCGACGAGGGCCGAGAGGACGCGCTGCGGGTTGCCGAACCGCTTGCGGTCGGCGTCGGCGCTGAAGATCGTCGCGTACCGCGCGATCCGCTCGCGCTGGACCTCGCCGAGCGCGCCCCGTCCGAAGCTGGCAATCGCGAATGCGTGCGTGGGCGACTCGAAGCGCGCCTCGGCGCCCGGCCGGGCGATCTCGGGCGACTTCCAGACCCACGCCGCCGCCATCCAGGCGCGCATGTCGACGACCGCCGTCCCCGCCTCGAACTCGCGCGGGTCGCCCGAAATCTTGGCGGGTTCCCAGACGCCGGGAACGATCGACGGCCGCGTGAAGTCGCCGACCGTCGTGCCGTCGCGGTGCTTGTAGTAGGTCACCTCGCCGTCGATCCAGAGGAACCCCTCGTCCTGCAGGAAGTCGCCGTCGACGAGGTGGATCTCCTTGTCGTCGGGGGAGAGCTTGCGCGCGAGGTGGGACTCGAGCCCGAGCACCTTCGCCATCAGGAAGAGCGGCGCACGGTTCAGGTCGACGCGGCCCGCCTGGTCGTCGAGCGAGGCGGAGAGGAGGCGCGCGCGCGGCCCGAGGTCGGCGATGCCGAGCGATTGCGCCGCCGCCTCGACGTCGACCTTCAGGCGGTCGGGCGGGTCGGACCAGCGCGTCGTGTCGCTCTCCGACGCCGCGGCGAACCGGGCGAGCGCGAGGTCGCGGACGGACGCCGCCTCGCGGCGCACGTCGGCGTCGGCGCCGCGCCACGCGGCGCCCCCCTGCTCGTGGCGCATCGAGAGCGCGAAGGGGACCGCGATCGCGAGCAGGCAGACCAGCACCGCCAGGACCAGCGGCAGCGCGATGCCGCGCTGCGCGGGCTTCGTCCTGCCATCCGATTCCATCGTGCGCTCCTTGCTGCTGGTTTCCTGTGGCGCGGCGGTCGTGCGTTCAGTGGACGTCGCCCAGCACCCCGATGCGGACCGTGGTGACGAGCGGCGGGGCTTCGGGCGTGTCGCCCGGGATCTGGAACGAGAGGTCGGCCGGACCCTGGTGGAACTGCGGGTCGAGGGCGCCGTCCGGCCCGAAGCGGACCAGCGAGCGCGGTGCCGTGAGCTCGACGTCGTGCAGCTCCTGCGTCTCCCCCATGTAGATCGCCCACTTCACCTCGTCGACGGCGAAGCCCCCCGGCTGCTCGAAGCTGCCGAGCACGAGCGTCGCGTCCTTGTCGAGGGCGTAGGGCAGCGGCTTCTGCAGCAGCCGCTCGCCGACGACGGCGTCGTCGACCGAGAGGCGCAGCGAGAGGCCGTCGAAGTTCCCCGCGATCTTGACCCAGCGGTGCGGGACGAGGACCGGCCGCTCCGAGCCGACCGACGTGAACGCGTCGCGCGGCTCGCCCTTCTCGTCCTTGTCCTGCAGGCGCACCTGCAGCGTGACCTCGCCGTCGCCCTCGCACTTCAGCAAGAAGCTCTTGCCTTGCGAGAGGAGGGTCTGGCTGCGCGGCTGGTCGACGCGGACGAAGAGCTCGCAGCCGACGCCGTACGGGGTCGCGAAGCTCGGCGACTTGCCGAAGTCGATCCAGGACGCGCCGTTCGCGGCGAGCTCGACCGCCTTCCCGATCACGCCGTCCTCGATCTCGACCACGCCTTCGCCGCGCGCGGCCTGCGGGAAGCCGGAGAGGTCGCCCCCCTCGAGGTGCCAGGTGCCGACCGTCTTCTTGCCGACCGCGGTCACGGTCGGGGGCTGGTCGGGGACGGTTTCGAGGCGGACGGTGGCCGGCGCGTTCTCCTGCTGGGAGAAGAGCTTCGCCTGGCGCAGCGCGTCGAGCAGCGCGTGGCGGGCGAGCACGCGCGCCGGCGTCGCGTGGCGCAGCGCGCCGACCGAGATGCCCATCAGGATCGCGATGATCGAGAGGACGACGAGCATCTCGATCAGCGTGAAGCCGGCCGCGGCCGTCCCGCGCCGTCCGCTCCCGCCGCTCGTCCTCGCCTGGTCCATGGCACTTCCCGTCAGTCGTGGTCGAAGTTGGTCACGTCGTCGTCGGTGCCGAAGATCCGGTCCGGGCCGGCCGAGATGATCTGGCAGGAGTCGGGGTTCGCGTAGGTCCCGGTCTTCTTCGACTGCCACGGCGTCACCGCCTGCTCGGGATCCTCGCCTTCGGCCGGGTCGGCGAGCAGCACCATCTGCTTCGAGCCGTAGCCCGTGTATTGGAAGTACGCGAACGGGTTGCCCCAGTAGTCGGCGATCTCGAAGAGCTCGTTCTTGAATCCGGCGATGCGGTGGAACGCGGTCGACGTCACGTCGCCGTCGGTGTTGGTGAGCCACTTCTCGTCGAAGATCGTCCCCTCGGGGAAGTCCTTGTTCTGCAGCGCCGCGTAGAGCGCCTCGACCCCCTCGTTCGTCGCGTTGTTCGCCTGCACGCCGATCTTGGCGAGCTTGTCGTAGGGCTGGCCGCCCTTGCTCGAGTTGTACTTCTGGATCTCGACCTCGAGCGTCTTGATGCGCGCGATCGTCGCCGTCACCTCGCCGCGCTGTCGCTGCTTGGAGAAGTTGACGATCGCGAGCGTCATCAGCAGGCCGAGGATCGCGATCACGGCGAGGATCTCGATCAGCGTGAAGCCGGCGTTCCTGCGAGCGTTCATGGGGACTCCCGAAATCACTGCGGCAGGAACTGCGAGCGGCGCGCGTGGCGCATCTCGACGTCGATCTTCTTGCCGCCGGGCGCCGAGCCGAACCAGACCGCGGCGAGCGTCGTGCTCGACTTGCCGCGCCACGACGTCATCTCGAGCGGCTCGCCGACCGGCGCGCCGTCGACGAAGAACTGGAACTGCGAGCTGCCGCGCTCCTTGCGGCGCAGCGTCAGGTGGATCGACTCGCCGGCCGGCGTCGGGATCTTCGCGTCCGCGCCCGACGCGTCCTTGATCGCGACCCATTCGTTGTAGTCGGCGGCGTTCTTGTGCAGCACGCGCAGCGTCCCGTCCGCGTCGATCGAGAGCATCAGCGCGAGCCGGACGCTCGGCGCCTGGCCGGCGCTCTGCGCGCTGAAGTGGACCAGGCCGAAGCCGGTGCGCCCCTGGTTGCCGGGGTTGAGCGCGACCTCGAGCTCGAGATCGACAAAGAGCGCGAGGTTCAGGTCGCGCTTCAGGTAGGTCCAGTCGTCGGTCGACTTGCCCTGGTTCTGCTTCCCTTCGAGGCGGCACGAGCCGCCGGGCATCCTGTATTCGGGCCCGTAGTGGGTCTCCGCCACCCACTCGTTGCCGACCTCGCGCCACTGGATCGGGTCGTCCCACTGCTGCTTCGACTCGAGGTCGATGACCGTCGCGAGCCACTTCGCCGCGTAGGCCTTGTCGTCGGGGTGCGCGGTGGCGAACTCCTCCTTCACCTGCTGCCACTTCGCCTGCGCGTCGGGGGTCTCGCCGCGGCGGTAGGCGACGTAGGCGAGGCCGAGCATCGACTCGCCGGTGGGCTTGCGCGAATTCAGGGACTCGAAGGTGGCGCGCGCCGGCAGGAGGTCGTCGGCGAGGAGCTGCGCGTGCGCCTGGAAGAGGCGCGTCTCGGGCCGGTCCTCGCGTGCGATCGACTCGTCGAAGTAGCGGCGCGCGTCGACCGCCTTGCCTTCGAGGAGCGCCAGATAACCGAGTTCATTGAAGAGGTCGGCGAACGTGGCGCCGAGATCGAGCGCGTGCCGCAGCTCGGCGCGCGCGCCGTCGAGGTCCTCGCTCTCCCGCAACAGCCGGCCGAGGAAGTAATGGAGGTAGGGATCGTCGGGGGCGCGCGCCGCCGCGTCGCGCGCGCGCGCGATCGCCTCGTCGAGGTGGCCGGTCGTCGCCAGGAGGTCGGCCTCGGCGATCGCCGCCCACGCGCCGAGCAGCGGGTTCACCTGCACCACCTGCCTCAGCTCGCCGAGCGCCTGCTCGAACTCGCCGGCGCGCGTGTGGACGATCCCCTGCGCGAGCAGCGCCTCGCCCTGCCAGTCGGGCGTCTTGGCGGCGGCGGCGAGCTTCGCGAACGACTGCGCCGCCTCGTCGCGCTTGCCGAGCGCGAGCAGCGCCGCGCCCTCGAGCCGATGGCCGAGCGGCGCGTCCTTGTCGACGCCGAGGATGCGGCGCGCCTCGGCGAGCGCCTTGTCGCACTCGCCGCGCTCGAGCCACGTCGACCCGACCTGCGCCGTCACCTGCATGCGCTCCTCGGCCGAGGTGGACGTGCCTTCCGCCTGCGCGAACTGCTCGAGCGCGTCGGCGCCGCGCCCCTCGGCGAGGAGGAGGCGGCCGTACGCGAGCCGCAGCCCCCGGTCGGCGGGATACTTGACGACGCCGTCCTTCAGGCGGGCGAGCGCGCCTTCGCGCGCGCCGATCTGCACCAGCCAGCGCGCGTGGCGCTCGACGAGGCCGCCGCCGGTCGCGCCCGCGGCCTCGGCCTGCTGCAGCGCCTTCAGCTCGTCCTCGAAGTCGAGCAGCGCCGCGTCGACGTCGGCCAGCATCTCCCAGGCGCGCGCGCTCTTCGGGTCGAGCGCGACGTACTTGACCAGGTTCTCGCGCATCCGCCGCCACGCCGCGCGGTCGGCGCGGCCGAGCTCGAAGACGCCGGCGACCTGGTCGAGCAGCGTCGGCAGCGTGGCCGCGCTCCACTGCGACTCGGGGGTCGTGCGCAGCGCGAGCTCGGTCAGGTTGAGCGGCGTCTCCGCGAAGTGGATCCCGCCGTCCTTGACGCGCTCGCGCGGGATCGCGCCCGACACGAGCGGGCGGTTGGTCTTGGGGTCGATCTGCCGGAACTGGATCGACTCGGCCGGCCGCGCAGGGAGCGTGTAGCGGTCCTTGTTCTCGATCACGCCGTAGATCGGCCGCGCGCTGCCGGCCACGTCGAGCCAGTCGTAGCGGCGGCGCAACTCGGCGTCGTCGAGCAGCGGGGCGGAGCTCGCCGCCGACTTCGCGCCGGTACCCGCGCCCGTGGACGTCGCGCCGGTCGCGGCCGGCTTGGCGGCCGCGCCGCCCTTGGGAGCGGGCGGCGCCGAAGCGGCGGCGCTCGCGGGCGGCGGGTCGTCGGGCGGGGCGGCGTCACCGGACGCACCCTCGTCGGCGAAGTTGTGCGGCGTGACCTTGGCGGTCGTGCGGTAGAGGCCGAAGCGGTCGAGACCGACGCTCGGGCGCGGCGGCGGCGGGACGTAGCTCGGCTCGCGCAGCGGCGGCCGCTCGAGGTCGGCGGGCGGCAGCGGGTTCCAGTCGCGCGGCTCGCGGAACGTCTCGCGCCCGCCGCCCACCCAGTCGCCGTTCTTGAGCGCGCCGCGCGGCGACTTCGCCACGTCGACCGCGGCGAGCGCCTCGGGCGGTTGCCCCTTCGTCACGCCGGGGCCCTTCCAGTCGTCGGTCAGCAGGAAGAACGAGAAGAGGCCCGTCACCGCGACGGTTCCGAGGAAGAAGACCTGCTCCTTGCCGGGCCGGGCCATCAGCGCGACTCCTCGCCGTCGACCTTGTCGATCTCGAGCGCCGAGATCGAGAGCGAGAGCTCGAGCATCGACGACTCCCCCTTCACCGGCTTCAGGCGCGCCTTGTCGATCGCGACGTAGGGCGCGCTGCCGGCGGCGGCGCCGTCGACGAGGCCCGCGACCATCGATCGCAGCGACCGCTCGCCGCCCACCACGTCGAAGTCGAGCCGCAGCTCCTTCAGGTGGCCGGAGCTCTTGCTGCGGCCGCGCTGCGCCTCCTCGATGTGGATCGTGTCGATGCGGCGCACGCCGCTGCCGATCGCCTGCACGACCACGTCCTGGATCACGTTCAGCGCGAGGAGCGTGCGGCGGATCTCCTCGGGGTCGGTGGGCGTCAGCTCCTTCAGCCCGAGCCCGGCGGGGACGCGGATGTCCTGCTTCGCCGCCGCGTCGACGAGCGGGATCTGCAGGTCCCGCAGCCGCTTGAAGAAGAACATGCGCGGCTCGCTCTCGCCGGGCGGCAGCACGAAGTCGTCGCCCGGCTTGAAGCGCATCGCGCCCGCGAGCTCCGCGTGGCGCGCCTTCAGGGCGTCGACCTCGGCCTGCAGGTCGCGCACCATCGAGTCGGGGACCTCGGGCTTCTTGCGCATCGCCTCCGCGGTCGCCTTCGCCTTCCTTCGCTCCTCGTCGACCGGAAAGTAGCCCTGCAGCACGCCGCGCCCGACGAGCAGCAGCAGCAGCGCCCCGGCCACCGCGAGGATGAACTTCTTGTGCTGCTGCCAGAGATCGGTGAGGTCCATCAGTGGCCCCCCGCGTTCGGGTCCGACGGGTCCGCCTTCGGGTCCGACTTGTCGGGCTTCTTGTCCGGCTTCTGCGGCTTCTTGTCCGCCGGTTTCTTCGGCGCCTCGTCCTTCGCTTCACCCGCGGGCGGCGGCTTCTGGGCGGCGAGGTAGGAGAGCGTCAGCTGGAATTCGAAGAGGCGGTCGCGGCCGGAGCTTTGCGTGTTCACGAGGTCGGAGGGGCGCTCCTCGGCGTCGGGCGCGAGCGCCTGCACCTCGGAGAGGAACTTGGTGTAGGACTCGTCGACCGCGTGCGTGCCGAGCGACTTGCCGGCGCCGTTCACGAAGACGCGCGGCGTCTTGGCGAGCTTCTCCTTGTCGGCGCCCGACGCGTCGGGGTAGCGCAGCTCGACCTCGTTGATCCAGAGGTCGTCGGGGAGGTGGCCGACGAGCAGCTCGAGCGCGCGCACGACGCCGTCGCCGGCCGCCTTCCTCTTCTCGAGCTGGTCGACGCGCAGCGCGAGGTCGGAGCGCGCCGCCTTGAGCTCGGCGAGCTTCTGCTCGTTGGCGTCGCGCTTCTTCTTCTGCGAGCTGAGCTTCCTCCCATCCGCCTCGGCGCGCGCGTGCTCGCCGCTCATCTTCCACCAGGCGACGCCGAGGTAGGCGATCACCAGCACGAGCGCGGCGAACGTGAAGGCGTGCTTGCGCGCGAACTCGCGCTTCCTGCGCTCGGCGGCCGGCACGACCTCGACCGAGAAGCAGTCGGAGTCGGCGGCGAGCAGCGCGAGCCCGAGCGCGACGGTGAGGTCGCCCGACTGCGCCGGCCCCTCGACCGCGACGGCGGCGTCGCCGATCGGGTCGAACTTCTCGACCGGCACGCCGAGGCTCGCGGCGAGGTAGTCGTCGAGCCCCTTCATCTGCGCGGTGCCGCCGGTGATCCAGACCTTGGCGACGGTCAGCTGGTTCAGCTGCATCTGCCCCTTGGCGAGCTGCAGCGTCGACTGCACCAGCGAGAAGAGGCGGCCGGCGGCGCCCTCGAGCGCGTAGCTCACCTTCTCCTGCTGCGCGGAGAGCCCGCTGCGGCGGTCGCGCGGCCGCAGGTCGCCGAGCTCGCGCTTGAGCGACTCGGCCTTGGGCTTGCCGACGTTGAACTGCTCGGCGAGCGCGTCGGTGAGGATCTCGCCGCCGGTGTTGACGCTGCGCGCGTAGAGCAGGTCGCCGTCGCGCGTGACGGCGAAGTCGGTCGAGCCGCGCCCGAACGAGACGAGCAGCGCGTCGCCCGTCGTCGCCGGCCCGAACACGCGGAAGGCGTGGTAGAGCGCGATGGCGTTGGGGGCGTAGTGGCGCGCCTTGACCTTCGCGGCGGCGACCGCGGCGCCGCGCTCCGCGAGGCGCGCCTCGCGCGTCAGTGCGAGCAGCACGATGTCGTCGCTCGTCAGGTCGGCCGAGACCTGCATCACGTTGTAGTCGGCGGCGAGGTCGTCGCCCGACTGTCGGCGGATCTCCTCGAGCTCGAACTGGACGATCTTGCGGAGCTGGAAGTCGGGGACGGCCGGGACCTGCTGGTACTTGATGACGAGGTCCTTGCCGGTGAGGCCGAGCACCGCGTCGCCCGACTTCACGCCGGCCTGCTTCAGCGCGGCGCCGAGCGCCTCGGGCTCCCAGCTCCCGTCGTCGGCGGCGGCGATCGCGACCGCCTTGACCGGGACGAACGTCTCGCCGCGCTTCTCGACCTCGACCGCCTTGACGGTCGCGGTCCCCTCGTCGATGCCGAGTCCTCGCGCGGCCATCTTACTTGCCTCCTTCGGAGCCGGCCGGCGCGGCGGGGACGCCGCCGGCCGCCTCTTTGGCGGCGGCGGTGTCGGCGTAGTGCTTCTGCAGTTCGGCGAGCAGCTCGCTCGCGGTGAGCTTGCGATCGGCGCCGTCGTAGGACTGGTAGGCGCGCGCGAGCTTGAGGAGGCGGCGCGCCTCCTCCTCCCGGCGCTTCTGCTGCATCGTCGCGACCGTCGCGCGCATCTTCTCGACGCGCGGCTGGAGGTCGGCGAGCTGGCCGATCGCGCCGATCTGCGAGAGCAGCGCTTCGGCGCGCGTCAGCGTCTTCTGCCAGCGCTCGAGGCTGCCGAGGAACTCGGCCGCCTCCGCCTCGCCGTCGATCGCGTTGAGCTCGGCGCTGACGGTCGGGACGATCTCCGCGTCGAGCTTGCGCGCGAGCTCGAGCGTCTGCTCGTCGTACGGGAGGCGGTTGCGCAGGTCCTTCAGCTTGGCGAGCGCCGCGCCGCCGCGGCCCGCGCGCCACTCCTCCTTCGCGGCGGCGAAGAGGTCGCTCGCCTCCTTGCGCTCCGCCTCGAAGCCGGCGCGCAGCCGGACCTTGGTGGTCGCCTTCGGGGCGACGCGCAGCTCGAGGACGTCGCCGCGAGCGACCGCCGAGACGGGCGCCGGCGGGTCGATCTCGATCTCGAAACGCTCGGCGGCGCCGCCGAGCAGGACCGCCTTCGCCTCGACCGGCGCGAAGGCGCCGAAGCGCTCCTCGCTCGCGGTCGCCGTCATCAGCACGCAGCCCGCGGCGGCCACCTCGGGCGCGATCTGCGCGATGAACCACTCCGCCGCGAACGGCGCGGCGCCCGGCTCGAGCGTGAAGCTCGTGCCGTCGACGCGGACCTCCGCGGCGAAGGCCGGCGCCGGCAGCTCGACGTGCGCGCCGCCCTCGCCCGCGATCGAGCCGCCCGGCTCGAAGAGCTCCGCGAGCGAGGCGCGGTGGTCGAGCCCGACCGCTCCCGGCCCGCGCGCGAGCACCTGCAGCTCGCCGAGCTTCGCGGCCGGCGGCGGGCTCCCGCCCGGCACGAGCGCGAGGTCGTCCACCAGCACCGTGCCCTTGCCGCGACCGACCACGACGACCTCGGCGAGCTTGGCCCAGACCGGCGCCGTGATCGTGACGTCGAAGGGGGTGAAGCCGTCGGCGCCGACGGCGCGCGCGGCGGCCAGCGTGAGCGCGCTCGCGCGGCCGGCGTCGTCGCCGCTGCGCAGGAAGCGCAGCCCCGCGCCCACCAACGCACCGCCCTCGGCCGAGAGCTGTCCGGTGAAGCGCAGCGTGCGGCCGCCCGAGACCTCCTCGGCCTGTCGGCGCGACACGGCCACGCCCTCGGTTTCGAACGTCGCGCCGAACGCCGAGCTGCCGTTCGCCGCCTTGCCGCGCCGGACGGAGAAGCCGTCGCCGGCCTCGGCGCTCCAGATCGCGGCGGAGGCGGCGTCCTCGAACGACCAGTCCTCGTCGAGCAGCGTCCCTTCCGGAGGCGGCGTCGCGCGCCGACCCTTGGCGGGCCCGACCTCGCCGCGCGCGAAGAGGAAGTACCAGGCGGCGCCGCCGCCCAGCGCGAGCACCGTCGCGAGCAGGCCGACCACCGCCGCCGCCTTGCCCTTGCGGGGCGGCAGCTCGAGCGCACGGTCGGGCAGCCCCGCGGCCGACGCCTCGCCGTTCATCCCCTTGCGCAGGTCGACGAACTGGAAGTCGTTGGCGCCGATCCGCACGCGGTCGCCGTGGCCGAGCGCGACCTCGGTGATCTTGCGGCCGTCGAGCAGCGTCCCGTTGGTGCTGCCGAGGTCCCGGAGCACGAAGCCGTCGCCGTCGCGCACGATCTCGACGTGGACGCCGGAGACCTTGACGTCGTTGAAGGAGAGCGCGTTGTCGGGCCGCCGTCCGAGCGTCGTGCGCTCGGCGGTGAGGGCGACCTCGCGGCCGGCGTGCTCCCCCGACTCGAAGCGCAGCACGAAGTCGGCGTCGCGCGCGAGGTAGGAGAGGCTCGCGTTGCCGATGCGGATCGTGTCGCCGTCGGCGAGCGCGCGCTCGGTGACCTTCTCTCCGTTGACCTGCGTCCCGTTCGAGCTGCCGAGGTCGTGCAGGACGTAGCCCGCCGCCCCCTTCACGATCTCGCAGTGGCGGCGCGAGCAGCCTTTGTCATCGAGGACGAGGTCGACGCCCTCGACCCGCCCGATGGTCAGTTTCTCGCCGAGCGCGATCTCGCGTGGAGCGGCCGATCCCCCCGCTCCGGCGGCGATCCTCAGTCGCGGCATCCTCGCTCTCCCTCATGGCGCGCCGGATCTCGCGGGCGGACCGAAGGGAGCGAGAGCCCTGGCGCGGGCCCGTTCAGGCCGGGTGCGGTGCTCGGTGGGTCTCCGGCGCCGCCCCCGGGAATGATCGTCGAGGTTCTATGCCGGCGCGGGCGATTCTGTAACAACTTTTAGAGCGGCATCGCACAGTCATTGAATTGACAGGTCGGACGCCGACCTCCGGTCGACGGCGCTCCGCCGACCCCCACCATGAATCGCACCTCGGCCCCCACCCCCCACCATTAATAAGTGAGGGCGCGCCCCGGTCAGCGGGGCATCTTCGCCAGCACGAAGACGAGGCCGACGAAGACGGCGATCAGGACGCCGAAGATCAGCTGCGTGGTGCGGCGCTGCCGCTCGATCAGCCCTTCGAGCTTCTGGCGCTGCTCGTCCTGGCCGCGCCGGAACTCGGTGATGAGGCTGTTCTGCGAGCGCTGCGCGCCGTCGACGAGGCCGCGCACCGACTGGCCGATCGACTCGACCGAGGTCTTCACGGCCGCCGATGCCTCGGTCTGCTGGACGATCCGGGTCCCGAGCCCCTCGACCACGCCGGGCAGTTTGTCGAGCCGCTCGGACGTGCCGCGCGCCGCCTCGCCCTGCTTCTCGAGCGAGGTGCGCAGCGCCTGCATCGTCTCGAGGTTGTTGCGCTCGGCGTCGACGAGCCCCTCGAGGACGCGCGGCAGCGCCTGCAGCCGGTCGGCGACCATCTCGGCCGTCCGGGACTGCGCCGCGAGCTTCTCGTCGATCGCCCCGAGGACCGTGGAGAGGCTCTTCAGCCCCTCCGAGATCTTGATCGAGAGCTCCTCTTGCGGCGCCATCTTGGTCGTCTTGACCGGCTCCTCCTCGAGGGAGGAGCGGCCCATCGCCGATTTCACGGGCATCACGCTCATCGCGGCTTTCTCCGGTGGCGGGAGCCTTTCGCCGCCGCCGACCACCGTCGTGGTGTCGACCGCGAGCGTCGGAGCGCGGCGCGAGGCGTCCTCTCCGTCGATTCCCGCGACCGGGAAACGCGGCTTCTGCGGCGATCCGCCGTTCCCGCTGCGCAGACGCGTTCCGTTGGCCGGATTCGTCTCTTGGGACTTGCGCGAGAAGAGACGATCGAAAAGCGGGATTCGCACGGGAATGACCCCTCGAGATGCCCCGATCCGCGGCGCGCGAACGACAGCCCGCGCGCGCACCCGCGCGACGCCGCCATGCGCCGGCAGGACGGCTCGCGAGGTTAGCGGCGCGGGGTTGCGCGAGAAAGGCGGTTCACGCGGCGTTCGCTTCGGGAAGTCGCCGGGCGACGAGCCAGGCGAGCAGGTAGGTCGCGGCGGCGAGCCCGAACACCGCCGTGAAGCCGGTCTCCATCGCGACGAAGATCGCGACGACCGACGCCACCACCGATGCGCCGCCGTTGATGGCGAAGGCCCACGGCAGGAAGGCGCGCTGCTCCCCCGTCAGGCGGGCGAGCCCGGTCGGGAAGGGCATCCCCATCACGAAAGCGAGCGGCGCCAGGAGGGCGACCGCCGTCGCGATGCGCGCCTCGATGGTCAGCCCGAGCGTCGCCTGCAGGACGACCGGCAGCCCGAAGGCGTAGACGAGCGAGAGCGCGACGATGGCGAGGAGCGGCCCGCGCGCCGTGCTCCGGCGGCGGCGCCCCGCCACCGCGGCGCCGAGACCGGAGAAGAGCAGGAAGGTGAAGAGCACCACCGAGATCGAGCGGCTCGGGTGGCCGAGGTAGAGCACGAACCGCTGCATCGCCGAGACCTCGAGGAAGAGGTAGCCGCAGCCGAGCCCGAGGAAGTAGGCGAGCACCGGGACGCGCCGCTCGCGCGGCAGCCGGGTCCGCTTGGAGAGCGCGAGCGGCAGGATCACGAGCAGCGCGACGAGCAGCGCCGACTCGCCGAGCGCCGTCAGCAGCAGGAAGAGGCCGATCGGGTCGCGGCCCGTCATCGAGAAGTAGTTCGTCTTGCCGTGCTCCTCGAGCAGGCTGCTCCAGCGGTGGAAGTGGAAGAAGAAGGGCGAGTCGTCCGTCACCGGCTCGATCTTGTAGGGGTAGTTCGCGCGGAAGTCGGCCTCCTTGCCGGCCGCCGCCGCCTCGAGGTAGTGGCCGAACTCGTTGATCGGCGGCTCGCCCGGCGCGTAGGCGAGCGAGAAGACCTTCTCGGCCCCGGTCCGCCCCTGGTTCGCCGGGTTCTTCGCGATCCACTGCTTGGCAGCGTCGATCTCGGCCGGGCCGAACGGCGTCTCGCGGAACATCATCGCGGCGTACGCGAGCTGCTCGACCTTGGTCGGGTCGTCGAAGGACGGGATCTTGCGGACCATGTCGACCACGAGGACGCACTGCTCCGGATGCTGCACCCCGCGCAGCTTCAGCGCTTCGACGCCGATCGCGACCAGCCGCAGGCTCTCGCGCGGCGGGAAGAAGCGGAAGCGCAGGACGGAGACCATGCCGCCCGGCTTCAGGTGGTCGAAGTAGTCGCGGAAGGCGTCGAGCGTGTAGAGGTAGGACTCCGACATCACGTAGCTGCCCGACGCGAGCGCCGTGTAGGTGTCGGTGCCGGTCATCTGGATCAGGTCGTACTTCGCGTCGCTGCGGCGCACGTAGCTGCGCCCCTCGCCGGTCACGACCTCGACGCCCGGCAGGTGGTAGACGTCGCCCGAGAAGCTCCGGTACCCGCGCTGACCGCGGATCGAATCGGAGTTCATCATCTCCACGGTGGTCGCGTTGATCTCGAGTCCGGTGGTCTTGCGCGCGCCGTTCCACACCGCCTGCCGCAGGTCCTGTCCCCCGCCGATGCCGATCACGAGGACTTCGGGACCCTCCGGCGTGCGCCCCGCCGCGTCCGCCGCGGCCTTGCGCGCAGCGTTCCCGACGACGTAGGGCAGGCAGTAGACGGCGAACGGATCGAAGGTCGCCGCCGCCGGAAAGATCTCGGTCGGCGCGTCGCCGTCCTGGAAGACGCGGCGATGTCCGTCGCCCGTCCGAAGATCCAGGACGTCGATCCGGCAGATCGGATCCCAGGCCGTCGACTCGACGACGGCGGTCGCCTGGCCGTTCACTCGCGAGTGGTCGACCAGCATCCGGACCGGCTTGCCCTTCGCCGGCTCGAGCGGGAGCAGGGCGTCGGCGCTCCATCCCATCGGCGCGATCGCACCGCCGGCGACGAGTCCGGTCCCGATCGCGAGCGCGGCGACGACCCACGCGACCGGCGAGCGCCCGCCCGCGAACGCGGCCGCCGCGAGCGCCGCGACGGAGGCGGCGGCGAGGACGGAGCCGCTGCCGCCGAGCTCGCGCAGCAGCGGCGCGAACAGGAGGCAGCCGGCCGCCGAGCCGGCGAGGTTCACGCCGTAGACGAGGCCGGTGCGCGGCCCCGCGACCTTGAGCGCGATGCCGATCGCGAGCCCCGCGAAGACGTAGGGCACGACCAGATAGAGGTAGTAGGCGAAGACCCACAGGTACTGGATGCGCTGCTCGAGGAGCTTCAGCGTGTCGAGGTCGCTGCGCGCGAGGAGCGCGAACGCGCCGGCGGCGGTCGCCGCGAACGCGAGCGAGCAGCCGACCATCCAGCGCCCCGGAGAGCGCTCGACGCGGTCGGCGAGCAGCGAGAGGAGCGTCCCGCTCGCCGCGAAGCCCAGAAGCGTGAAGGTCACCACGAGGTAGGTCACGTGGTGCCACATCACGAGCGAGAAGATGCGCGTCTGCAGGATCTCGAGGTGGAGCGTCGCCGCAGAGATCAGGAAGACGCCGAGCAGCCAGCGGCCCGGCGCGCTCGCAGGCGTCGTCGCGGCGCCCGTCGCGAGGAGCGGCGCCGCGGCCGGCGATCCGTCGGGCATCTCAGTAGGCCTTCGCGAAAACGGCCCACTGCTCCGTGTCGCGCCCCGTCCCGATCGCCTTCGCCTTGGCGCCGCGATCCTCCGCGCGGATGCAGCGGATGGTCGCCTTGGTCTCCTCCTTCACCTTCGCCTCGACCGCGGCGTCGCCGTCCCACGGCGCGAGCACGAAGCCGCCGCTCGTCTCCAGGGTCTTCACGAGCTCCTCGTAGGTGTTCGCGCGGCGCAGGTTCGCGTCGCGGAACGCCTTCGCCTTGTCGAAGAGCGCCTTCTGGATCGTCTCGAGCAGCGCCGGGACGATCGTCTCGAGCGCGGCCGCGTCGACCACCTGCTTGTCCGACCGGTCGGCCGCGCCGGCCATGTCGCGCCGCGCGAGCACCGCCTTGCCGGCCGCGAGGTCGCGCGGGCCGAGCTCGAGGCGCAGCGGCACGCCCTTCAGCTCCCAGTCGTTGAACTTGAAGCCGGGCTTGTAGTTGTCGCGGTCGTCGAGGTGGACGCGCACGCCGGCCTTCTTCAGGCGCACGAAGATCGCGTCGATCGCGCCGACCACCTGCGCGCGCTCGGCGTCGGTCTTCCAGATCGGGATGGCGACCAGCTGGATCGGCGCGATGCGCGGCGGCATCACGAGCCCCTGGTCGTCGCTGTGCGTCATGACGACGCCGCCGATGAGGCGCGTCGAGACGCCCCACGACGTGGTCCAGGCGTTCTGGACCGCGCCGTCGCGGCCGGTGAACTGGATCTCGAAGGCCTTGGCGAAGTTCTGCCCGAGGAAGTGCGACGTGCCGGCCTGCAGCGCCTTGCCGTCCTGCATCAGCGCCTCGATGCAGTAGGTGTCGACCGCGCCGGCGAAGCGCTCGGCCGCGCTCTTCGCGCCGACCAGCACCGGCATCGCGAGGTAGTCCTCGGCGACCTTGCGGTAGACCTCGAGCATCTGCAGCGTCTCGGCGACCGCCTCCTTCTCCGTCTCGTGGGCCGTGTGGCCCTCCTGCCAGAAGAACTCCGTCGTGCGCAGGAAGAGGCGCGTGCGCATCTCCCAGCGCACGACGTTCACCCATTGATTGATGAGGATCGGCAGGTCGCGCCAGCTCTGCACCCACTTCGAGTACATCGCGCCGATGATCGTCTCGGAGGTCGGACGCACGATCAGCGGCTCGTCGAGCTTGCTCGCCGGATCGGGCTCGATCCCGTTCTCCCCCGCCTTCAGCCGGTAGTGCGTGACGACGGCGCACTCCTTGGCGAACCCCTCGACGTGCGCCGCCTCCTTCGCCATGAACGAGAGCGGGATGAACAGCGGGAACTGCGCGTTCTTGTGGCCCGTCTCCTTGAAGAAGCGGTCGAAGACGTCCTGGATGTTCTCCCACATAGCCCAGCCGTACGGCCGCACGACCATGCACCCCTTCACCGGAGAGTGGTCGGCCAGCTCGCCCTTCAGCACCAGGTCCTGGTACCAGTCGGCGTAGCTCGTCGCGCGCGGCGTGATCCCGAGGTTCTTGTCGGCCATGCAGGGTCCTTCGCGAAGGAAAACGGGCCCGACATTAGAGCAGGGCCCGAACGGACGGTCGGCGCGGAAAGTCCGGAGGGGGCGCGCCGCTCGTCCGCGATTGACCCCCTTCCGCGTCCTCCCTACGATCCCCGCCTTCTCAGCGGCCGCCGCCACGCGCGCGCGGCCGGTCCGACCCGCGTGGGGCGTTAGCTCAGCTGGGAGAGCGTCAGGCTGGCAGTCTGAAGGTCAGGGGTTCGATCCCCCTACGCTCCACCACTCGGAACTTCCGTTCGAGCCGCGATATGCGGCAACCCGCTTCGGCGACGAGGCGGTGCGACGCTGACCGATTTTGGTAGTCC
>DASRRB010000281.1:0-2749 GCA_035695985.1 Planctomycetota bacterium | reverse complement strand
GTCGAGTCGTGCTCCGAATGCGCCGAATGCAGCGAGCCCCCCCGTCCATCTTTGGTCTGGGGCGAGCGTGTCCCGTCCCTCGACCTTTTTCCCCTTCGCCTCTCGACCCGCGCTCGCCCGTCGCGCGTTCAACCACGAAGCCTTGCTCCCCGCGGCCTCTTCACCCGCGTCCTCGACGTCCGCTCCAGTTTCACTTCCGCGATGCCATCACCTCGCGGATGCGCTCCCCCCACGGCGTGCGCGGCCCGCGGGAGAGCCGTGCCGCGGCCCGCTCCGGGTTGCCCGTCAGCCAGTCGAGGATCGCCTCGGCTTCGAACGGGAGCGCGTGGCCCTCGGGCGTGCCCGGCGCGCGGATCTTGTCGCGCGCGGCGTAGAGGACGGCGCGCGCCTCGTCCCACTCCTCCCGCGCGGGGCTCACGGCGCCGCCGCGCAGGAAGAGGGCGATGCCGAGGTGGACCTGCGCCTCGACGAGCTGCGGGTCGAGTTCGGCGGCGCGACGGAAGTCCTTGATCGCGAAGTCGAGCGGCGGGTTCTTGAACAGCTTCTGGAGCGCCGGGTCGTCGTCGCACGCCGCCGTCAGGAACGCGATGCCGCGCAGGTTGCGCAGGCGGGGCACCACGCCGATCGCCGGCACCTCCTCGAGCGCGCTCACTCCTTCGATCACCGGGACGTAGGCGCGCGCCTCGAGCTGCTGGCGGAAGAGCGACGCGATCAGCTCGAGCGTCGGCGCGTGGTCGGGCTTCGCGGCGAGCGCGGCGCCGAGCGCCTGGAACGCCTTCGCCTCGAGGTCGATCGGGTCGTTCTTGCGCTCCGACGGCGGCAGCGCGCGGTTGGCCTGCGCGAAGAGCAGGTGGGTCCGCGCGTCGAACAGGAGCCAGGCGTGCTTGGCGGCGACGTCGAGGTCGCGCTGCAGGCGGGCGCGCTCCTTGGTGTCGAGCGTGTTGCGCGTCATGCGGCCGACCACGTCCTCGTGCACCTCGTAGAGGCGGCGCCGGTTGGAGAGCGCGACCACCATGTCGGAGGCGAAGCGGTGCGCCGCGCGGAACTCGACGCGCGCCCGGTCGGCGGTGTTGATCTCCGTCCCGTCGAAGTGGTCGCGGAAGAACCACTCGTCGCCGACGTAGAGGGAGAGGAAGCTCATCGGGTCGGCGACTCCGAGCTTCTCGAGCAGCGGCTTGCGGCGCGGGTCGGCGAGGCGCTGCGTGAGCTTCGGGACGTCGATCTCGAGACGGTCGCTGCTCGCGACGAGCGCGAGGATCGGGAAGGCGAAGTCGGGGCGCGCCAGCCAGACGGTCGTGCCGAGGAAGACGTCGCAGAAGGTGCGCCCCACCGTGCCGATCTCGGGCCAGTCGAGCTGGTGGCCCGGCAGCCACTGGCAGAAGATCCCGCCCGGCTTGAGCAGGCGGCGCACGCGCTCGAAGTGCTCGCGCGTGTAGAGGAGCCCCGTCTCCGGCTCCCACGGGAAGTAGAGGTCGCCGACGATCAGGTCGTAGCTCTCGGGCGCGGCGGCGCGCACGAAGGCGCGCGCGTCGCCGGTGTGGAGGTGGACGCGCGGATCACGGGCGACGCCGCCGTTCTCCGGCTCGAAGAAGGGCAGCGCGGAGCGCACCAGCGGCAGGAGCTCGACCGCGTCGATCTCCTCGACGCCGAGGTCGCACAGTCCCGCGGCAGTGATGCCCGCTCCGACGCCCAGCAGCAACACCTTCCTCGGCGCGGGGTGGAGCAGCGCCGGCACCACCGCCTGCATCGTCTCGACGCGCGTCGCGCCGTTCCCGCCGAGCGCCATCTGGTCGTTGACGGCGAGCAGCTTCATCCCGTCCGACCGCCGCAGCACCGACACGTTGGCGAGCGCGTCCTCGTTGTAGGCGAGGAGCTGCGCGCCGGTGGCGCCGGCGACGCGGCCGTAGAAGAGGAGCGGGCCGTCGAGCACCGATGCGCCCTGCAGCGGCGTGAGCAGCAGCGCGGCCAGCAGCCCCGCCGCCGCGAGGACGACGGGGATGCGCCGCGCGACGAGGCGGGCGCGGCCGGCGGCGTCGAGCAGCACGAGCGCGACCACGGGCAGCGCCGCGCAGACGAGCAGCGCGTCGCGCATCTTGAGCAACGGCAGCAGCAGCGCCGGCGTGACGAGTCCGGCCGCCGCGGCGCCCGCCGTCCACGCGCACGAGAGCCACGCGACGGCGCGGCCGAAGCGGCGCTCGTCGCCGGGGAAGAGCTCGCACGCCGCGGGGAACGGGAGCGCGAGCGCGAAGGCGACCGGGCCGGCGACCAGCAGCGCGCCGAAGAATTCGGCGGCGAGCCGCCCTTCCCAGCTCAGCGCGCTGACGCCGAAGTGGAGGAACGACGTGTCGTCGGCGAGCGCGCCCGCGCGCAGCCAGACCAGCGCCGCGACCGGAGTGACGGCGGCGAGCAGCAGCCCGATCAAGAGGCCGTCCCGCGCGCGCCGGCGCCGGCGCGCGAGCAGGACGCCCGCCTCCGAACCGAGCGCGCCCCCGAGCAGGAAGGCGGCGAGCACCGCGCCGAGGCTGTCGTGGCCGCCGCGGATCAGCTGCGCGAGGCCCCGGAAGAGCAGCACCTCGCTCGCGAGCAACGCGAAGCCGGTGCACGCCGAGGCGATCAGCAGCGGCGCCGCGCGTAGCGGCGGGAGGTCGTCGGCCGCGTCCTTCGAAGACGGAACCGGCGCCGGCGTCGCTTCCGGCGGCACGACCGCGTCCCCTCCCCGCGCGAGGAGCGCGGCGAGCGCGGCGACGAG
>DASRRB010000280.1:0-2503 GCA_035695985.1 Planctomycetota bacterium | reverse complement strand
GCTCTCCATGGGGCAGAAGCAGAAGGTCAGCATCGCGCGCACGATCGTGCACGACCCGCCGGTGCTGATCCTCGACGAGCCGACCGCCGGCCTCGACGTCCTCGCGGCGCGCGCGATCCTCGACCTGATCCGCGACTGCCGTACGCGCGGCAAGACGGTCCTCTTCTCGACCCACGTCATGACCGAGGCGGAGAAGCTCGCCGACCGGGTCGGGATCCTCTACGAGGGGCGGCTCGTCCGCGAGGGCACGCCCGACGAGCTGCGCGCGGCCACGGGCGCGGCCGACCTCGAGGGGGCCTTCCTCCGGAGCGTCGGCGCGGAGTGACCGGAGCTTCCGGGCCGCGCCGGGCCGCCGCTCAGTGGTCGGTCGGCTGGGGCACTGGCATCGGAAGCGGCGGCCGCGTCTTCTGCGCCGGCTTCGACTTGGGGCCGGCGCGGAGCAGATCGAAGAGGTCGCCGCCCGCCTTCGGCTTCGTCGTCCCGGTCGCCGCCTTGCCCTTCGCGCCCTTCGCTCCCTTCTCGCCGGGCGCGGCGGCGCCGGCGTCGGGTTCGAGCGCGGCGTGCTGC
Organism: Planctomycetota bacterium; assembly: GCA_035695985.1. Taxonomy (GTDB): domain Bacteria; phylum Planctomycetota; class B15-G4; order B15-G4; family SIAN01; genus DASRRB01. Next base: position 1,936 of record DASRRB010000280.1, on the reverse strand, counting down.
GCCGTCGCGTCGGCGATCAGCGCACGGGCGCGCGCCAGCACGTCGTCGAGCGACTCCGGCGGCAGGAGGTCGTCCGCCGGTTTCGCGTCCTCGCCCTCTTTCGAGCTCTCTTTCGAATCCTTCGGGGGCGGCGTCGTGGCCCACTCATGGAGCTTCGGCTCGACGTCGCGCTGGCTGCTCGCGGCGTTCAAGACGAGCGCGCGCGCGAACTCGTCGAACTGGATCAGCCCGTCGGCGCCGACGTCGAGCTTTCGGAAGAGCGGCAGCCCGAGCGCCGTCCGGTCGCGCCACTCGAGGAAGGTGATGCCCGAGTCCTTCGAGGTGTCGAGCGCGTCGAAGTACTCCTTGAGCGCCGCCTGGTCGAGCGTGCGCGGCGGCAGGTCGGGCGTCGCGCCGGCCGGGTCGGGCACGAGGGCGTCGACCTTCTCCTGCAGCGCGGCGATCTCCGGGTCGGAGGTCGGGGCGTACGTGCGGCGCGCGACGGCGTGCTCGACGTAGGTCTTGCCGGTCGCCTTCAGGCTCTCGACGTCGGCGGCGATCAGGGCGGAGACGAGCTCGCGCGCCTGCTCGAGCGTCACGGGTCCGGAACTGAGTCCGGCCAGCAGCTCGGCGGGCAGGACTCGGGCCGGCGCGCCCGCGCCAGGCGCCCCCGGACCTCCCATTCGACGCGCCAGGGACAATCGGTGCGCCTGCGCGATGCTGCTGCCGCGCGAGCGCGTCGCGCTGCGGAAGCCGCCGAAGAATGCGTCGGGCTGCGCGCGCGGATCCGTGTTGCCGTAGGGGTTCGTGTCGGCCTGACCGCCGGGACCGTAACCGCCGGAGCCGAAGGGCGACTGCAAGCCGCCGCCGCGCGGCATCCCGGGCGGGTACATCGACTGCGCCCGCGCCATCGAGGCGCCGGCGAGCACGAGGATGCAGCCGCCGAGGAGTCTCACGAGTTCGCTCCGAACGGAACACCGGTGATCGATTCACCGTGGGCGCGGTCGAGCGCGCCCGATCCGAGACCCCCATCGGTCCGCGCACCGCGCGATGCTGAGACGTCCGCCGCGGCCGTTCCTTCTCGCGCGATCGGAAGGCGATTCCGATGCGCCCTCTCCCCGGGGGACGCCGCTCCCCCGCTCCTATTAATGGTGGGGGTCGCCGAAGGCAGCCCGGGAACATCGTCTCGTTGAAACATCATCGACTCGGTGCGGGGGGACGAGCGCGCTGCGGAGTCGTCGCGTGGTGGGCGGTAGAGGATTTGAACCTCCGACTCCTACCGTGTGAGGATAGTACTCTACCGCTGAGTTAACCGCCCATTCGGCGCCGCACTCTAGGCGCGTTCCCGCGGCGGATCAACGAGCGCGCGGCTGCGAGGGACCCAAACCCGTCACGTGGGACCCCGACTCGCCGTGACCATGAAGCAGGCACCAACGGATCCGTCGTCGGGCGAGCGGTCGCCCCCCCCCATTGGCGCGCGTGGACCGGACGCGTCGTGCTGCTGCTCGTCGGGACCTTCGTCCTCCCGCCGCTCGTCGTCGAGACGGCCCTTCGATTTGCCCACTGCTTCGTCGGCGCACGTCAGCAGAGCGAGCACGGCGGCGAGCATCGCGTGCTGTGCGTCGGCGACAGCCATACGTACGGCGTCCACTTCGCGAAAGCCGACTCCTATCCGTCGCGACTTCAGGCCTATCTCGACGCCCAGCTCGGGACGGGACGAGTCAGCGTCGTCCCCGCGGGACGGCCGGGAGCGAGCACCTGGCAGATGCGCGATGCGCTGCCGGACCTGCTGGCGCGTCACGCGCCGGACGTGGTCGTCGTGCTCGGCGGCATCAACGATCGCTGGAACCGGAGCGATCGCGGCGCCGTCTCGGATTTTCTCGCGCGCCATCTGCGCCTGTGGACCCTCGTGCTCATCTTTCGCGCGCAAGCTGGCGACGAGCGATTCGACAACGAT
>DASRRB010000279.1:0-18904 GCA_035695985.1 Planctomycetota bacterium | reverse complement strand
CCCCGAAGTGGAGATGCTCACCCGTTCGATCGCGCCGGTCGTCCGGTCCTTCACGAAGACGTCGGCGTCCGCGTTCGTGTCGCCCGGCACGAGCTCGCCCGACCAGGAGAAGAAGCAGACGTAGCGCCCGTTCGGGGAGATCCCGCTCGCGTAGCCGCCGAGCGAGGACTCCTTGCCCGCGGCGTCGACGTCGACGCGCTCGATCGCGATCTGCGCGGACGCCGGCGAAGAGTTCCCGGACGCGATCGTGATCGCCACGGCCACGCCCAGGACGAACCGATGGTTCCGCATGACGTGCCCCGTTTCAGCGGCCGAGCCGCAGTTCGAGACCCTGGGTGAACGAGACGCCGTGCGCCGCGCCGGCGTCGCTCTCGATCGCCTGCAGCTCGACGGCGAGACCGCAGAAGGCGTCCGAGAGCGGGACGTCGCCGCCGATCGAGATCCCGGTCGGCGGCAATCCGAGGACGACCGTGTACGTCGGGAGCAGCAGGAGATCGCCGCCCCACGCCGAGTGGATGCTCGCCGGGTCGAAACCGACGAAGAGCAGTCCGAAGGTGTAGTTGCCGAGGGAGTTCGCGAGGTCGAGCGTCAGCGCGCTCCCGAGCACGGGCAGGCTGCGCGCCGTGAATGCGGGCACGCCGTACGTTCCCGGGAAGCCGACGTCGTAGTTCACCCACGCGGCGTCGAGCGGGCAGTGCTCGTGGACGAAGACGTCGTCGAAGCCGTTCGTGTCGTCGTCGACGAGATTCGTCGCGTAGCTGTGGAACGCGACCACCTGGCCGTCCGCCGACATCGAGGGGTCGTCGCTGCCCGAGTTCGCCTCGCAGCCGCCCGAGTCGACGCTGGAGCGCTTGGTGAACCCCGTCGCGCGGTCGCGGACGAAGACGTCGACCCAGTCGTTGTCATCGCCGTCGACGAGGTTCATGGCATCGCTCGCGAAGACGACGAAGCGTCCGTCCGACGAGATGCCGGTCACGGTGTTGTTGAGGCCGTTGCCTTGGAACCCGGACGAGTCGACGGTCGCGAGCTCGGTGACGCCCCGGACTCGATCGCGGACGAAGACGTCTTCGCCGCCGTTCAGGTCGCCTCCGACGAGGTCGTCGGCCACGCTCGAGAACGCGATGATCGAACCGTCCGCCGAAACGACTCCCCGGTAGCTGTCGCCTCCGCCTTCCCGCCCCGTCGAGTCGACGCTGACGCGCTCGGTGACACCGGTGGTCCGGTCGCGGACGAACACGTCCAGCTTCTGGTTCGTGTCGCCCGGAACGAGGTTCGTGGCGTAGCTCACGACGACTGCGACGCTTCCGTCCGCGGAGATCCCGCCCGCGTAACTGTCGGCGTTCCCTTCCGCGCCCGACGAGTCGACGCTGACCCGCTCCGTGACGCCCGTCGAGCGGTCGTGGACGAAGGCGTCACTGCGCTTGTTCGTGTCGCCTGCGACGAGATTCGTGGAGCCGCTCGAGAATGCGACCACCGAGCCGTCCGCGGAGATGCCCCAGAGCTGGGAGTACCCGGTGCCCGGGTTGCCTGCGGAGTCGACGCTCGCGAGCTCCGTGGTGCCGTTCTTCCGGTCGCGCACGAAGATGCCGCCGGTCGGGACCGTGGTGCCGTCGATCAGGTTCGTGGCGGCGCTCTCGAACGCGACGAATCGGCCGTCGGCGGAGAGGCGTGAGTCGTAAGAAAAGCCGTTTCCTTCCACCCCGCTGCTGCTCACGCTCACGCGCTCGGTGATTCCGGTCCCGCGATCGTGCACGAAGATGTCCGTCTGCCGGTTCGTGTCACCCGAGACCAGGTTGTCGGACCAGCTGGCGAAGGACACGAATCGACCGTCCCCCGAGATCGAGGGGTAGTACGCGTTGCTGTTCGACGGCGCACCCGTCGAGTCGACGTTCATGCGCGCCGTCTCCTGCGCGACGGCCGGCGTGGCTCGCAGGCACGTTCCGACGACGATGACGACGGCAACGACGGGGGCGGGCGCTCTCATGGACGTTCCCTCTCGCTCCCGGGACTGCGCGACGAGTTTGCGACCGGGAGGGCGCGCCGCCCGACAATGCGCGTGCCGCGCTGCACGACGCGGTGGTTCACACGATCCGCGGGACCTGGATCGCTACCGATCCGTGCCGAAGCTCCGGCGGAGACGTCGGCCGGGACTTCCCCTCACACCCCCTTGCGCCCCGCATCCGGGAAATCGCGGTACAGCGCCGCCTTGAAGTTCGTCACGCGCGAGTAGACGTTGCGGTGGAGCTTCTCGGTCTCCCCGTCGCGCGTCGCGGCGAGGTCGAAGGCGCGGTCGAGCTGGGCGAGGTCGTTCGCGAAGACGCAGACGTGGAATTCGCCGAGGCCGTCGGGACCGAAGCCGAGCTTGCGGCGCGTGAGCGTGAACTTCTCGATCCGTTGCTCGCGCTGGAGGTGGCCGAGCCAGGCGCGCACGGCGGCAGCGAAGTCGAGGTCCTGGTGGGATTCCTTCAGGTCGACCCACATGTGGTAGTGCTGCACGCGGCGCTCCTGCGAGAGAGGGCGGCTCAAGCTAGCGGCGCGCGCGTGACGACTTGACTCCCCGGCGCGGCTCGCTAGGTTGCCGCGCCTCGAACTCATCAAGACCGGCTGAGGGACTGGGCCCGACGAAGCCGGGGCAACCGCCGCGAAAGCGGAAGACAGGTGCCAAATCCCACGGATGCCGCGAGGCGGTCCGGAAGATGAGCCCGATCCAGCGGTCGCGTGTGCGACCGGGGCCGGACTCTCCGGCCCACCGGCGGCTCCGAATCGGAGAACCGCCATGTCGCTCGCCCCCGTCCTCGCGTACCCGAGCCGCGACGCCGCGTGCTCGTCCGGCCCGTCGCCCACGAAGAAGTCGGTGCACCTGATCGGTCCCGGCCGCGTCGGCCGCGCCGTCCTGCGCGAGCTCGCCGACCTGCCGGTGCGACTGGTCGCGGTCAGCGATTCGACTGCGACCGTCTTCGCGCGCGAGGGTCTCGACGCGCATGCGCTCGCCGAATGGAAGGAATCCGGGCGGCGCCTCTCCGAACACGCGCAGTCCGCGGGCGTCCCGCTCGACGTCGCGCTCGACGTCTTTGCCGCCGACCTCGTCGTCGACTGCAGCGACAGCTGCCTCGAGCCGGCGGCGCGCGCGCGGTCGCGCGAACGGGCGCGCACGCTGCTCCGGAAGGGTCGCACGCTGATCCTCGCGGCGAAGACGCCGCTGCTCGGCGCGGAGAACGGGAGCGAGCGCGGCGACGGCCGCGACTTCCGTGACGATCTGCTCGCGGCCATCGAATCGGGCCGCGTCGGCGTGAACGCCGTCTTCGGCGGCGCCGGCCGCGCGGTCGCGCGCGAGCTCGCGACGCTGCGCGAGGACGCGACGGCGCTCGCCTGCGTCGCCAACGCGACAACCACCGCCCTCGTGAGCGCGCTCGAACGCGGGCGCAGCTTCGACGACGGCTGCGCCTGGGCGCGCGCGCTCGGGCTGCTCGAACGCGATCCGACCCAGGACCTCGACGGACGCGACGCGGCGCTCAAGCTCGCGCTGATCGCCTCGCTCTGGCTCGGCCGACGTTTCGAGCCCGACGCCGTCGTGCGGCGCGGCGAGCAGGCCGACGCGCGCGCGCTCGATCCCGAGCTGCTGTGCGAGCGGCACGCCCGCGGCGCGACGACGCGCCTCGTCGGCCGCGCGACGCGCGACGGACAGCTCGCGCTCGCCTACGAGGAGGTCGCGGCCGGCTCCGCGCTCGCCGTGCCCGCCTCGCACGTCTCCTATTCGTTCGCGCTTCCGAGCGGCGCGACGCGCGTCTTCCTCGGCGACGGGCTCGGCCCGCAGAAGACGGCGCGCGCGCTCGTGACCGACCTCGCGGCGCACCTCGGCGCGTCCGCGCGGAGGGTCGCAGCATGAGCGCCACGCTGACGCTCCCCCCCGCCGCGGACCTCTTCCTGTCGGCGGAGCCGCTCGCGCTGGAGCGCGGCGGCGAGCTGCCCGCGCTCGAGCTCGCCTACGAGCTCGTCGGGCCGGCGCGCGCGCCCGACGACGGCGACGAATACGACCGGCGCGCAGGCGCCGTGCCCTGCGTCGTGGTCCAGGGCGGCATCTCGGCCCATCCCCACGTCGCGAGCTCGCCGCGCGATCCGACGCCGGGCTGGTGGCCGCGCATCGTCGGCGACGGGCTCGCGCTCGACACGACGCGCGTGCGCGTCCTCTCCCTCGAGTTCCTCGGCAAGCGCCAGGACGCGGTCGTCTCGTCGGGCGACCAGGCGCGCGCGACGGCGCGGCTGCTCGACTCGCTCGGCATCGCGCGGCTGCACGCCTTCGTGGGCGCGAGCTACGGCGGGATGGTCGCGCTCAAGTTCGGCGAGCTCTTCCCCGAGCGCGTCGCGCGGATCGTCGCGATCAGCGCGCCGGACCGGAGCCGTACGTTCGCGACGGCGTGGCGCGCGCTGCAGCGCGAGCTCCTCGCGTTCGGATCGCGGCATGACGCGCGAGACGCCGTCGCGCTCGCGCGCGCCTTCGCGATGCTGTCCTACCGCTCGCCGCAGGAGCTCGAAGAGCGCTTCGCCGGCGACGCGCGCGACGACGGCGGAACGCTGCGCTTTCCGGTCGAGGAGTGGCTGCTCGGCAAGGGGCGCGAGTTCGCGACGCGCTTCGAGGCGGACGCCTACTCGCGCCTCTCGCGCGCGATCGATTTGCATCGATGTGACGTCGGGAAGATTCGAGCGCGCACGACGCTGATCGGCGCCGACCCGGACCAGATCGTGCCGTTCGAGCAGCTGCAGGCGCTCGCGGCGAAGTTCGCGACGCCACCGCGGCTCGAGCGCATCGCCTCGCGCTTCGGCCACGACGCCTTCCTGAAGGAGAGCGCCGCGCTCGGCGCTCTGCTGTCGGAGGTGCTCGCATGAGCCGTCGCACGAAGCCCGCCACCATCGCTGCGCGCCACGGCATCGCGAGCGACGCCGCGCACGGCGCCGTCGTGCCGCCGCTCTACCTCTCCACGAACTTCACGTTCGAGGGGTTCGACCGCCGCCGAAAGTATGACTACACGCGCAGCGGCAACCCGACGCGCGACCTGCTCGCGACGACGCTCGCCGAGCTCGAAGGCGGCGCGGGCGCGGTCGTCACCGCGAGCGGCCTCGCGGCGATCACACTCGTGCTCCATCTGCCGGGAAAGGGCGCGCGCGTCCTCGCACCGCACGACGGCTACGGCGGGACGTGGCGGCTCCTGCGCGCGCTCGCCGACAAAGGCTGGCTCGAGGTCGAGCTCGCCGACCTGACCGACCCCGCGGCGCGCGACCAAGCGCTCGCGCGCTCGCCCTCCCTCGTCTGGATCGAGACGCCGAGCAATCCGCTGCTGCGGATCACCGACCTCGCGGCGACCTGCGCCGCGGCGAAACGCGCCGGCGCGCTCGTCGCGGTCGACAACACCTTCCTCTCGCCGCTCTTGCAGCAGCCGCTGCGCTTCGGCGCCGACCTCGTCGTGCATTCGACGACGAAGTACCTGAACGGCCACAGCGACGTGGTCGGCGGCGCCGTCGTCGCCGCGACGACGGAGCTGCACGAGAAGCTCACCTGGTGGGCCAACTGTCTCGGGCTCACCGGCGCGCCGTTCGATTCCTTCCTCACGCTGCGCGGCGTGCGGTCGCTCGCGGCGCGCATGCGCGTCCATGAAGAGAACGCCGCTCGCGTGGCGCGCTTCCTCGCCGCGCATCCGGCCGTGGCGCGCGTCTTCTGGCCCGGGCTCGAGAGCCACGCGGGCCACGACCTCGCGCGGCGCCAGCAGGCGGGCTTCGGCGCGATGATCTCCTTCGAGCTCGCGGGCGAGGACGCGGCCGCGCGCCGCGACGTCGCGCGCTTCCTCGACCGGCTCGAGCTCTTCTCGCTGGCCGAGTCGCTCGGCGGCGTGGAGAGCTTGATCGCGCATCCCGCGACCATGACGCACGCCGCGATGAGCCCGGAGGCGCGCGCCGCCGCCGGGATCTCCGACCGGCTGCTGCGGATCAGCGTCGGCATCGAGGACCAAGACGACCTCGTCGCCGACCTCGCGCAGGCGCTGAAGAGCGAACGGAGGACTCGGCCTACGGCCCCTTCCCGCCCTTGCTCCACCGCTTCGCGAGCTTGACGACGTTGCGGACGATCTTGTCGTCGTCGTAGAGCGGCGCGAGGAGCTTCACGGTCTGGCCGAAGTCGGCGAACCTGGCGGGTGCGTCGGGCGGTCCCGCGGGCGGGCCACCCGGCGGGCCGCCGGCCGCGCCGCCGTCGCCGCTCAGCTTGCGCCGCACGATCCCGACGAAGGAGAGCAGGTCGACGTCCTTCTCCGCCTTTGTCATGGCGTCGACGCGTTCGCGCTGCGCCGGATCGTTCGCCTGGTGGAATGCGAAGAGGATCGCGAGGCGGTTCTTCGTGCTCTTCTCCTTCGGGTAACGCTTCTCGAGCGCGGCGGCGACCTCGGCGTCGCCCTTGAGGAAGAAGCCGAGCGACATCGCGGCCGCGACGCGCAGCGGGTCCTTCGGCGCCTCGAGCTGCTCGAGCAGGAGCTTCTTCACTTCCGGCCGGCCGCCGCCGCACGGACCGAGCGCACGCAGGAGGTCCTTGCGCGTCTCCGCCTCCTTCTCCTTGTCCCACAGCGCGAGCAGCGCCGGGCCCGACGCCGGATCGGCGATCTCCTCCAGCGAGACGACCGCGCAGCCGCGCACCCACGGCTCCTTCGAATCGAGCAGCCTCGCGACGGTCGGCGCCCACGTCTTCCACTCGGGCGAGCCGGCCGCGCGGACGATCGGTTCCTTGTTGGCGGCGCCGCTCACCTTGTCGACGGCGTCGAGGAAGGCGATCTCGCGCTCGGGCGAGTTCTCCTCGAGCAGGTCGCGCGTCGCCGCGGTGCGCGCCGCCTCGTCGCGCGCCTTCACGATCGCGTCCTCGAGACGCTGCACCGAAGGCGAGTGGACACCGGGCTGCGCGGCGGTTGCGGGGTCGTTCACGAGGAGGAGGCCGCGCTCGAGGAATTCGAGCAGCCCCTGCCGCTTCATCTCGTAGGGGCGGCGCAGCACGATCTCGCCCCCCCCGCCCTTCATGTCGAAGACGAGGTGCTGCGGCGCGAGGACCTCGTCGCTCCCCGCCTCGACGAGCCGCGCGTGCAGCTCGCGCTCGATCGCCTGGTGCTCCGAGCAGAGCGCGCCCACGAACTGCGGGCAGCTCGGCCCGCGCTGGCCGCCCTGGTCGATCTCGATCAGCGTGTGGGTGCCGGTGCTGACCGGGACGAGGACGAAGTTGGCGAGGCGCAGGCGCACCTCCTTGTCCGCGTAGACCTTGTCGAGCATCCGCGCGCAGCCCTCTTCGTGGTCCTTCATCACGACGACGAGGAGCGGCCGCTTCTCCGCCGCGGCGCGCGCGCACGCCGCCTTCCAGTCGTGCTCCCACGGCAGCGGCGCCGACGACTGCGCGTGCAGCGGCGCGGCGAGCAGCGCGCCGGCGAGGAGGGCGCGGAGCGGCAAGACGGTGGACGGCATGGTCGCTCCCGGGCCTGCGGATCGGACGAGGTTATCTTGCCGCGCCATGAATCCCCTCCCGCGCCGTCGCTTCCTCCAGGCCGCGGCGACGTTCGCCGCGGCGGCCGCGCTCGCACCGCGCCTGCCTCTCGCATCGGCGGCGCAGGACGCAGAGAAGAAGCCCGATCCCGCGCTGAAGCCCAAGCCCAAGCGCACGCTCAAGAAGGCGGTCGGGCTCGGCATGGTCGGCGAAGGGGCGACGGTGCTGGAGAAGTTCCAGCTCCTGAAAGACCTCGGCTTCGAAGGCGTCGAGGTCGACCGGCCCGATGAAGCGTTGCCGCTCGCCGAGCTGAAGCAGGCGCAGGAGAAGACCGGGATCCGCGTGCACGGCGTGGTCGATTCCGTCCACTGGTCGCTCCCGCTGAACAGCCGCGACGCGGGCGTCCGGAAGAAGGGGGTCGACGGGCTCGTCGCCGCGCTCGACGACGCGGCGGCGCTCGGCGCGGTGAGCGTGCTGCTCGTGCCGGCGGTCGTGAACGGCGACCTGCCCTACGACGAGGCGTACGCGCGCAGCCAGGAGGCGATCCGCGAGGTCCTGCCGCACGCGGCGCAGGTGAAGGTGAAGATCGCCGTCGAGAACGTCTGGAACGGCTTCCTGCTCTCCCCGCTCGAGGCGGCGCGCTACGTCGACGAGCTGAAGAGCGAATGGGCCGCGTTCCACTTCGACGTCGGCAACGTCGTCACCTACGGCCGGCCCGAACAGTGGATCCGCATCCTGGGCAAGCGCATCGCGAAGCTCCACATCAAGGACTACAGCAACAAGAAGCGCGACGAGCAGGGGCGCTGGAAGGGCTTCGAGGTCGAGCTCGGCGAGGGCGACGCGGGCTACGCCGCGGTCATGGCGGCGCTCGACGAGGTCGGCTTCTCGACGGCGCCCGGGGGGAACTGGGCGACCGCCGAGGTGGGCGGCGGGGACCGGAAGCGACTGGCGCAGATCGCCGGACAGATGGATCGCCTGTTTTCCCTCTGAGAGCTATGACTTCGCGCCGTTCCCGGGCCTCGCGGGTCGCGAGGCCCCGTCCGAATCCCTGCCGGGAAGAGATGGGGATCCAGCGATGAAGGCGTCGAACTCCCTCGGTCGTGCCTCGGTCCGCGCTCTCGTCTTCGCCGCCGCGCCGCTCGCCGGCTTCGCGCCGCGCGCCGCCGCGCAGCAGGACGTCGGCCCCGACGGCGTGCTGATCGTCGTGAGCGACGCGAGCGCGATCTCGCAGGCGATCGGCACCTACTACGCCACCGTGCGCGGCATCGCGACGGACCACATCCTCCACCTGCCGGTGAAGACGCCGCTCACGGAGGAGATCACGCGCGGCCAGTACAACTTCCGCATCCGCGACAAGCTGGTGAACTTCTTCACCAACGACCGCCCCGACCTGAAGGACGTCATCAAGTACATCGTGCTGACCAAGGACATCCCGCTGAAGATCGCCGATCCGGGCGGGACGGGGCCGGTGGCGGAGGCGGCGTCGGTCGATTCCGAGCTCACCCAGCTCTTCACCAACAACGTCCCGGACGGCGGGCAGGCCGGCAAGGTCATCAACCCGTTCTTCCACACGTACCACTCGCCGGCCACCTGGAGCAACGCGAACCTCTCCTACATGGTGTTCCGCCTCGACGGGTACCAGACCAACGTCGACATCACCACCGGCGTGCCGGCCGACATCCTCGCGCTGATCAACAACTCGCTGGCTCCCGCCACGTCGGGCGGCGTGCTGCTCGACGCGACGGCCGCCACCGGGATGGGCAACGACTGGATGGTGACGGCGAACGACGTCCTCACCAAGATGAACTTCCCGGTCACGCTCGACACCACCGGCACGATGCAGAGCGGGTTCACGAACCTGCTCGGCTACTGCTCGTGGGGCAGCAACGACCCCGCGAACGCGGGCGTGCCCTACTACGGCGAGATCCCGCCGGGCTCGGGCGTCTTCTGGCCCGGCCTCTTCGTGAACGGCGCGGTCACCAGCGACTACGTCAGCACCTCGGCGCGCACCTACATCGACGGCAACCAGAACTACGGGCAGTCGCTCGAGGCCGACCTGATCCACATGGGGGTCTGCGGCACCAACGGCCACGTCTACGAGCCCTACCTCGACGCCGTCGCGATCCCGCAATTCCTCTTCCCCCACTACTTCCAGGGGCTGCAGGCGGGGCTCGCCTACTACCACGCGCTCCCCTTCCTCTCGTGGATGAACGTCGTCGTGTGCGACCCGCTGATGAAGTCGGGCGTGACGGCGCCGATGCCGCCGCAGTTCACCGACGTCACGCCGACGCGCATCCCGTCGGGCAGCAGCGCCGTCCACCTCACGATCCACGGCGACTTCTTCACGACGTCCGAGGACACGACCGTGTCGCTCGGCGGGATCGCGTGCACGAACATCTACGTCCCCAACGAGATCGGCTGCGGCTGCGACACCGGGACGGTGCCGCCCGGCCTGCTCGACCTGCAGATGACGTCGTTCATGGGGACGGGCGTCTGGCCCAAGGCGGTCGTGTCGTACCCGGCGCTCGACGTCACCGGCGACATCGTGCTCGGCGGCAACGTCACGATCTCCGCCTACGGCGACGTGGGCGACACCGACCTCACCTTCCTGAGCCTCGGCACCGCCTCCATTCCGCTTCCTCCCTACGGCGTACTCGGCCTCGACCTCACCAACCACTTCATGCTGCTCTTCTCCGCGACGCTGCCGGCGGAGCAGTACGACATCCCCGGCACCCTCCCGAGCGACCCGATCTACTCGGGCTTCAGCTTCTATCTGCAGTCGCTGATCGGGCCCGACCTCGCGGCGAAGAACATGAAGTTCACGAACACGGTGGGCGTGACGATTCCGTAGGCGTGGCGGCGTCCCGCCTCCCGCGTGCGCGTCGGGAAGCCCTCCGCGCAGGGCCGGGAAGGAATGCCATCGCCTTCGCACGATCTGCCCTCGCACCGGAGGGCCGGCGCGCGGCCGCTCGATTGCCTGACCCTCGTTGGCAGGGGATCGCCTGCCGGCGGAGGATCCCGACATGCTCGCGCGCCGTTCCATGTTCATGTTCCCGATCGCGCTCTGCGTCTTGGCGGGACCGGCCCGGTCACAGTGCTTCGTCACCAAGATCCAGGAGGCGGGCGGCGGCGCGGAGCACCGCTTCGGGATGACGGTCCTCCAGCACGACGACGTGCTCTTCGTCGCCGAGGAGGAGGCGGACGCGAGCGGACGGGTGCACGTCTACTCGGAACAGCCGTCGGGCTGGGTCGAGATCACGAGCTTCGTACCCGCCGCGGCGCGGCCCGGCCTGCGGTTCGGAGCCGCGCTGTCGGCGGATGGCGACGAGCTGCTCGTGGGTTCGAGTGACGACGACGGTTCGTGGGTGCCGGGAAAGGGCGGCGCATGGATCTTCGTGCGCGATCGCCAGGAGACCCCGACGCCTCTCGACGACCGTTGGGTCGAGCTGCAGGCGCTCGAGATCTCCGACCCGTGGACCTCGCAGTACTTCGGCAGATCGGTCGCGCTCTGCGACGGCATCGCGCTGCTCGGCGTCCCCCTGCTCGAGGGCGCGCCGCAACGGGCGGCGGCGTACGTCTTCGCCCGCGACGATCGCTCCCCGAAGACGCTGCTCGACGATCGGTGGACGGAGCAGGCACGCCTCGACCCCGATCCGGCGACCGCCACCTCCTCTCTCGGCGCGTGCGTCGCGCTGATCGACGGCGGCGGACTGGCGCTGGCAAGCGATTCTCGCGACCAGGTCGGCGCGAACGGCGGCGTGCTCCTCTATGCACGGGACAAGCACGGATCGAGCGACCGGTTCGACGACACCTGGCAGCTGACCGGCCAGATCGACGCTCCCGCGGGCGGCGCCGATTCGCTGTTCGGGAACTTCATCGTGGACGGAGAGCGCCTCTTCGCGTTCGGCGGCATCGCCACTCCAGGCTCGAGCGTGTTGCGTCCCTGCATCGTCGTCTATGAACGGACGGCCGGAGCGTGGAGCTCCTCGCAGGTGCTCGACGGCGACGTCGACGGCGCGTCGATGGCGGCGGACGGCGACCTGCTGATGACCACCGTTCCGGGATGGGGGGGGCCGCCGAGTCACGGCGACGAGATGGCCCTGTTCGCGAGAGTCGCGGGAGCGTGGACGCTGCAGTCGATCGTGCGGGCGCCCGACGAGGCGCCGTACGACGAATTCGGGTGCTCCGTCGATCTCGTCGGAAGTCGCGCGTATTTCGGAGCGCACGGCTGGCCCTACAGAGACGACTACCCGGCCGTGGAGGGGGCCGTCTGGGTGGCCCAATTCGACGAGCCGAACGGCTGGACGGCGCTGTCCGATACGAACATTCCCGAGCCCTCTCTCGCCGGCTGGGGCCGCCTCGACGGGCAGTCGACGGTGACGCTGCACGTCTACGACACCTTCTGGGACGGCAACCTGGTCGTCCTGGTCGCGGGAGCCAGCGAACTGAATCTGCCGATCGGCGACGACGTGCTCGTCCCGACGCCCGATCTCCTGCTGCCGCTCGTCATGAGTCCCGGTGGCGACGTGTCGGTGTCGGGGATCTGGCCGCCGGGGTTGCCTCCGGGCTACTCGGTGTGGTTCCAGGCGTGGGTCGTGACCGGCTACCACTCGAACCCGTGGTCGGTGTCGAACGCCGTGCGCGCGACTCAGACGTCCGATTGAACCGCCCGTGCGCAGCGCACGTACGATCGCCGTCCCACCGATCCGACGTCACGCGCCACGGTGGCGGCTCGAAGTCCCGGTCGGCGGCTCGCAGAGTTTCGGGGCATGCACTGCGTCGCACTCGTCGCCTCGATCGCCCTCGCGTTCGTGCCGACGCCGCGACGCGCCCTTGCCGATGACGACGTCGTCGCGTTCGTCGACGTCACGCTGCTGCCGATGGACCGGCCGGGCGCGCTGCCGCACCAGACCGTCGTCGTCCGCGGCGGTCGCATCGATGCCGTCGGCGCCGCCGCCGAAGTCGCGATCCCGCCGGGCGCAACCCGCGTCGAAGGCGCGGGCCGCTTCCTGCTGCCCGGCCTGATCGACGACCACATCCACCTCTTCGACGCGCGCGATCTCCTCCTCTACCTCGCCCACGGCGTGACGACCGTGCGCAACCTGAAGGGGAGCCCGTTCCACCTCGACCTTCGCGAAGCCGTGCGGCGCGGCGAGCGGATCGGCCCGCGCTTCCTCACGAGCGGTCCCTTCCTGAACGAGCCCTACGTCAAGACGCCCGACGAGGTCGAGGCGTCGGTGCGGGCGCAGGCCGACGCCGGCTACGACTGCCTGAAGATCCACGGCGCGCTCTCGAAGGAGAGCTTCACGCGGCTCGTCGAGGTCGGCGAGGAGGTCGGCCTCCCGGTCGTCGGCCACGTGCCGCGCAACCTCGAGCTCGAGGAGGTGCTGACGATCGGCGGCATGGCCGAGATCGCGCACGCCGAAGAGCTGCTCTACACCTACTTCGATCGCGCGGGCCACGGACGCGACGCCGGGCAGATCGAGGCGGCCGTCGCGCGGGTGAAGAAGGCGGGCGTCCGCGTCAGCGCGACGCTCGAGGTCTACGGCGGCATCGCCGACCAGGTCGAGGACCTCGACCGGGTCCTCGCGCGTCCGGAGACGCGCCTCCTCCCGCCGCTCTCGCGCCGGATCTTCGAGCGCGACCTGAACGAGTATCCGCGGCGTTTCACGAAGGACGACGTCGCCGGGCTGCGGCGCAACCGCGACTTCCTCGCGCGGGTGGTCAAGGCGCTGCACGAGGCGGGCGTCCCGATCCTGCTCGGTACCGACGCGATGGTGCCGTGCGTCGTGCCCGGCGCCTCCGTGTCGCGCGAACTCGAGGCGCTCGTCGCCGCCGGCCTGCCGCCGTGGGACGCGCTCGCCGCGGCGACGGTGCGGAGCGGCGATCTCCTCGCGCTGTCGCCCCCGATCGGCCGCATCGCCCCCGGCGCCGGCGCCGACCTCCTGCTGCTCGAGGCCGATCCGCTCGCCGACGTGCGCAACGTCGGCAAGCGCGCCGGCGTCATGGCGCGCGGTCGCTGGTTTCCGGAAGCGGAGCTCGCCTCCCGCCTCGACGCGCAGCTCGCCGGCTACGAGCGCGAGCGCCCCTTGGCGAAGCTCGTCGATCCCAAGGACCCCGCCCCCCTGCTCGCCGCCGCGCGCGCGCTGCAGGCGGAGCCCGGCGCCGCTGCGCTCGACGAGAACTTCCTGAACGCCCTCGGCCTGGTCTACGTCAGCGCGCGGGCGCCGAAGCTCGCGGTCGAAGTCTTCGCCGCGAACCTCGAACTCCATCCCGGATCGGCGCTCGCCCGCAAGCGGCTCGACGAGGCGCGCGCGCTCGCCGGCCGCTGACGCCATCGCCGCCCCTTCCGTCGTCGACTCACGGTCGCGTCGTCGTCGCGATCGTGAACGCCGTCATGCTGAGCGTCCCGTAGGTGAAGCTGCGGTGGAGGGGGCGGCCGCGGGCGTTCTCGCCGGCGGCGCCGAAGGCGACGAGCAGCGGGAGGTAGTGCTCGTCGGTCGGGTGGGCGAGCGCGGCGTCGGGGGCGTTCTCGCGCCAGTGCACGAGCGCGTCCTCGTCGCCGGCCTCGACGGCGGCGACGAGCCAGTCGTCGAAGGCGCGCGCCCACGGGGCGTCCTTCGTCCCGAGCTCGCCGAGGTTGTGGACGGCGCCGCCGCTCCCGATCACGAGGCCGCCGACGGCGGCGAGCGGCGCGAGCGCGCGGCCGAGCTCGACGTGGTGGGCGGGGCCGAGCCCCGGCGAGAGCGAGACCTGGAAGACCGGCACGTCGGCGCGCGGCCACGCCAGCACGAGCGGCACCCACGCGCCGTGGTCGAGGCCGCGCTCGCGCTCGTCGCACGAGAACCCGGCCGCGCGCAGCATCGCGACCGTCCTCTTCGCCGCGTCGGGCGCCCCGCGCGCCGGATACTTCACCTGCTCGAGCTCGACGCCGAAGCCGAAGAAGTCGTGCAGCGTCGCCGGCTTCGCGGAGACGTCGACGGCGGGGCGCTGCGTGCACCAGTGGGCCGACGCCACGACGATGAAGCGCGGCGCGGAGACGAGTTCGGACAGACCCTCGAGGAAGTTGCGCGCGGCGGCTTCGCTCGTGACGAGGTCGGGAGCGCCGTGCGAGAGGAAGAGCGTCGGGAGGGTCATGGAGCTCCGGAAAGCCGGCCCGGGCAGCGGGGGCCATCTTCACGGAGATCTGTGGCGCATTCCAGCGCGAGTGCCCGCGCGCGCGCGTCGCGACGTCGACCTCGCGTCAGGAGTCGGCGCGAATCGAGTCGCTCGAGATCGCCGTCCGGTCGCGCTTCGGCGCCGGAGGTCCGCCATCGGGCTTCGGCTTCTCTTCGGGCTTGGGCTTGTCGTCGGGCTTGGGCTTCTCTTCAGGCTTCGGCTCGCCCTTCGGCTTCTCGCCGTCCTTGGGCTTTTCCCCGTCCTTGGGCGCGTCGCCCGGCTTCTTCTCGCCTTCGTGTTTTCCCTCACCCTCCTTCTTCTCGCCGGCGCCCTCCTCCTTCTTGGGTTCGGGCTTGGCTTCCGGCGGCGGCTCGGGCTTGGGCTCCTTGTAGGTCGACGGGCGCGGCCGCAGGTCGCGGAAGAGCGGCTCCTTCGCCTTGTCGTAGACGAGGCGGCCGTTCACGACCGCGTAGTAGACGAAGGAGTCGTACGCGAGCAGGTCGCCGTCCAGGATGATCAGGTCGGCGTCCTTGCCCGGCTCGAGCGAGCCGACGCGGTCGTCGACGCCGAGGATGCGCGCCGCGTTGATCGTCAGCGCGGCCTCCGCCGCGTCGTGCGGCAGGCCGCCGCGCATCGCGAGCATCGCCTCGACCGTCGGCGTGCGCAGGTCGCGGTCGAGGAGGCCGTCGCTGCTGAGCCGCTGGCTCTGCGGGATCACGGCGACCTTGACGCCGTGCGACCAGAGCAGCGCGGCGTTCTCGATGGTGGCGCCGTTGGCGCGGTTGCGCTGCGTGTCGGCCACGCGCGGCGTGTGGGGCGTGATGACGCACGAGACGCCGGCGCGCCCGAGTTCCTCCGCGACGATCCACCCCTCGGTCGCGCCGAAGATCACCGCCTTGAAGCCGTACTCGGTGACGAGCTTGGCGATGCTGCGCAGGTCCTCGACGGAGCCGACGTCGAAGCGCGCCAGCACGTCGCCGCCCAGCAGCTTGAGCCACGCCTCGTTCACGCCCTCCGGCTTGGGCTCCGGCGTCTCCTGGCCCGACGCCCGGGCCTGCTCGAACGCGCGCCGCTTGCGCAGGAAGTCGCGCGCCGCGTCGAGCTCCTCGCGGATGCGGCGGCGTTCGTCGCCGCTCGCGTAGTTGACGCGCATCCAGAGGTTGCTGCGCAGGAGGAGGCCGTCGAGCGACCCCCAGGTGAGCTTCCCGGCGCTGTTGCCGGAGACCATCGTCGTCCAGCCGCACGCGAGCGCGAAGGTCATGTTCTGCGAGTAGACGTCGGTCGTGAGGTCGACCGGCTCGCCGCCGAGCACGCCGGTCGAGTTGACCGCGAGCAGCCCGGGGTAGACGTGCATCCCGGCCGCGTCGATGGTCGCCGCCTCGGCGGGGACCTCGATCGCGTAGCCGACCGCCTGGATGCGGCCGTTCTTCGCGAGCAGCGTCGCGCCGCGCAGCACGCCGTCGGTGATGGTGTGGACGTCGCCGTTCAGCACGGCGAGCCACTCGTCCTTCTTTTCTTCCTTCTTTTTCTTCTCCTCCTCGGCCTTCTTCTCGTCCGGCTTCTTCGCGTCCTTGGCGTCGGCCGGCTTCTTCTCGTCGCCCGGCTTCTTGTCGTCGGGCTTCTTGTCGTCGAGCCGCGCGCGCGCCGGCGTGACGTCGGTGAACGCCTCCTGCGCCGGAGAGCGCGGCGCGGCCGCGAGCGCGAGCAGGAGCGCGAGTCCCTCGAGGTGCCGGCCCATCGTCAGCTCCGCCCCTTCTTCTCGCGCGACCAGGCGACCTCGCCCTCGATCACGACCTGCTCGACGCGCGCCTGCACGTCGAAGGGGTCGGCCGAGAGCAAGAGCAGGTTCGCGTCCTTGCCGACCTCGAGCGTGCCGAGCCGCTCCTGCATCCCGATCGCCTCGGCGGCGTGCTTGGTCATGGCGGCGATCGCGTCGGCGCGCTTCATCCCGCCCTTGATCACCTCGTTCACGTTGTACCGGAAGAGGTTGAACTCGTCGGGCGCGTCGCCGTTCGGCGTGAACGCGACGTGCGCGCCCGCCTCGACCATCCGCTCCGGCACGTTCACGAAGTCGACCGCGCCCTGCACGTAGGAGAGGTAGGGCGCGAGCACGACCAGCTCCTTCTTCTCGCCGAACTTCTTCGCGGCCCAGTGGAGGTCGGTGCCCGGCACGCCGAAGAACGGCTGCGGCCGGCCGCGCGCGGGCGTCACGTCGGCGTAGAGGACGTGCGCGACCTCGAAGTCCTTGGTCGCCTCGAGGAAGTGGAGATACGTCGTCGCCGCGCCGATCCGCACGAAGAGCAGCGCGCCCGGCTTCTTCTGGATCAGGTCGACGAACGGCTGCAGCGGCGGAGCGATCGGCGGCGGCTGGAACTCCTCCGGCGGCTTTGGCTCGGCCGGCTTGGCGCCTTCGGGCTTGGGCGGCTCGCCTTCTTTGGGCTGTGGGTTGGGGGGCTGCGGATTGGGATTGGGATTCGGAGGCGGATTCGGCGGCGTGCCGGGAGGCGTGCCCGGCGGCGTGCCGGGCGCCGGCGCCTTCTTCGCCTCCTCCTCCTTCTTCTTCTGCTCCGCCTCGGCGGCCGCCTTCTTCTTCGCCTCGAATTCGGCGCGCGCCTTCTCGACCTTCTCGATCTCGCGCTTGGCGCCGTTCAGCGCCTCGCTCAGCATCCGGCGGTCCTGCGCCGGCGTCAGGAGATTCGCCTTGATCGCGCCGACCGGCTCGACCACGAAGCCGGCGCCGACGTCGGCGGTGCGCACGATCATCGCGCGGCCCGGGATCCCCATCGCGCCGGGCGGCACGAGCTGCAGCGTCGTGAAGCCGGCGGCGAGCGGCACGTCGAAGGCGTCGGCGGCCGGGAAGAACTCGTCGGCGACCTTCAGGTCGGCGCGCGCGCCGGCGCGCGGGAAGTCCATGAGCGAGATCCGGCTGTGCGGCGCGACGTGTCCCGGCATCGCGACGAGCTTCGTCGCGTCGATCACCTTGCACGGGCGCGGCAGCTCGACCTTCTCCCCGATCGCCTGGATCTTCCCGTTCTTCACCAGGACGGTGACGTGCTCCTTCTCCTCGCCGGTGCCGGTGATCACGCGGCCGCAGTGGATCGCGACGTAGTGGTCGTCGCCGTCGTCGCGCGCCGCCGAGGCACGCGCCGGGATCGCCGCCAGCGCGGCGAACACCGTGAACGCGGCGGCCGCAGGAATCGCTCGAAGGTGCATGGCAGCTCCTGGACGCACGCGGCTAGTACCGGCGGCCCATGGTCTTGGCGTCGTAGGCGAGACGACCGTTGACGAAGGTCATGAGGCAGGCGCTCTTGGGATCGCACGGGTCGCCGGTCCACAGCCCGACGTCGGCGTCCTTGCCGGGCTCGAGCGAGCCGAGCCGGTCCCAGAGGCCGAGCGCCTGCGCCGGCACGCGCGTGAGCGCCGGGATGCGCAGCTCCTTCGGCAGCCCGAAGCGCACCGCCATGCCGGCCTGCATCGGCAGGTCCTGCTGCGGGAGCACCGGCGCGTCGGTGTTGACGCCGATCTTCTGCTTGCCGTGGCCGTAGCGCAGCCAGTCGGCGCACAGGCCGGTGATCGTCCGGTTCTTGCGCTCGTAGTGCAGCACGCGCGGGCCGACGATCACGAACATGTCGCGCTTGCTGGTCTGGCCGCCGAGCTGCACCGCGTCGAATTCGCTGTGGTCGAGCACGGTCCAGAGGCCGAGCTCGTCGTGCAGCATCTGGATCGTCTCGGCGACGACCTGGTAGATCTGCGTGTGGACGGTCACCGGGAACTTCCGCTCGAAGAGTCCGCGGAAGTCGTGGAAGAACGGGTTGAACTCGGGCTTGCTCCCCTTCCCCGCCTCGAACGCCTTCCACTTCAGGTGGTACTCGCGCGCGCGCAGGAGCGTGTCGCGCGTGTTCCAGTTCATGAAGGAGCGGCCGACGCCGTACCAGTAGCGCTCCGGGTTGCCCGACTGCGCGATCTTGAGCGAGCCGGGATAGCGGACCAGCACCTCGTCGAGCGTGTGGCCGAACGTCTTGACGATCGTCCCGAAGCCCGCCGAGTTGTTGCCCGAGCCCGGGATCACCAGCACCGTCGTCACGCCGCCGGCGAGCGCGTTCTTCACGTTGTCGTTCTCGGGCGTGATCGTGTCGAGCGAGCGCAGCCCGGGATTGGTGAGGAAGACGCCGTCGTTCAGGTCCTGCAGCCCGCCGCCGACGTGGTCGTGGCAGTCGACGAAACCGGGCAGCGCCCACTTCG
>DASRRB010000278.1:0-12122 GCA_035695985.1 Planctomycetota bacterium | reverse complement strand
AGGATCTTGATGACGAAGTATTCCTCGTTGCGGAACTGGCGGCGCATCATCTCGATCTCCTCCTTGAGCCGCGGCGCCGCCTGCTCGAAGGTGAGATCCTTCCCCTCGGTGCGCTCCAGGACCGAGAAGATCATCACGGTCGACTTGAAGCCGAGCGGAGCCGAGAGCTCGCCCGTCTGCGCCGTCTTGGCGAAGGCGTAGATCTCGTCGCGCATCGACGTCTCGCCCTCGAGCGAGACGGTCCTCAGCTCGCGCGGCTCGCTGTAGCTTCCGGGCGCGAGCTCCTTCGCCGCCGCCTCGAGGCTGCCCATCTCGACCGCGCGCTTGCGGATCTGGGCCGCGAGCTCGTCGACCTTGTCGCCGTAGAGCTCGCGTCCGAGCTGCACGCGCGCGAGCGTGGTGCGCGTCGGCTCGCGGTGGCGCTCCGGGCGCAGCGTCCAGTAACGCTGGATGTCGGCCGGCCGCGCCGTCCCGGCCCGCCGGAACTCCGGGTCGTTGTTGAGCACGACGATCTGCGCCAGGATCTCCTCGCCGCGCCGCCGGATCAGCTTCTTCTCCTCCTCGGTCAGCGACGGGTCGGAGAGGAGCGGACCGAAGTAGATCTTGGCGTACTCGTCGATCAGCTCCGACGTCGCGATCTCGGACCAGCTCGGGAAGAGGCGCGCGTGCGCGAGCCACATCCGACTGCGCACCATGTCCTTGATGATCTGGCGCGCCTCCTTGTCGTTGGGGACGACGCCGCGGTCGGGGTTGGCGTCGGAGCGCCCCATGAGCTTCCAGTCGAGGAGCACGTCGCGCTGCGTGAAGACGTCGCCGTTGGAGGCGGCCACCACGCGGTTCATGTCGAGCTGGTCGATCGCGCGCTCGGTGGCGGCCGCCTTCTGCTTGACCGCCTCCTCGCGCTGCGGGTCCCTCTTCGCGTCGATCTCGGCGACGTCGACCTTCTTCGCGTCGGGCTTCAGGTCGCCGGACGGCGCGGGCGCGGGGGCGGGCGCCGGCACCTGCTTGCTCGGGTCCTGGTTGCCGATCTTCTGCGGATCCTGCTGCGGCAGGGCGAGCAGCGCGAAGGAGAGGCAGGCTTCGATCAAGAGGTGCGGCCCTTCGGGTGCGCGGTCGGCGAAGCGGGCACGTTAGCGGCCGGCTCCGCCGGCCGGGAACCCCCAACCGCGCGCGCGTCGCGCGGCCCCTCGCCGAGCTGGTCGAGCAGGAAGTGCAGCACCGCCACTCCTCCGCGCACGTCGGGCGGGAGCACGATCATCACTCGCGACCCCTCGACGTGGCGCCCCTCGCCGCGCCGCAGCGTGAGCCTCCCGAATTTCCCGTAGTCGCGGATGAAGAGCAGCACGTCGCCGCTGCCCGCGAAGAAGACGCGGCCGATCCCGAGGCGGCGGCAGTCCTCCTTCAGCCGGAAGGTGTCGAAGAGGTTCACGAGCGGCGCGGGCGGCCGGCCGTAGCGGTCCTTCACCTCGGAGAAGAGCTCTCCGAGCGCCGTCTCGCCGCGCGCCTCGCCGAGCCGGCGCAGGAGCTCCATGCGCTGGTGGCTGGCGCGGACGTACTCGCGCGGCAGGAAGGCCGGCACGCCGAGCCCGACGTCGATCTCCTCCGGCTCCGGCGGCGGCTTTCTTCCGCGCTTCTTGGCGATGACTTTCGCGAGCAGGCGGCAGTAGAGGTCGTACCCGACCGACGCGATGTGGCCCGACTGCTCCTTGCCGAGCAGGTTGCCGGCGCCGCGGATCTCGAGGTCGCGGATCGCGATGTCGAAGCCCGACCCGAGGTGCGACAGCCCCTCGAGCGCGCGCAGCCGCTTGAGCGCGACCGCCGGCAGGGGCTTGCGCGGGATGAAGAAGTAGGCGTAGGCCTTCCGCTCGCTGCGGCCGATGCGGCCGCGCAGCTGGTGGAGGTCGGCGAGGCCCATCAAGTCGGCGCGCTCGACCAGCAACGTGTTGACCGTCGGGATGTCGATGCCCGACTCGATGATCGTCGTGCAGACCAGCACGTCGATCTTGCGCTCGGCGAAGTCGAGCGCCGCCTTCTCGAGGCGCGTCGCCGACATCTGGCCGTGCGCCACGCCGACCTTCGCGTGCGGGACGAGGCTCTTCACGCGCGCCGCGACCTCGAAGATCGGGCCGACGCGGTTGAAGAGGAAGAAGACCTGGCCGTCGCGCGCGAGCTCGCGCTCGATGGCGGTGCGCACCAGGTCGTCGTCGTCGTAGGTGACCTTGGTCTCGACCGGCTGGCGGCCCTTGGGCGGCTCGCGCAGCGTCGAGATGTCGCGCAGCCCGACCAGCGCCATGTGGAGCGTGCGCGGGATCGGGGTCGCGGAGAGCGTGAGCACGTCGACCGTGGTCTTCAGGCGCTTCAGCGACTCCTTGTGCTTCACGCCGAAGCGCTGCTCCTCGTCGATCACGAGCAGGCCGAGGTCCTTGAACGAGACCTTCGGCGACAAGAGCTTGTGCGAGCCGATCACGACGTCGACGCGGCCGTCGGCGAGCCCCAGGACGGCCTCCTTCGCGGTGG
Organism: Planctomycetota bacterium; assembly: GCA_035695985.1. Taxonomy (GTDB): domain Bacteria; phylum Planctomycetota; class B15-G4; order B15-G4; family SIAN01; genus DASRRB01. The sequence goes on along the minus strand of DASRRB010000278.1, from coordinate 9,605 downwards.
CCGCCGGCGTCAGGCGCGACAACGCCTCGATGCGGATCGGGTAGTCGGCCATGCGGTTCTTGAAGGTCTCGAGGTGCTGGCGCACCAGCAGCGTGGTCGGCGCGAGGATCGCGACCTGCTTCCCCTGCGTCGCCGCCTTGAACGCCGCCCGGATCGCGAGCTCGGTCTTGCCGAAGCCGACGTCGCCGCAGAGCAGGCGGTCCATGGCGCGCGGCTGCTCCATGTCGCGCTTGATCTCCTCGCCCGCCGTCACCTGGTCGTGGGTGTCGGCCCACGGGAAGGAGGCCTCGAAGTCGGCCTGCATCTCGTCGTCGACCGCGAAGCCGTGGCCCGGCCGGAGCTTCCGCGCCGCCTGCAGCTCGAGCAGCTCGCCCGAGATCTCGTCGAGCGCCGCCTCGACGTCGGCCTTCTTCCTCGACCACGACTTGCCGCCGATCTTGTCGAGCTTCGGCGCCGACCCGCCCGCGCCGACGTAGCGCGTGACCAGGTCGATCTTGGACGCCGGCACGAAGAGCGTCGTGCCCTCGTCGAACTCGAGCTCGAGGTAGTCCTCGCTGCCGCCCTCGGCCGGCGTCTCCTTCATGCCGCGGAAGAGCGCGACGCCGTGCGTCTGGTGGATCACGTACTCGCCGGGCGTGAGCTCGAGCAGCTCGCGCAGCGGCCGCGCCGGCGTCGCCGCCGTGTCGTCGGCGCGCTTGAGCCGCGTGCGCGACAGCAGCTCGTGGTGGTTGCCGACCCAGATCCCGAGCGACGGGAGCAGGAAGCCGGCGGCGAGGCTGCCGCGCGCGTCGACGACGGAGCGGCGAGGTGGCGCGGCGGCGACCGCGTCGCGCAGGAGCTGCGTGATGCGCTTCCCTTCGGCCGCGGTCGCCGAATAGAGGACGATCTTCGTCACTTCGGCCGGCAGGAGCTGCAGCCAGCGGCCGAGCTCCTGGACGCCGCCGGCTCCTTCGATCGCGCGCGCGCCGAGCGACTGGTCCGCGCCGTGGTGCAGCTCGGGATGGAGGTCGACGCGGCGCTGCGCGAGGAGGCGCCGGTGCGCCTGCTCGAGCTCTCCGCCGCGCGTCGCCGACTCCTCGGAGGCCTTCGCGCCCGCGAGCTCGAGGCCGACGGGGTCGATCCGCACGACCAGCGGCGGCGTCGCCCAGTGGTCGAGCGCGGTGAAGCGGCGGCTCTCCGCCCCGACCTGCGCGAGGCGCGGCGGCTCCGGCAGCGCGAGCGCGAGCAGCTCGCCGGTCGAGCGCTGCGACTCGGGGTCGAAGGCGCGGATCGACTCCACCTCGTCGTCGAAGAACTCGAGGCGCAGCGGCGCGTCGGCGCCGTACGGGAAGAAGTCGACGATGTCGCCGCGGAAGCTCACCTCGCCCGGCGAGGAGACGAGCGGCGCGGGCTCGAGCCCGGTCGCGTAGAGGCGGCGGCGCAGGTCGTCGCGGTCGACCTTCGACTTCGCGCGGATCACGTGGCGCGACGCCGCGACGACGGCGGGGTCGCCCGTCGCGTCGGCGAGCGCCGCGAGCGAAGCGACGACGACGCGCGCGCCGTGCGGGTCGCGCGGCGCCGCGAGCGCCTTCTCCCGCTCGCTCTTGTTGCGGCGCGCCTCCGGGCTGCCCGCCGCGAACGGCTCGAGCTCCGGCAGCCGCAGCGCCGCGAGCTCCGGCGCGAGGCTCTTCAGGTCGAGCTCGACGTCGCGCGCGTCGGATGGACGCGGCACGACCACCAGCAGCCGCGATTTCGCCTGCGCCGCGAGCGCCGCCACGAACAGCGCCGCCGCCGACCCGCGCACTTCGCTGACCGACGCCGCCTCCCGCACACCTCGATCGACTTCGAGGAGCGCCGCAGCGACGGCAGGACGCGGAAGGGAGGAAGCGGTCATGGAGACGAAGCGCGAGATCCTACGACGGCGCGCGGCGCCGCGCGTTTCGCGCCGTCACCAGTTCGCGTCGGGAGCGTGCGGCTCGCGTGGCGTCGTCTCGAGCAGGATCTTCGCGGCGCGCACGATTCGTGGAGAATGCGGAGAGTCCTTCGTACGCCTCGTGACGGCGCATCCAGGGAGAATGCGATGAAGTTCAAGCTTCTCGAGTGCGTCGTGATCGACGTGGACGTCCCCGAGCTCGGTCTCGTGAAGGGTGACCCGGGCGTCGTCGTCGAGATCCTCGATGCGGACAACGTCATGGTCGAGGTCTTCGAGGCGGACGAATCGACACGCGACGTCTACACCCTGAACGTCCGCCAGGTCCGCTCCGCCACACCGAGCGAGTTGCAGCCGCGCACGCGTCGTCCCTGACCCCGGCCGACCGGCTCACTCCGCCTCGTCGTCCGACTCGATGGTGTCGGGCGCGGGGGCCGCGAGGCCCTTCTCCTCGGCTTCGAGGATGCGCAGCGCGAGCTTGGCGGCGCGCTGCTCCGCCTTCTTCTTGTTGGCGCCGATGGCGGAGGGGAAGACGCGGTCGTTCAGGAGGGCACGCATTTCGAACGTCCGTTCATGGTCGGGGCCGGAGACGGCGAGCACCTCGTAGGTCGGCGTGCCGAGTGCCAGGCGCTGCGTGTGGAGCTGCAGCAGCGACTTGTGGTTCGAGGCGGGCCGTTTCGTCGAGCTGCGCCGGATCAGGTCGCCCAAGTGGCGCAGCACGAACTCCTTCGCCGGGTCGAAGCCGGCGTCGACGTAGAGCGCGCCGATCATCGCCTCGGTCGCGTTGGCGGTCACGCTGCGCGGCACCGGGCCCTGGTTGTGCATCCCCTTGCCCATCAGGAGGTGCTCGGCGATGCGCAGCCGCTTGCCGAGGTGGGCGAGCGCGGCGCGGCTCACCACCGACGACTTGATGCGGGTGAGCTCGCCCTCGTCGGAGTCGGGGAAGCGGTGGTAGACGTGCTCGGCGATCACGAGCCCGAGCACCGCGTCGCCGAGGAACTCGAGCCGCTCGTAGCTCACCTTCGCGAAGTCGCGCATCGACGGGTGGGTGAGCGCGGTCTTCAGGAGCGCGCGATCCTGGAACGGCCGGCCGAGCAGCTGCTCCATCGACGCGAACACGCGCTCGGGGTTCTCGGCCTCGTCGTCGCGGCGCGTGCCGCGCGCGGGCAGGTGCGGGGACTTGGGTTTCGGCTCGGGCTTCGTCATCGGGCGGGGCGTTCTACCGCTCGCCGCGAGTTCGCGCCAAGAGAGAGGGGCCGCCCGTGGTTCGGCCGGGCGGCCCCTCGACGACCGCGACGCACACGCGCCGGACTATTCGATGTGGATCTGCACCGGCTTCGTCGCCGCCGGCAGCTTCGACGGCGGCACGAAGAAGAACGACTGGACGAACAGGTCGAACGGCCCGACGCCGGGCGGGACGTGCGCCGCGAGCCACTCCTCGCCGAGTCCGTCGAGCGCGATCGGCGCGGGCGGGAGCAGGAGCGGCAGCACCTCGACGTCGCAGCCGGGCTTGAAGGCCACGACGCCGTTCGAGAGGCCGACCAGCAAGAGGCCCGCGGCGTTCGGGTCGCCCTCATGCGTGAAGAGCGCGAAGTCCCGGTCGGGGCTCGGGCAGCCGACGCCCGTGAGGACCGGCTCGTTCGTGAACGGTCCGGTGCAGCCGGTCCCGTAGACGGTGAACGTGCCCTTGCAGTCGGGCTCGAGGATGAAGGCGCGCCAGACGCCGTTCAGGACGCCGTTGCCGACGACGCGCCCCTCGTCGTCCACGCCGGTCGCCAGCCGGAGCGTCCATCCGGTCCCGGGCGCGATCAACGTGTTCAGGTCGGTCGCGCCGCCGTTCTGGAAGCGGCACGCGAGCAGTCCCTGCACCGGGTCGACGAAGGTGCCGACCACGTCGCCGAAGTCGCTGACGCCGAGCGCCGACGACGGGCTCGCGACGTTCGCGCCGAGGTCGGTGACGACGCCGTGGTCGAAGAGCACGGCCGACTGCCGCTCCGTGCCCGCGCCCGCCGCGAACGTCGCGTCGCCGCAGATCACGCCGAAGCGGTTGATCGCGAGCCCCTCGCTCGACTTTCCGCTGATCTGCGCCGGGTCGTGCAAGTCGGTGAGGACTCCGTGGTCCCAGAGGAACGCGTGCGAGACGCCGCCCGCGTCGCCGAGCCCGGTGAGCTGCAGGTGGTCGTTCATGCGCAGCGGCGTGACGCCGACGTTGCCGTTCGCGAGCTTGCCGAGATCGATCACGGTGCCCTGGTCGAGCAGGTACCCCACGTCGAACGGCCCGCGCAGGCTGTTGCCCGCCTCGCCGGCGATGCGACCGGACGAGTCGACGGTCGTCGCCGTGCCGAGGAATTTCTGCACGCCGCCCGTCACGAGCGAATTGACGTCGATCGCGGTGCCGTTGCGCCACATCGTCGCGGTCTGCGCGAAGAAGAGCGAGCGGACCGAGGTGCCGACCACGTCGCCGGCGTCGTTGAAGTCGGCCGCGTTGGCGGCCGAATTGCCCGTCAGCGGCACGAGGTCGTGCGAGCCGGTGGCGTCGAAGAGCGCCGCGTGCGTCTGGCCGCCGAGGTCGCCGCTGCCGACGGCGACGCCCGAGCGGACTCGCACGGCGCTGTCGCCGGTGAAGGTTCCAGTCGAATCGAGGAGGCGGACCGGGATCGATTGAGCGAGAGAGGCGCCGGCGAGAAGAGCCCATACGACGACGGCGGTGCCACTGGCTGACGACATTGCGTACTCCGGAATGCGGGGGGATCGCGCGGGGCGACGCGCCTACGCACAGGCGATTCCGGTCGTGGGCCCCGGGGCGCGGGCGCGCGGACGCGCACTTCCGCGCGCGCCGGCGAGGTCACCGCATCCATCGCCGCGCGTCCCTCACATCGTGACCTCGACTCCGCACGACGCCCTCGTCCGCGGCATCTTCGGCGAGCCGCGGTTCATGGCCGAAGAGCTGCGCACGGTGCTGCCGAGCGAGCTGCTCGCGACGCTGCAGCTCGACTCGCTCGCTCCGGTCGACGGCTCGTTCATCGACGAGGCGTTGCGCGAAACGAGCGCGGATCTGCTCTTCTCGGTCGGGCTGCACGGAGCGGGGACGGGTCTCGTGCACGTCCTCTTTGAGCACCAGAGCACGCCCGACGAGGGCATGCCGCTACGGCTGCTGCGGTACCAGACGCGGATCTGGGAGCGCCACGCGGCGGAGCATCCGGGTGAATCGCGCCTCCCGCCGATCTTGACCGTCCTCCTGTTCCAAGGACCGAAGCCGTGGCCGTGGCCGACGCGATTCTCCGGTGCGGTGGCACTCGATGACGCGCAGCGCGCAGCGTTCGGTCGTCACCTGCTCGACTTCGAATTCGTCCTCGACGACCTCGCGCGCCAGACCGACGCGCAGATCCTCGGCCGCGCGAGCGACGCGATCGTGCGGCTCACGCTGTTCGCGTTGCGAAACGCGCGCGCGAACTCGAGGCTGTTCGAGCTGGTCGCCACGGCGATGAGCACGATGCGGAACGACCTGCGTGGTCGCGAGGTCGGGCCGGCCATCGCGCGCCTGGCCCGTTATGCTGTCAACGTCGACGAGGTGTCGATCAAGACGGTCCGCTCGGCCTTTGACAACGCGCTCGTCCCGACGGAATGGAGTGAAGCCATGACGACCACTGCCGACTACATGCGCGCGGAGGGACACCGCGAGAGCCTGCTCGTCCAGATCGAAGTCAAGTTCGGCCCTCTGGATCCGGCGATTCGTGTTCGCGTCGAGGACGCTTCTCCCGAACAGTTGATCATTTGGATCCGCCGCATCGTCGTCGTCGACTCCCTCGCGAAGGTCTTTGCCGACTGAACCGCGCTCGCGCGCTCGCGCGGCACTCACCCTGTTCCGCGACGAATCAATTGAACTTCACGTACGTCCCGCCCGCGTCCTGCGCGAGCCATTCGAGCAGCGGGAAGTCGCCGCCGACGCCGATGCAGTGGATCTTCACCTTCCGCGTCTCGTTCAGTCGCGCGACGTGTTCGCGGATGAGTTGGAGGTCGGTGACGCCGCCCTGGCTGGGTTCGCCGTCGGTCAGCAGGAAGATCGTGTCGACCTTGGGATCGGAAAAGGCCGCCTGCAGCGCGTCATAGATGTTGGTGCCGCCGCGGGAGCCGAGGTGGCCGACGTAGTCGATCGCCTCCGCGCGCGTCTTGTCGGAGAGGGCGACGACGCCCTCCTTCCACTTCGTGACGCCCGAGCTGAAGGTGATGAGGTTGAAGAGCGCGCTCGCGTCGAGTCCGCGCAGCGACTTCACGAGCTCTTGCTTCACGACCTCGAGGCGGGTCGCGGGCTTGCCGTCGATCTTGGTGGTCTCGAGCTGCTCGGCCATCGAGCCCGAGACGTCGACCACGAAGGCCACGTCGTGCGACTCGATCTTGACGCCGAAGAAGCGCGGTGCGGAGGTCGTCTGCTGCAGGCGCTTCTTCTCGCGGTCGGCGATCTTCTTCTCGAGGTCCTCGGGGGTGATGAGCGGCGCGTCCTTGCCGCCGTCGTCCCACCAGCGCTTCCACACGACGGCGTTGTCGTCGTGCGGCTCGCCGGTCAGGCGGAACAGCGTCCCGGCGAATTCGAGCAGCAGGCGGCCGCTCTCCTTCGGCATCCGCGCGATGATCGCGCCGACGGAATCGCGATCGCGCAGCTTCTCCAGGGACTGCAGCGCGAGCATGCGCGTGGTCCAGTCGGGATGCGCGAGACGCTCCACGAAGAGGGCCGCGTGCTTCTGGTCGCCGGTCTCGAGGAGCGCCTGCAGCGCGGCGTTGCGCCGGTCGCGGTCGTCCTCCTTCGAGATCTCGACGAGCCGCTTCTCCCACTCGGCGGCTTTGTCACCCCCGGCGCGAATGCGGGACAGCGCGAGAATGATCGGCGCGGCGTCGCCGGGGTCCTTCGGCTTCTTCAGCTCTTTCTCGAGCAGGTCGGCCGCTCCGGCGTCCTTCTGCTCGCCGACGATGCGGATCGCGACGCGCCGCAGCTCGGTGTCCTTGTCGTCGAGGGTGGCGCGCACCTTCTTCAGGAGCTTCTCGTCGCCGGCGACGAGGTGGCGCGTCGCGAGCAGCGCGAACCACTGCTCGTGCGGCTTCCCGAGGCCGACCAGCGCGAGCAGCTTCTTGTTCACGGCGGGGTCGTTCAGCGCGACGAGCAGGTCGGCGATGGCGCCGCGCAGCTGCCACTGCGTGGTCGCCTGCTGCAGCGCGACCTCGATCAGGTCGTCGGCCGCCTTGGCCCCCTTCGCCGCGACCAGCACGGAGGCCGCGTGCGCCCGGTCGGTCGGCAGGACGTTCACCTGCTTCACCGTCTCGAGCGCGAGCTCGGCCGTGCCCGGCGTCTTCTGGCGCTGCATCGCCTCGAGCGCCATGCGGCGGATGGTGCCGTCGCGCACGTCGTGGAAGAACTTCTGCAGCTCGGCGGCGTCGAGCGACTTCGCGAGCGCCTCGAAGGCGTGCTCGCGCAGCTTGTGCGGCAGCTTCTCGTCCTCGAACAGCTTGCGGTACCACGTCGCATCCTCCTTGCCGGCGGAGGCGGCGTGCAGCTCGAGCGCGCGCTCGCGCACCTGCTGCTGGACCGGCAGCTCGACGATCTTCGCGAGGTAGGCGCGGCCGGTCTGCGGGCAGTGCTCCAAGGTGTCGAACGCGGCGTCGCGCAATTCGGGCTCGGTCGCGTTCGCCGCGACGGTCGCCACGTGGTCCAGCGCGGTGTTCCCCGCCTGCACGACGCCGTCGAACTCGCGCAGGACGCGCAGCACCTCGCGCTTCATCCAGAGGCTGGCGAGCTTCCCGTAGAAGCCGACCAGCGCCTTGGCCGCCGACGGCGTCTTGAACGCCGCGAGCTGCTTCAGGAGCTCGCCGTCGGCCTGGTCGCGGTCGGCCTCGAGCTTCGCGACGATCGGGAGCTCGGCGTCGGCGGCGGCGCCCGCTTGTGCGAAGGCCGGAGTGAACGCGGCGGCGGAGAACGCGAGTGCCGCGGCGAGCGCGGCGCGGACGCGGCGAAACCGGCGGTCGATCATCGGTTCGGTTCCGTCCTTTGCGTCGAGCGGGCGCGGGCGATCAGCCGTTCGTGCTCGAGCTGGGCGAAGCGGTCGGTCATCCCGGCGACGTAGTCGCACGTCTGCCGCCAGTCGCCCGCGCCGCTCTTCTGCAGGTGGACGAAGAGCTCGCGCAGCACGCGGCGCGCCTCGCTGCGCACCGTGATCACCTGCTCCGCGAAGTAGAAGCGCTTGAAGAGGTAGCGCTTCGCCTCGGCCTGCATCGCGACCATCGCGTCGGAGAAGCCGACCAGGCGCTGCTTCGCGCGGCGCGCCTCGAGGGCGTCGCGCGGACCGGCCTCTTGCAGGCGCCGCCCGGTTTCCTCGACCAGATCGAGGATCGGCAGCTGCAGCGTCTGGTGGATGGTCGGTCGGAGCAGCTCGCGCGCGGAGGCGTTCGGATAGCGGCGCTTCGCAAGATCCCGCGCTTTTCTCCACAGTTCGAGCTCGCCGAGCTCGCCCTCCTGGAACACGCCGAAGCGCAGGCCGTCGTCGAGGTCGTGGCTGTGGTAGGCGATCGAGTCGGCGGCGTCGGCCACCTGCGCCTCGAGCCACGGGTGCGGCTCGGGGACGATGTCGTCGGCGATCGCACCGGCGCTCTTCACGCCGTGCTTCAGCAACGAGGAGCGCAGCTCGTAGCTGAGGTTCAAGCCGACGCGGTCGGGGTAGGGCGATTCGAGCAGGTCGACGATGCGCAGCGCCTGCGAATTGTGCTCGAAGCCGCCGTGCTCGGCCATCAGCTCGCGCAGCTCCTCCTCGCCCGAGTGGCCGAAGGGCGGATGCCCGATGTCGTGGCAGAGCGCGACCGCCTCGACCAGCGACTCGTTCAGCTGCAGCGTGCGTCCGATCGAGCGCGCGATCTGCGCGACCTCGAGCGTGTGGGTCATGCGCGTGCGGAAGTTGTCGCCGGTGCCGTTGACGAGGACCTGCGTCTTGTATTCGAGGCGGCGGAAGGCGCCGCTGTGGACGATGCGGTCGCGGTCGCGCGCGAAGTCGGTGCGGTGCGGGTCGGGGGGCTCGGGATGCTTGCGGCCGCGGCTCGCGCCGGAGAGCAGCGCATACGCGGCGAGGTCGCGCCGCTCGATCTCCTCGAATTCCGCGCGCGTTCTTGGCATGCGGCCATTCTCGGGCCGCGGCCCCGAACTTCCAGTGCGCGAGCGGCGGCCTCAGCGGGGCGCGCGGCCGAGGAGGTCGGCGCGGACGCGCTCGCGCTCGCGGTCGATCTGCTCCGGCGTCGCGCCCAGGTCGCGGAGGATCCGTTCCGCGAAGGCGAGCGCGACCTCGCCCTCGCCCGAGACGACCGTCGCGGCGCCGCTCGCGAGCAGGCCGCCGAGCTCGCGCACGTAGGTCGCGCGCGCGAGCACGTCGATCTCCGGATTCAGCTCGCGCGCGTTGCGGATCACCTCGCCGCTGTCCTTGATCTGCGAGGCGCCGAGGACCAGGCTGCCCGCCGTCGCGGCGCCGGCGGCGGAGAGCGTGTCGCGGTGGGTCGCGTCGCCGTAGACCGCCGCGATGCCGGTCGCGCGGAGCGCGCGGACCGTCTCGAGGTTGAGCTCGACGACCGTCGGCTCGATGTCGTTCTCGCGCAGGATGCGCGTCACGATCTGGCCGATCGGGCCGTAGCCGACGACGATCGCGCGATGGCGCGGGTCGCGCGG
>DASRRB010000277.1:0-29455 GCA_035695985.1 Planctomycetota bacterium | reverse complement strand
CGACCCGGCGCTCGAGCGCTCGCTGGTCGAAGTGGCGAAGAACCAGGAGACGAACGACGGGCCCGGCGTCGTGCGCACCATCCTCGACCGCGTCGTCGGCGAGGTGAAGCGCCTCGTCGAACGCGGCCAGGAGGCGGTCGTGCTGGTGCGCGCCGAGGCGCGCACGTTCCTGCGCGACCTCCTGAAGAGCGTCGCGCCGCGCACCGTCGTGCTGAGCTACGCCGAGGCCGCGGCCGCCCGCCGCGTCGAACCGGTCGCCGTCGTCACGCTCGCCGAGCCGACCGTCGCGAGGGCCGGCGCATGACCCGGCGCGTCGCCGCCCTCTTCGCCCTCCTCGCGTTCGCCGCCGCGTGGCTGATCGGCGTCGCGCGCGGGGAGTCGCCGCTCACGCGCCTCGAGAACGCCGGCCTCGCGCTGCTGGCGGCGTTCGTCGCGGGGCTCGCGATCGGCGTGGCGCTGGAGAAGATCGTGGTGGCGCGCCTGTCGGAGTCGGTGCGCGAGCGTCCGAAGGAGGGGACGGACCGCGACGGCGAGGCGGCCTTCGAGGCCGCGCCCGCGGCGGCCCGCGCCGAGGACGCGTCGCCCGCGGCATCCGCGGCGCTCACGGCGGTGCGCACGGCCGCTCCGGCGGAGGCGGTCCGATGAGCACCGAGCTGCTCGCCGCCTACCGCGCCGGCAACCCGAGCTCCGCCGAGGAGCTCGTGCGCCGCAACCTGCCGCTCGTGCGGCGCGTGGTCGGTCGCCTCGCCATCCACCTGCCGCCGACCGTCGGCCGCGACGACCTCGAGGAGGTCGGGATCCTCGGGCTGCTCACCGCGGCGCGCAACTACGATCCGGCGCGCGGCGCGTCGTTCCGCACCTTCGCCTACATCGCGATCCAGGGCGCCGTGCTCGACGAGCTGCGCCGCCTCGACGTGCTGCCGCGCGCGCGCCGCGACGGGCTGCGCGCCTACGAGGAGGCGCGCACGACGCTGACCGAGCGCGTCGGACGCGAGCCGACCTTCCTCGAGGTGCAGGAGGAGCTCGGCCTCTCGGCGCCGGAGCTCGAGGAGGTCCTGCGCGCGCGCGCCCTCTCGGACCACCACTCGAAGGGGACGGGCGAGGCGTGCACCGGCGTCGACCCCGAGTCGTTCGAGGGCAACCACGCCGACGACCCGGCGTGGCTGGCGCAGATCAACGAGGCGAAGCACCTGCTCGCCGACGCCATCGCGACGCTCCCCAAGCGCGAGCAGGACGTCGTCGTCCTCTACTACCGGCACGGCCTGCTGCTGAAGGACATCGGCCGCGTGCTCGAGATCACCGAGTCGCGCGTGAGCCAGATCCTGCAGCACGCGCTCGTGCTGCTGAACCACCGATTGAGCCGTGCACTGGAGGGCGCGTGACATGAGCGCCGGAAGGGGACGCGTGCTGAAGTCGGGGCAGGTCGCGACGCACGGCACCGTCGTGCCGTGGGAGCCGCGCCCGCCGGCCGAGGAGGGTCCGCCCGCCGAGATCGAGGTGGTGCGCGACCGCGGAGTCGTCCAGGGAATCGTCGTGCGCTGCCGCTGCGGGCGCGTCCACGAGCTCGAGCTCGACGCGCCGCCGGCGGCGAAGTGAAGGCAGACATCGGAGGAGGCGAGACATGAAGTTCCAGAAGATCGCGAAGCTCCTGTCCGCGCTGGCCGCGTGCGCGTGCACGCTGCCGGGCGGAGGCGCCGGCCAGCCCTACACGCCGAAGGGCAATCCGTGGGAGGCGGCCGCGCGCGGCTCGGAGCGGTCGTCCGCCGGCGAGGCGTCCGCGGATCCGAAGGCCGCGCCCGCCAAGGGCGAGGCGAAGGGCGGCGCTTCCGGAGCCGCGAAGGGCGCCGGCGAGCCGGCCGCGCCGGCGTCGGGCGGCGGCACGGTCCTCGAGCAGCTCGAGGCGGCGCGCGCCCGCATCCAGAAGCTCGAGGGCGAGGGGGCGAAGTTCAAGACCGACAACGCCTCGCTCACCGCCGTCGTCGAGCAGCTGAAGAAGGAGAACCAGAACCTGGCGCAGGCGGCCGAGACGTCGACGCAGGCGCGCGCCCGCGTCGACCAGGAGATCGAGCAGCTCCGCCAGCTCGTGAAGGACAACGAGGCGCGCGCGCGGCTGCTCGCCGACGAGGTCCTGCAGGAGCGCATCCTGCGCGTCCGCGTCGAGCGCGAGCTGATCCTCGCCAAGGTGCAGGAGGCGGAGAATGCGGAAGGCGGATAGTCGTCGCGGGCGCGCCCTGCGGCGCGCCGCGCTCGCGGCCGCGGCCGGCCTCCTGGCCGGCTGCGGCGGCCTCGACTGGATGACGCCCGAGGCGCCGTCCTGGGTCGCGGTGCGGGGCTACCGCAGCGTGCAGCCGCCGCGTCAGCCGGTGCGGCGCGTCCTGGTCCTGCCGTTCAAGGTGGGGGACGCGCTGCCCGAGCACGCCGACAAGCTGCGCGCCGCGCTGGCGCAGGCGCTGCGCGACTCGTGCGGGTTCGACGTGGTGGCGCCCGCCGAGATCGAGCTGCCGCGCTCGACGCGCGACGAGATCGCGAACGGCGGCGGCCGCGACAGCGCCGGCCTGATCCGGCTCCATCGCGAGTGGGACGCCGACGCGGCGCTCTTCGGGCGGCTCGCCTTCGGGCGCGCGCACGGCGAGCCGGCGGTCGGCGTCGAGCTCGAGCTGATCGACGCGCGCGACGGCGCGCGCCTCTGGTCGGCCAAGGACACGGTCGACGCGCGCGATCCGACGACGCGCGCCTCGCTGCTCGCGTGGCGCAAGCACGAGACGGGCCACGACGAAGATCCAGTCTCCGCGACGCAGATCCCGTTCGATTCCTTCGCCCGCTTCGTCGCCTCGTCGTTCGTGCGGACCCTCTTCCCTGCCCAGGAAACGGCGCCGGCGCGCCCGCTCGCCGCCACGAATCCGGAAAAACCCGCTCAAGCGCGGAACTGATCCTCCGAATCACTTGGGCGAGCAACGCGATCCGCGTCGCCCAAAGCTGGAGGAATCGTTCCCATGAGTCTGGTCATCAACACGAATCTGGCGAGCCTCAACGCTCGCGGCAGCCTCGACACGGTGTCGAACCGGCTGGAGAAGAACTTCGCCCACCTGTCCACGGGCCTGCGCATCACGACCGCGGCGGACGACGCCGCGGGGCTCGCGATCTCGGAGCGCATGCGCGCCCAGATCCGCAGCCTCTCCCAGGCGCAGCGCAACGCCAACGACGGCATCTCGATGGTGCAGGTCGGGGAAGGCGCGATGAACGAGATGGACAACATCCTCATCCGCATGCGCGAGCTCGCCATCGAGTCGAACAACGGCACGGTCTCCGCGAGCGACAAGGACACGCTGAACGACGAGTTCACCAGCCTGATCGCCGAGATCGACCGCATCGCGCAGGCGACCCAGTTCAACGGCGTGAACCTGCTGAACGGCTCGACCGCGAACGTCGTCTTCCAGGTCGGCGCCAACAACGTCACGAACGTCGACACCCTGAGCGTCGGCCTCGTCTCGGTCCTGGCGAGCGACCTCGGGATCAGCGCCCTCGACATCAGCTCGGCGGGCTCGGCCACCACGGCCATCGCGGGCATCGACGCCGCGATCAACGTCGTCGTCGCCTCCCGCGGCGACCTGGGTGCGCTCCAGAACCGCCTGCAGTCCACGATCACCAACCTCGGAGTGAGCGTCGAGAACCTCACCGCCGCCGAGTCGCGCATCCGCGACGTCGACGTCGCCGCCGAGACGGCCGAGCTCACGCGCAACTCGATCCTGCAGCAGGCGTCGATCTCGGTGCTGGCGCAGGCGAACGTGCAGCCGCAGAACGCGCTGAAGCTGCTCCAGAACCTCGGTTAGTCCGCAGCCACATGGCCTAGGGCGGTCGTTCCCGGGGCCGGGGTGCAAGAGGACGCGAAGCCCCTCCACCTGCGCATCCACGGCTCCCGGCTCCGGGAAAGACCGATTGGCCGCCCGAAGGTCGAAGCACGAAGAGCACGCGTCCGACGCGACGCGACGAGCGAGACGAGCGAGGAGGGGAGCGGCCGGGAGACCGGCCGGCTCACGCGCCGGGCGAAGCCGGCGCGAAGAAGGGCTCGCCGCGGAGCAGTCCCGACGCCGCGGTCTCGAAGGACGAGCGCGCGACCGAGTCGGCGCCGGCGAGTCCGGCGCGGAGCTCGTCGATCCGCTCCTGCGGCGGCGGGGCGAGGCGCGCGAGCCCGTCCTTCTGCTCGAGGATGGCGCTCGCGAGCTCCTCCGAGCGCTCGACACGGTCGGTGCCGTCGCCCGCCTCCAGCGGAGCGCGCGCGAGCGCCGCGGCAGCGGCCGCGGCCGCGGAAGGAGCGGACGCGGGCGCGCCGGTCGACGACGCAGCGCCGGTCGAGCTCGCGGGGCCGGACGGAAGTCGCGCGATGTCCATGTTCCCGACATCGACCACGTCGAACTTGTTTCTGACGAAGAAAAGCATCGATCGCGCGTCGCGACGTCCCGCCGCTCCGAGGAAAGGGCTTCGGTCCGGGAGCCGTGCACCCGGAACGGAGTTCGGACCTCGGACGCCCCGGGGAGCGGCGCCCGACGCCCCGTCCCGACGCCGGACGATGCTCGCAAGTCGTGATGTCCGCGGGGGTTGCAGGGGTCGCGTGCCGGCGCGGCGGGGGTGATTCGCCGCGTCGGCACCGGCTTTGACTTGCCTGCGCCGACCTCGCCGGTTCGAGCGAGGCGGTCAAGGGCACCCACTTGCCGCTGCAGAGCATCGCGTTCACCGCCAAGAGCAGGACGCCGGAATACGACGCGGAAATCACCCCCGCGGAGCTCCCGTCCGGGCGAGTCCGTTTCTCGGATGAGCTCGGACGGGAGACCGCACTTGTCGCGCGCCGTGACCGCGAACGCGACGCAGGTGACCGCGACGATGCCCGCGCGGACCGCTCCGCACCGAAGCGCACCGACGCGAAGTCGGGCGACGCGAATCGGACGAGCGACGCGACGACGCGACGGGCGAAGCCGGCCAGCTCGCCGGCCCGGTCGAAAGAAGAGCGCGGCGACGACGAGGTCGCGCTCGCGCTCGCGGCGCTCGGGATCGCGCCGCCGCCGGAGACCCTGGAGAAGCCGGAAACGCCGCCGTTCGCGCTCGACGGCACTCGAACGTCCGCGTCGTCCGACGCGAACGTCTCGGACGTCGCGGCCACCGGCGACCCGCTCGCCGGCGCGAGTTCGCTCCTCCGCGCCTTCACCTCCACTCCACGAGCAGCCGGCGCCGCCTCGGGCGACGCCGCGTCGAACGCGCAGGAATCGTCGCTCGTCGGCGAGCTCGTGCGCGCCGCCGTCGAGAAGACGGAGCGCGCCGAGCCGTCGCAGGCCGATGGCGCGCACGCGACGCAGGACGCGCTCGCTCCGGTCACCGCGCTCCTCGCCGCCGACGCCGGCGCGCGCGAGCTGTCCAAGGCGCCGCCTCCCGCCGCCGCCCACGCACCCGCCGCCGCTCCGGAGATCGCCGCCGAGCGCGCTCCCTTGCTCGACGCGCTCCCGCGCGTCGCGCTCTCCGAGGTCCCGCACGCGCTGCCGGCGCTGCTCGAGCGCCTCGAGCCGGAGCTGCGCTTCGGCCGGCGCGGCAAGGCGTGGGAGGTCGAGCTGCGTCTCGACCCGCCCGAGCTCGGCGCGCTGCGCATCCGCTTCGAGATGCGCGGCGACGAGATCCGCGGCGTCGTCCACTGTGAACCGCGGGTCGAGCGCCTGCTCGGCCCGATGCTGAAAGACCTGGAAGAGAACCTCCGCCAGCACGGCGGGGGAGCCACTTTCGACCTCCAGCGGGAGGCGAAGGGGGAGGAGAGGCCAGCGGCTCCGCGGGAGACGTCGTCGGGAGCGATCCCGCGCGCTGTCGCGGAGCCGCGTGCTCCCTCCCGGATCGCCGTCGACCCCGACCGCCTCGTCGACGTCACCGCCTGAACCCCGTACCAAGGAAGGACCCCATGGCCACCTCCGTCGATCCGCTCCAGTCGTACCGCACGGCCGCGTCCAACCCGTCGGCGCTGGACTCCACCAGCGGCCTCTCGGCGGAGCGCCTCGCGTCGGGCGTCGACTTCTTCAAGCTGCTCACGGCGCAGATGTCCGCGCAGGATCCTCTGCAGCCGGTCGACAACACGCAGTTCCTGACGCAGCTCGCGCAGTACACGCAGCTGCAGACGCAGCTCGGCACCAACACGACGCTGTCGCAGATGGCCGCCATGCAGCAGTCGCTGTCCGCGCTCCAGACCATGACGCAGACCGCGTCGATGATCGGGCGCGTGGTCGACTGGGTCGATCCGGCCGGCGGCGCCGACCACAGCGGCGTCGTGTCGGGCGTGAGCGCCGAGAACGGCCAAGTGGTCCTCGACGTCGACGGCGCGAAGGTCCCGCTCAACGCGGTGACCGCGGTCCGGGCGGAGGGCTGAGCCGATGTCCGGCGCACTCACCTCCGCGCTCTCCGGCCTGCGCGTCCACCAGTTCTATCTCGACGTGATCGGCAACAACCTCGCCAACTCGAGCACGACCGGTTACTACCGCAGCCGCGTCACCTTCGCCGACGTCATGTCGCAGACCTACTCCAACGGCTCGGCGCCGACCTCGACGATCGGCGGCGTGAACCCCAAGCAGATCGGCCTCGGCGTCACGGTCCACTCGGTGGACATCCGCGACGACCAGGGCGTGCTGAACGCCACCGGGCGGCCGTTCGACCTCGCCGTCCAGGGCGACGGCTTCTTCGTGCTCAACACCGGCACGCAGAACCTCTACTCGCGCGCCGGCGGCTTCGGCATCGACAAGGACGACTTCCTGGTCGACCCCGGCACCGGCTTCCGCGTGCGCAGCGCCTCGGGACAGGACATCCGCCTCCCGATCGACACGCTGCTGCCCGCCAAGGAGACGGGGACGATCCACCTCGGCGGCAACCTGCCGGCGAAGGTGGGCGGTCCGTTCGCCGAGGTCCTCACCACGGCGTCTGCCTTCCAGGGCGGCACGCACGCGGTGGTGGGCGGGTCCGCGACCGGCCCCTTCGCGCTCTCCGACGGCGACACCCTCGACGTCACCGTCGACGACGGTGTGACCCAGACCATCACCTTCCGCGCCGCCGACTTCACGGCGCTCGGCTCCAACATCGCGACCGCGTCGGCGACCGACGTCGCGACCGTGATGCAGGCGCAGCTCACCGGCGCGACCGTCGACGGCTCGTCGGGCTCGCTCGTCGTCACCTCCGACCGCACGGGCGAGATCTCGGGGCTCAAGGTCGACGACGGGACCGGCTCGCCGGCGGCGCTCCTCGGCCTCTCGACGACGCTCGTGAACGGCGTCTCGTCGCCGGCCACCGCCGCCACCGCGCTGAACGACCTCGCCGACAACGTGGTCGACTACCAGAACGGCGACCGCATCGACGTGGCCGGCACCAACGCGGCCGGCCAGGCCTTCGCCGGCACCTTCGTCTACGGCACGGACGGCACCACGCTCGGCGACCTGCGCGACTTCGTCGACAACCTGGTGAGCGACTCGACCGTCGCGATCGACGCGAGCGGCAACCTCGTCGTCACCGCCGACGACACCGGCGTCGCGACCCTCGGCGTGACGCTCACCGACGACGTCGCGAACGCCGGGCAGACGAACTTCTCCCTGCACGGCTTCACCGAGACGACGGCCGGCACCGACCCCGACCAGGCGCGCACCAGCCTCGACGTCTACGACACGCGCGGCCTGAGCCACACGCTCACCCTCACCTTCACGCGCGTCGACGACGCGCAGTGGAACGTCGCGGCGACCACCGACGACGCCAACGACGTGATCGTCGACGGCGTCGTGCAGGGCGTGCGCTTCAACGAGGACGGCTCGTTCGCGGCGGTCACCGGCTCGGGGAGCGGCGACGCCAATCTCTCGATCACCTTCGACGGCCTCACCGCGGCGCAGACGATCGCGCTCAACGTCGGCACGAGCGGCCAGCTCGACGGCGTGACGCAGCTCGGCGAGACGGCGAGCCTCAACGCCCGCTCGCAGGACGGCTACGCCACGGGCGAGCTGGTCTCGATGAGCGTGAACAGCGACGGCTCGATCGTCGGCGCCTACAGCAACGGCCAGAGCCAGGTGCTCGACCAGATCGCGCTGGCCGTCTTCTCGAACGCGGGCGGCCTGCTGCGCGTCGGCAACACGATGTTCCAGGAGTCGACCAACTCCGGGATCGCGCAGATCCAGACGGCCGGCAGCGGGCGACCCGGCCAGATCGTCGGCGGCTCGCTCGAGGCGTCGAACGTCGACGTGGCCGAGGAGTTCGTGAAGCTGATCGAGGCGCAGCGCGGCTTCGAGGCCAACGCGCGCGTGATCCGCGTCACCGACCAGCTCCTGCAGGACCTCACCCAGATCATCTGAGCCGCGGGAGCCCGCCACGACATGATCCAGGCGTTGCACGCGAGCGACGGACGGCACGGCCTGTCCGTCGACGAGCGCCTGCGGGCCGTCGGCGACGGCCTGCGGGACTTCGGCACGAGCCGCGAGGACCTGCTGCGCAACGTGGGCGTCGTCGCCTCCGTCGCGCTGCTGGTGCTCCTCGCGCTGCTCGTCGTCGCGCGCATGCGCCGCGCGCGCTGGATCGGGCGCCACCTGCGCCTGCTGCGCCTGGCCGGCCTGCAGCCGGAGGAGCTCGCGCTCTTCCGCGCCGTCGCGCGGCGCGCCGACGCCGGGCGCGTGCCGCTGCTCGTGCGCAACCGCGGCGCCTTCGACGCCGCGGCGAGCGAGCACGTGCGCCGCTCCTCGCCCGCTTCGGAGCGGCGCGACGAGCTCTCGCGCGTGCTGTCGCTGCGCCGCCGCGTCCCCTTCGACCACCGCTGGACGGAGCCGCCGGCGATCGAGGTCGGGACGCCCGTGACCTTCGTGCTGCGCCTCGACGCGCAGCGCGTGCGCCAGCTCGAGGGGCGCGTGCTCGGCGCGCCGCCGCACGCGCTGCAGGTCGGGCTGCAGCCGGGCGCCGCCGACAAGGAGGCGACCGATCGCCTGCTCACCGGCCAGGAGGTGCTGATCGTCGTGCGGCGCGGCGTCGAGTATCGCGAGGCGCGCGTGCGCGTCCGCGGCCGCTGCATGGGGCGCACGCTGCAGATCCTGATCGACCGTCCGGTCGCGCTCACCGCGTCGCGCGTCAAGCTCGCGTGGCGCGGCGCCGACGAGCGCGTCCACGTCGAGATGGTCGAGCGCTTCTCCGAGCGCCTCGCCGACGACGAGGTGCCGCGCTTCGAGGCGACGCTCGTCGCGAGCGCGAGCGACGGGCTGCTGATCCGGTTCCGGACCGTCCGGCCGCGCCACGGCGAGGCGCTTCGCGTCCTCGCCGGCGCGCACGCGGGCTTCTACCGCGGCTTCGCGGTGCTCGCGCCGAGCGGCAAGGGCGGCGAGGTCTTCGTGATCCGCCGGCAGGGCGAGCGGTCGGCCGACCGCGCCGCGCCCTTCACCGAGGGTCGTGCCAAGAGCGACATTGCATGAGACGCCGGCAGTCGCCGGCGGGGCGTGGATCGCCGGCATCCGCCGGCCGGAGGGGAAGAACATGGGACGCCGTGAAGAACTGATGCAGCGCTACGCCGCGATCCGCGCGCAGGCCGCCGCCGGCGCCTCGAGCGCGACGTTCCGCGACTACGAATCGCTCTGGCGCGACGCCCGCAATTCCGGGGAGGCGGAGGTGGCGACCCGCTGCCTCGCCGACCTCGCGGAGCTGACCGCGCAGATCGACCCGGAGATCGCCCGCGCGCTCGCCCGGTCGATCCCGAATCGGGCGCGGCCCGCGGCGGCGCCGGCGCCGATCGACCTCTCCGTCGTCGTGGTCGGGGCGCCCGCGTCCGCGGGCGAGACGGCGGCGCAGCGCGGTCTCGCCCGCCAGACGCTCGCCGCTCCACGTTTCGAGACGATCCTCGCCGACGCGACGGGCCCGGCCGCGCGCAACGAGGCGCTCGCCGCCGCGCGCGGCCGCGTCGTCCTCTTCCTCGACGCCGACGTCGAGCCGGACGGCGACGCGCTCGAGCGCGTCCTCGCCGCGCACGCCGGCGGCACCGAGCAGATCGTCGTGGGTCGCGTCGAATTCACCGAGCTCGCGGTCGCGCCGCTCACGCGCACCCTCGTCTCGCTCGGCCTCGAGGCGCCGACCTCCGAGTTCTCCCACGCCGGGGCGATCGCGCCCGACTGCTGCACCCCGGCGTTCCTCAGCGCGCCGCGCGCGACGCTCGCGCGGCTCGGCGGCTTCGACGCCGGGCTCGCGCGGCTCGACGGCGTCGACCTCGGCGTACGCCTCGGCGCGATCCGGTTCGACCCGGCGCTGCGCGCGACGCGCCGCGCGACCGACGATCTCGGCGCGTGGCGGCGGCGCGCGCGCGACTTCGGCGCCGACTGGTGCCGCCTCGTCGAGAAGCACGGCGCCGCCGCGCCGCCCGCGTTCCTACAGGGGATCGGCCTCGATCGGGCGGCCTCCGAGACGCTGGTCGCGACGCTGCTGCGCGAGGCCGACGGCCAGGCGCGCTGCGCGCTGGCGCTCGAGGAGTCGCTGCGCGACTTCACGCGCGTCGTCGTCGCGCAGCGCGAGCGCGCCGACGAGCTCTTCGCGAAGGTGGCCGACGACTTCGCCCGGCTGCTGCTGCGCCTCACGCGCCACGAGCTCGCGCGCGGCTTCGTCCACGCCGTGCAGGGCGCCCCGCGCGAGGCGCTCGAGCGCTGCGCGACGCCGCTCGCGAACGGAGCCGCGGTGCTGGTCGCCGGCGACGCGTCGCTGCGCGAGGCGATCGAGGTCGTCCGCGCGAACCTCCCGCCCGACGGCCGCCTGATCGTCGCGATCCCGGCCGGCGCGCCCGACCTCGCGCTGCCGTCCGATCCGCGCCTCGTCCGCCTCGCGCTGCCGCGCGACGCCGCGGGCGGAGCGCTGCGGCGGGCGCTGCTCGGCGCGAGCGACGCCGGCTTCTTCGTGCTGCTCGACGGCTCGTGCGCGCCGACGCGCTCCGAATGGGAGGCGATCCGCCTCACGCTCGGCACGCTGCCGTGCATCGGCGCCTGCAACGTCGAGGGCGACAGCGGCGGGCCGCTCGCGAAGGCGGAGCTGGCCGCGCGCCTGCCCGAGGATCTCGTCGCGATCCGGCGCGACGTCCTCGAGAGCGATCCCGGCGGAGCCGGGACGCTGCTCGAACGGCTGGCAAGCCGCGGGCTGCGCCTCGCGACGGCGAAGCCGGGACTCGTCGCATGCCCGTGAGTCCGCCGCCCGCGACGCCCGCCGAAGGCCGTCTGGTGATCGTCAAGCTCTGGTACCAGAACGACTTCGGGACCTTCGGGCTGCGCGACGAGCGCCTCACGCGGGCGCTCGCCGACGATCCGCGCGTCGCGGGCGTGCTGCACGTCGAGCCGCCGGTCGCACGCGAGGCGCTCGACGAGGCGCCGCGCGGCGACCGCGAGCGCGACGCGCTGCTCGAACGGACGCGCGCCCGCGCGCGCGGAGTCGTCGACGGCAAGCTGCGCCTCTTCACGCCGGTCGTCTCACGCACGGAGCGCGATCCGTGGGCGTCGGTGCTGCCCCAGGTCGCGCGCGCCTGCGCCGACGCCGGCGCGTTCGCCGGCCCGTCGCTGCTCTGGGCGAGCGCGCCGGGCGTGCTCGCCGACCGCGTCGTCGCCTCGTTCGGCGAGCGCTTCACCTGGCTCCTGACCGAGGTCGAGGACGACCACCGCGAGTACGCCGCTCCGCGCAGCGAGGAGCGCCTCGCGCTGCAGCGCCGCTACGAACGGCTGGTCCGGGCGGGGGACCTCCTGGTCTCGAACTCGCCGGCGATGGTCGCCGAATGGTCGCGGCTGCAGCCGGTCGCGCACTGCATCCGCAACGCCGTCGACGCGCGCGCCTATGCGTCCCTGGCGCCGGAGCCGGCGTCGATCGCGACGCTCGGGCGGCCGCGCATCACCTACACCGGCAACCTGCGGCTGCGCCTGCGGCCGGAGCTCCTCGTCGCCGTCGCGCGCGCGTTCCCGCAGGCGACGCTGCTGCTGGCCGGGACGGGCGGAGAGGAATTGCTCGCCGCGCTGCGGCGCAGCGACCAGCGCGCGCTCGCGAACGTCCGCTGGATCGGGGCGCGGCCCTATTCCGAAGTGCCCGCCCTCCTGCAGCACAGCGACGTCCTGATCGTGCCGCACCAGGAAGGCGCGCTCACCGAGGGCATGGACCCGCAGAAGATCTTCGAGTACCTCGCGAGCGGGCGGCCGATCGTGAGCACGCCGGTCGCGGGGGCGCGCGAGCACGACGGCGTGCTGCGCCTCGCGCGCAGCGAATCGGAGTTCGTCGCCGCCGTCGGCGCGGCCCTCGCCGAGAACGACCCCGCGGCCGCGGCGCGCCGCCGCGCGCTCGGCACGCAGCGCACCTGGCACGACGCCGCGCGCGCGGTCGTCGACGCGGCGTTGCAGGTGAAGGAGCCCGGCGTGCGCCGCCGCCTCGAGAGGCGCGTCGCCTACTTCCAGCACGACCGCCCCGAGGTGCGCGCGCTCGTCCCGCCGCTCGCGACGCGCGTGCTCGACGTCGGCTGCGGCGCGGGGCTGCTCGGCGGGGCGCTGCGCTTCCGCCGCGGCGCGCGCGTCACCGGCATCGAGATCGACCGGACCGCCGCGGCGCGCGCGGGCGAAGAGCTCGACGACGTGCGCGTCGGCGACGCCTTCGAATGCATGCGCTCGCTGCCCGCCGCCAACTTCGACGCGGTCGTCTTCGCGGACGTGCTCGAACACCTCGCCGCGCCCGAGGAGGCGCTCGCACAGGCGCGCCGCCTCCTCGCACCGGGTGGCGTCGTCGTCGCGAGCCTGCCGAACGTGCGCCACTGGTCGGTCGTGCGCCAGCTCCTCGCCGGCGACTTCCGCTACGAGGCGGCCGGCATCCTCGACCGCACCCACCTGCGCTTCTTCACGCGCGCCAGCGCGCGGCGCCTCTTCGCGGAGGCCGGCTTCGAGGTCGGCCACGCCGAGGGGACGCGCTGGGCCGAGGACGGCGCGCCGCCCGAGGTCGTCGCCGCGCTCGAGCGCGCCGGCGTCGACGTGCGCGGCTTCGCCGAGGAGTCGCGCGACCACCAGCTGCTCTTCGTGGCGCGGCCGGCCGCCGTTGCCGTCACCCCCGTCGCGTCCGCGCCGGTCCCGGCCGCGGTCGCCCAGGTTCCGCGCGCGAGCGTCGTGATCCCGGTCTGCAACGCCGTCGACTACACGCGCGCCTGCCTCGACGAGCTCGCGCGGCGCGGCGCCGGGCTCGAGGTGGTCGTCGTCGACAACGGCTCGAGCGACGGCACGCGCGAGCTGCTCGCCGGCCGTCCGCACGTCCGCACCCTCCGCAACGAGGAGAACCGCGGCTTCGCGGGCGCGGTGAACCAGGGGCTCGCGGCCGCGACGGCGCCGCTCGTCTGCGTGCTGAACAACGACACGCTCCTGACCGACGGCTGGCTCGAGCCGCTGATCGCGCGCCTCGAGGCCGACCCGCGCGTCGCGCTCGCCGGCCCGTGCACGAGCTACGCGAAGGGGCGCCAGCAGGTCGACCTGACCGGCGGCAGCCGTCCGCTTCGTGACTTGGACGACATGCGCGAGCTCGCGGCGCGCTGGTGCGAGCGCGAACGCGGGAAGAGCGAGGACGTCGCCTTCCTCTCCGGCTTCTGCTTCGTGGCGCGCCGCGCCGACCTACTCCCGCTCGGCGGGCTCGCGTCGGAGTACGGGCGCGGGACCTTCGAGGACGACGAGCTCTGCCGCCGCCTGCGCCGCGCCGGCCGGCGCCTCGTGATCGCGCGCGACTCCTTCGTCTGGCACTTCGGGAACCGGACCTTCCAGGCGCTCGGCGTCGACCTGCAGCGGCAGCAGGCCGAGAACTGGAAGACCTTCGCCGCGCGCCACTCGGGGGACGCCGTCCTGCTCGCGCGCGCCGCGGCCGAGTCGAACCGGTGGGGCGACGTGCTGAAGCTCGCCGTCACCGCGCTGCGCGCCGCGCCGGCCGACCTGGACGCGCTCTGGTACTCGGCGCTCGCGACCGCGCGGCTCGGCCGGGCCGAGGAGGCGGGCCGGCTCCTCGACCACTACCTCGCGCGCTGTCCCGACGACCCGCTCGCGCAGGCGCTGCGAAGCGGCTCCGAAACGCTTTCCGGGTCGACGCCCGCGGCCCGGAACGCGGTTCCGGGCGCGGCCCCCGACGGAAATCGAGGCGTCGTCCTAACTACTTGACGGCAAACGTCTTGTGATTCACGGACGGGACGGCACGGGGGCTGCCAAAGGCGGCGCGCCATGCCGACCACTGCCGCCACGTCCGCCCGCTCGATCGACCCGCGCAGCGCCCCGCGCGCGATGGCGTTCGCGATGCACGGTCTCGAGAAGCGCTTCGACGTCATCGCCGCGAATCTCGCCAACGCCGACACGACGGGGCACAAGCGGCTGATCGCCCGCTCCGAGCTCTTCACGCAGGAGCTCGCGAGCGCGAAGGCGGCCGACCCGGCCGCGCCCGACCGCGCCGTCGTGCGCGACTTCACGCAGGGCGACCTGCTCGACACCGGCGACCCGATGGACGTCGCGATCGACGGCCCGGGATTCTTCGCGGTGGAGCAGAACGGCCAGACGCAGTTCACGCGCGCGCTCCACCTGCACGCGGAGCCGGACGGGACGCTGGTCGACGAGCACGGCGGCCGCGTCCTCGGCGAGGGCGGCCCGCTGCGCCTCGGCAGCCCGACCTCGAAGTTCGAGGTCCAGAACGACGGCACGGTCAAGGGCGACGGCGCCGACGTCGGCCGCCTGCGCATCGTCAACTTCGTCGAGCCGCAGCGCCTCGACGACGCGACCGGCGGCTACTGGCGCGCCGACGACCGCCTCGAGGTGACCGGAGCGCAGGGGGCGCAGGTGCGGCAGCGCCAGCGCGAGCGCTCCAACGTGAACGCGCTCGACGAGCTGGTGAACCTGATCTCGGTGCAGCGGCAGTACGAGGCCGCGCAGCGCGCGCTCTCGGTCGAGAGCGAGCTGCGCCACCGGCTGAACGACGGCCTGCGCTGAGACGACGCACGGAATCCAACGGGGGGACATCGCGATGATGAAGGGGCTCTACACCGCGGCGACGGGGATGAAGGTCCAGCAGACCAACGTCGACGTCATCGCGAACAACCTCGCGAACGTGAACACGGCGGGGTTCAAGCGCACGCAGGCCAACTTCCAGGACCTCCTCTACGTGGTCCTGAAGGAGCCCGGCGCCCTGTCCCAGAACGGCTTCGCGACGCCGTCCGGCGTGCAGATCGGCTCGGGCGCCGAGCTGACCTCGACGACCAAGGTCTTCACGCCCGGCGTGATCGAGCAGACCAGCCGCTCGCTCGACCTCGCGATCATGGGCGAGGGCTTCTTCACGGTCGAGCTGCCGAACGGCCAGAAGGCCTACACGCGGGACGGCGGCCTCGCCATCGACGGCAACGGCGCGCTGACGACGTCGCAGGGCTTCCGGATCGAGCCGAGCATCACGGTCCCCAACACCGCCAGCAAGAACCTCGCGATCGCGCCCGACGGCACGGTCACGATGGTCAACAGCGACGGCACGACGTCGCAGGTCGGCCAGCTCCAGATCACGCGCTTCCCCAACGACGCGGGGCTGCGCGCCGGCGGCGGCAACCTGATGTACGAGACCGCCTCGTCCGGCGCGCCGACGCAGGTGACGCCCGGCGTCGACGGCACCGGCACGCTCGGCCAGGGCATGCTCGAGCGCTCGAACGTCGACGTGGTCGGCGAGCTCGTGAACCTCATCACCGCGCAGCGCGCCTACGAGATCAACTCGAAGGCGATCAAGGCGGGCGACGAGATGCTCCAGGACACCGCGGGCCTGGTGCGCTGACCCCATGAAGCTCCTCGTCCTGCTCTGCGCGCTCGCGGGCGAACCGGGTGCGACCGGCGAAGAGAACGCCGCGCCGCTCCTGCCCGTTCCCAAGGAGCTGCTGGTCGTCCTGAAGCCGGGCGCGGAGGTGCGCCACACCCCGGTCGTGCTGGCCGACGTCGCCGACCTCAACGGCCCCGGCGCCGCCGTGGCGCGCGCCCGCTCGCTCGAGCTCGGCCCGGCGCCCGCGGCCGGTCGCCCGCGCCGCATCACGCCGGCCGGGATCCTGCTCGCCGCGCGCCTCGCGGGGCTCGAGCTCGACCGGCGCCGCATCGTCGGCGCGCCCGACGTCGAGGTCTCGGCCAACTGGCACGAGCTCGCCTCCGACGCCGTCATCGAAGCGGCCGAGCGCCACCTCCAGAAGGAGACCGCGCAGCTCGGCGACCGGATCGTGATGGAGCGTGTCTCCCGTCCCGACGCCGTGCCGCTGCTCGACGGCGGCGGCGACGCGTCGTTCGCCTGCTCGCTGGTCGGCCGGCCGACCAGCGGCCAGGTGCAGGTGAAGGTGAGCGTCTTCCAGAACGCGACGCTCGTCGGCGAGCGCGTCGTGGTGCTCAAGATCCGCCGCTTCGGCCACCAGCTCCGCCTGCTCACCGACGTGCGGCAGGGCGAGCGCGTGACCGCCGAGCAGGTGATCGTGATCGACGGCGAGTGGACCAACGTCCCGGGCGTGCCGGTCGCGGCCGCCTCGGAGATCGCCGGCCACGTCGCGCGCCGCGACCTCGCCGCCGGCGCCGTGCTGGTGAAGGAGGCGTTCGAGGCGCCGCAGCTCGTCGACAAGGGCGGGACGGTCCGCTGCGTCCTGCGCGACGGCGGGCTCGAGATCGTGCTGATCTGCGTCGCGCAGAAGCCCGGCCGCCGCGGCGAGACCATCCCGGTCATGAATCCGACCACTCAGAAGACGCTGCAGGTCGAGCTGATCGAGCAGCGTCCGACGGGCGAAGTCGTCGCCCGCGTGAAGTGAGGAAACCCACGGTGACGAACCTTCGGAGGGGCGGAGCGATGTCCAGCGTGCGGATCGTCGTGGCGGCGGCGCTCGCGACGGCGCTCCTGGGCGAGCGCGCCTTCGCGCAGTCGCTGTGGGGGAAGCCCGGCACGAGCCGGCGCGGCTCGATCGCCGACCACTCGGCGCTCGAGATCGGCGACCTCGTGACCGTGGTCGTGAGCGAGGCGCAGACGCTCCAGGACAACGGCAAGCTCGAGACCAACAAGAGCTCCGCCCTCGACAGCAAGCTCGAGGTCTTCGACATCCATCCCGAGACCTTCGGGACGCTGCCGGCCGTCAAGTACTCCAGCAGCCGCAACGTCGACGGCGAGACCAAGTACTCGCAGCAGGGCCGGTTCGAGACGCGGCTCTCGGCCGTCGTCCTGGACGTCAAGCCCAACGGCGCGCTACTGATCGAGGGGCGCCGCACCATCCACCTCGACGGCGACGTGAAGGAGATGCGCGTGCGCGGCCTGGTGCGGCCCGTCGACATCGGCTCCGACAACGTCGTGAGCAGCGACCGCATCGCCGACGCCGACATCCTCTACGACAGCGAAGGCGGCCGCAGCAACGTCGTGCACAAGAACTGGTTCGAGAAGCTCCTCGACGTCCTCTGGCCGTTCTGACCGGAGCCCCTGACGATGCTCGCCCCGCTCCTCCTCGCCGCTCTCCTGCCGCAGGTCCCGGCCCCCGGCCCGACGCCGGTCCCGGTCCCGATCCCGCTGCCGACGCCCGACCGCAGGGCCGAGCCGGTCGTCTACCCGACGCCGATCGTGCCCTACGCCGACGGCGGCGCCGGGCTCGACGTCCCGCCGTCGACCGCGCACGCGACGGTGACGCCGATCGCGCCGGTCGAGGGGCCGCCGCAGCCGGAGGTGCCGGAAGAGGACGTGCACGTCCGCATCCTCGACCTCGTCGAGATCGACGGCGTGCGCGCGAACCAGCTCGAGGGCGTCGGGATCGTCACCGGCCTCTCCGGCACGGGCGACAAGGGCAACGCCGCGCGCCAGGCGCTGGCCAACTACATCCGCCGCAACAACGTGAACGTCGCGAACGCCGACGTCGACATCGGGAACGTCGCGCTCGTCACGGTCACCTGCCGGCTCGACCCGTGGAAGAAGTTCGGGATGCCGATCGACGTCTCGGTGCAGGCGGTGAACGGCGCCTCGTCGCTGTTCGGCGGCTTCCTGCTGCAGACGCCGCTCAAGGGCGCCGACAACGACGTCTACGTCGTGGCGCAGGGCTCGGTCGCGGTCGGCGGCTTCTCCGGCGGCGGCAAGGCGGCGAGCGTCACGCAGAACCACCTCACCTCGGGGACGCTGACGGGCGGCGGCATCGTCGAGAAGGAGGTGCCGATGTCGGTGCTCTCCTCGGACGGGGAGATGCACGTCCACCTGCGCTCGCCCAACTACGTCACGGCGACGCGCGTCGCGCGCGAGATCGCGCGCTTCGCCGCCGGCGCCCACGCGGTCGACGCGGCCACCATCCGCATCGCGCTGCCGTCGGAGCGCCTCGGCGACCCGATCGCCTTCATCGCGGAGCTCGGCGAGCACTCGATCGTGCCGGGCGACGACGCGGTCGTCGTCGTGAACGAGCGCACCGGCACCGTCGTGGTCGGCCAGCACGTGCGCATCGCGACGGCCCTGATCACGCACGGCAACCTCACCATCTCGGTCGCCGAGTCGGAGCAGATCTCGCAGCCCAACTCGTTCTCGGAGGGGCAGACGGCGGCGGTGCAGCGCACCGACGTCTCCGCCAACGTCGAGAGCCGCGGCCTGCAGGTCGTCGCCGGCGGCACGACGGTGAGCCAGCTCGCGAGCTCGCTCAACCGCCTCGGCGTCTCGCCGCGCGACCTCGTCGCCATCTTCCAGGCGCTGCAGCAGGCGGGCTACCTGCACGCCCGGCTGGAGATCCAGTGATGGAAGGCCTCGCGACGACGGACGCCGCGATGGTCGCCGGCGCGCCGCGCACGCTCGAGCTGCGGCGCGGCGAGGCGTCGCCCGCGATGCTCGCGAAGCTGAAGCAGATCGGCCGCGGCTTCGACGCCGTCTTCGCCGGCACGATGCTGGGCGAGCTCATGAAGCCCGCGATCGGCGCCGGACTCGGCGGCAGCGGGCCGGGCGCCTCGATCGTGGAGGGGATCCTCGAGCAGGGCCTCGCCGACCACCTCGGCAAGGCGGGCGGCTTCGGGATCGGCCGGATGCTCGAGAAGTCGCTCGGGCCGCTGCTCGGGACCGAACCGGTCTCGATCGACGAGCTGGAGAAGGGCGAGGAGAACGGCAAGCACGCGCCCGCTTCCGTGGCGCACGAAGTCGAGGGGAACGACGCGATCAGGAAGGCCGGCGCCGCCGCGGACGCGGTGCGCGCGGCCGCGCTTTCGGCCGATCCGGCCATTTCATGGGGAGGGGCACGATGAAGCTCTTGCTGGACGCGCTCGAGCGCAACATCCACGAGGAGATCTCGGTCCAGATCGGGATCCAGGCGCTGCTCGACCAGCAGCTCGACATCCTGCTCAAGGGCGGCGTCGAGCGGCTGACCGGCGTCCTCACCAACGCCGAGGCGGGCATCGTGCGCAGCCGCGAGCTCGAGGCGGAGCGCGCGCGCCTCCTCGCCCGCATCGCCGAGCAGATCGGCGTACCGGCGAAGGAGCTCACGCTGAAGAAGATCGACGAGCACGTCGGCGCGCAGGCCGGCGGCCTGCTCGACGCCGGCGGCGAGCTGAAGAAGCTGATCGAGAAGATCCGCCAGGACAACCGGCAGGTCGGCCTGCTGCTGCGCCACTCGGTCCTCTTCATCGACGACCTGGTGCGCGCGGTGACAGGCGGAGGCGAGTCGTCGCGCACCTACGCGAAGAGCGGCAAGGAAGAGCCGCGCACCGGCGGCGCCTTGCTCGCCGAGGCTTGAGCATGCTCGGCTTCACGATCGGGCTGCGGGCGCTGAGCGCGGCGCAGCAGGCGATGGACGTGATCGGACAGAACGTGTCCAACGCGTCGACGCCGGGCTACTCGCGCCGCCTCACCGAGCTCGTCGCATCCACGCCGCTGCCGTTCGGCCGCTTCCAGCTCGGCACCGGCGTGCTGGTCGGCGACATCCGGCGCATCGCCGACGGCCTGCTCGACGCGCGCCTGCGCCTGCAGCACCAGGCGCTCGGCCGCCTCGACGGGAGCGGCTCGCTGCTCGGCACGATCGAGGCCGCCTTCCAGGAGCCGGGCGACGGCGGCCTCGGCGCCGGCCTCGACGGCCTCTTCAATTCCTTCTCGCAGCTCACCCAGTCGCCGTCGGACGGCGCGTCGCGCGGCGCGGCGGTGCAGTCGGCGACGACGCTCGCGGCGGACTTCCGGCAGATCGCGGCACAGCTCGACGCGGCCGGCGCCGGCGCGCGCGGCGCGATCGCCTCGTCCGTCGACGCCGTGAACGGGCTCGCCGGCCAGCTCGCCGACCTGAACGCGCGCATCGTCGAGGCGCAGGGGTCGGGCGCCTCGCCGAGCGACCTGCTCGACACGCGCGGCCGCCTCCTGCTCGAGCTCTCCGACCTCACCGACGCGCAGACGATCGACCGGCCCGACGGCAGCATCGACGTCCTGGTCGACGGGCGCCTGCTCGTCTCGGGCAAGCGCGCCGACCGGCTCGAGAGCGTCTTCTCGGCCGACGGCACGCCGACGGTGCGCCTGGCCGCGACGAAAGAGGCGGTCGAGTTCTCCGGCGGACGGCTGCGCGGCCTGATCGACGTCGCACGCGACGTCGTGCCGGCGCGGCGGCGCACGCTCGATTCGCTCGCACGCGAGCTCATGGCGCAGGTGAACCACCTCCACGCCACCGGCGTGAGCGCGGCAGGCCCGTACACGAGCCTCGTCGCGGCCGTCGCGGTGAACCCGCGCAACGGCGCGAGCGCCGCCGGCCGCCCGCTCTCCCAGCTCGACCTGCCCTTCGAGATCCAGAACGGCCGCCTCGCCGTCAACGTCGTGAACGCGGCGACCGGCGCGGTCGAGCGCACGCTGATCGACGTCGATCCGGCCCGCATGTCGCTCAACTCGCTGACGGCGCGCCTCGACTCGATCGCGCACCTCTCGGCGAGCCTCGATTCGACCGGGCGGCTGCGCATGACGGCCGACCCCGGCTACGGCTTCGACTTCAGCCCGCGCCTCGACCCGAATCCCGACGCCGCCGACGCCTTCGGCTCGGGCACGGCCACGCTCTCGAGCGGGGCGGGGCCGTTCCCGCTGAACGTCAACGACACGCTGACGGTGAGCGTCGACGGCGGCGCGCCGCAGACGATCACCTTCGTCGCGTCCGACTTTGCCGACATCACGCACGCCACGGCGGAGGAGGTCGCGACCGCGGTCAACGCGCGCCTCACCGGGCTGAACGCCACGACCTCGGGCGGCCGCCTGGTCCTGAAGTCGAACACGTCGGGCGCGGGCGGCTCGCTGCAGGTGACCGCGAGCAGCAACGCGAACCTGCTCTCCGCCGGCACCGCCGACGTCGGCAGCGACCACGCGGTCGCCGTCTCTCTCTCGGGCGCGCCGACCGGCGGCACTGCGGGCCGCTTCACGGTCGTCGCGAAGGGGGACGGCACCGTCGGGGTCACCCCGGGCCTCACCGTCGAAGTGCTCGACGAAAACGGAAAGAGCCTCGGCACCTTCGACGTCGGCTCGGGCTACGTGCCGGGCGACTCGATCGAGATCCTGCCCGGCGTGAAGATGGCGCTCGCCGCGGGCGACCTCGAGGCGAGCCACGGCGACGCCTTCGGCTTCGACCTGATCGACGACCCCGACAGCGCGAACGTGCTCGGCGCGCTGCAGATCGGCGCGCTCTTCACGGGCAACGGGGCGGCCGACGTCGACGTCGCGGCCGCGGTCGCCGCCGATCCGCGCCTGCTCGCCGGCTCGCGCAGCGGCGATCCGGGCGACGGCTCGAACTTCCTCTCGCTCTCGGGCCTGCGCGAGCTCGGCCTCGCCGGCCTCTCGGGGAAGACCTTCACGCAAGGCTTCGGCGACCTCGTCGCGTCGGTCGGCGTCGACGTCGAGAGCAACCGCACCGCCGGCGAGGCGCAGGCGCAGCTGCTCACGACGCTCGAGAACCAGCGCGAGTCGATCTCGGGCGTGAACCAGGACGAGGAGATGCTCCACCTCGTCGAGTACCAGCACCTCTACCAGGCGGCCGGCAAGTACCTGCAGACGTTGAACGAGACGCAGCAGACGCTGCTCGACCTCGTGTCGTGAGGCGCGGCGCGACGGCGAACCCAGGGACGCAACGGACATGAGGATCACCCAGACCCTGCTCCTGCAGAGCCACGTGCGCCAGATCTCGTCGGCGTACGCGCACCTCTTCACGGTGCAGGAGCAGCTCTCGAGCGGGCGGCGGCTGCAGCGGCCGTCGGACGACCCCGCCTCGATCCGCCCGGCGCTCGACGTGCGCTCGGGCCTGCGCCGGCTCGACCAGGTCGGCAGCAACGCGTCGCTCGCCTCGTCGGAGTTCTCGACGGCGGCCGGCCTGCTGCAGAACGTCGCCGACGTCGTGACGCGCGCGAAGGAGATCGGGATCGCCGGCGCGAACGGCACCGCGAACGCCGACGACCGCGCTTCCATGGCGATCGAGGTCGACGGGCTGATCGGCCAGCTGGTGGCGCTCGCCAACAGCCGCGGGACTTCGGGCTACCTCTTCGGCGGCTCGCTCCAGGACGTGCCGCCCTTCGAGCAGGTCGCGACCAGCGGCGGCGACGTCGTGCTCTACCGCGGCGACGAGCGCACGCGCTCGGTCGACCTCGGCGACGGCCTGCAGCTCGCGATGAACGTCCCCGGCTCCGAGATCTTTGGCGGCGGCGGGCGCGGCGCGACGAGCTACGGCGGCGTCACCGGCGCCGTCGCCGGCAGCGGCAACGACCGCCTCGTGAGCAGCGACCACCTGACGGTCGCGCACCTCGCGACGGTCCTCGGCGACGGGCAGCTCGGCGGGAGCGGCGACTCGGTCTCGGGGCTCAGGATCGGCGCCTCGTCGGCGACGGGCGACACGCTGCTCGGCGCGAGCGGGGCGCACGCCATCACGCTGGTCGACACCAGCGGCACCGGCGTGAGCGGCACCGTCTCGCTCGACGGCGGGCCGGCCGTGAACTGGACCTCGGCCGACGGCGACCTCGCCGTGACCGCCGCCGACGGCACCGTCGTCCACCTCGACCTCACCGGCGTGACCGCCGGCTTCAACGGCGCGGTGGGGGCGGCCGGCTCGGGCACCTTCTCGCTCGACGGCGGCGCCACCACGACCGCCATCGACTTCTCCCGGCAGAACCAGGTCGTCGTCGATTCCGAGACCGGCAGCACGCTCTTCGTCGACGCGCGCAACGTGAATCGCGCCGGCAGCGAGCTCGTGCGGCAGCACGAGACGCTCGACCTGTTCAACGCGCTGATCGAGCTGCGCGACGCGCTCCGCAACGGCGACGCGCTCCCGTCCGACGCCCAAGGGCAGCGCATCGGCGACGCCGTCGCGGCGCTCGGCAGCGGCGGCGACCAGGTGCTGACCGCGCTGGCGCGCTTCGGCGCCCGCCAGCGCCTCGCCGACACGACGAAGGCGCGCGCCGCCGACCTGACGCAGTCACTCACCGCCGACCGCTCGAACCTCGAGGACGTCGACTTCGCGAGCGCCTCGATCCAGTTCTCCCAGATCCAGCTCGCGCTGACGGCGAGCCTCCAGGTGAGCGCGAAGGTCGCGGAGCTGCCGTCGCTGGTGAACCTGCTCTAGTCGCAAGCGCCGCGGAAAAGCCGGCGACGGTTACGCTGCGGCGACTGGATCGCGTGCACGTCGTGCCGATCCTCGTCGCGAGGCGTTCCGTTGTCGTCGAGAGCGATCGCAGCCGTCGTCGCGTTCATGGTCGTCGCCGTCGTCGCGGCGATCGTGCTGGTCCTGCGCGCGCCTTCCCGAGACGGCCGCGCCGCAGCCGTCGGCGAGCGCGCGCACGAGGCGGGTGAACGATCTCCCGTTCCCGACGAGCGCACGACGGCGCAGCGCGTCGCGGAATCGACGAGGTCCGCGCCGTCCGCCGAATCGACGCGCCTCACGCTCGCGAGCGCGGTCGCTTCGGGCGTCGCGGCGCTGACGCCATCGGATCCGGTCGGACTCGAGGTCCGCGTCGTGCGCCGGTACGACCAGCGCCCGGCGGGGGATGCGATCGTGGCGGCAGTCGACATCGAGGTGCTCATCCGCCAGCGCGTCTCGATCCAGACGATCGCCGGCGATCTGCGGCGATTCGTCGGCGGGATGGTCCTCGTGCGCGCGGACGAGAAGGGCGTCGCACGGATGCCGCGGCGCTTCTTCCAGATGATGCTGATCGCGGAGCTGGGAGAGCTGCGCGGCACCACGGGTGCGGTCGGCAGCCAGACCGAGCCGGACCGGATCGAGCTCTCGCCGCCGACGACGGTCCGTGCGCAGGTGCTCGACGCCGAGGGGCGACCGAAGACGGGCGTGACGGTCGAGCTGAACTCCTCGACCACCGAATCGGCGACGACGCAGGCGCCGGACGGGATCGCGACGTTCTCGGATCTCGAGCTCGACGGGATCCTCTTTTCGCAGCGCTCGGGAGGGCGGGACGCGACGCTACTGGTCGACGCACCGCTGATCGACTGGCCGAGGGCGAACGTCGACCTGACGCACCCGCCGAGCGAGCCGGTCCTGTTGCGAGTGGGCGCGTGCGGGACCCTGGTGGTCCGCGTCGTCGACGCCGATGGGCATCCGGTCCCGACAGCAGGCGTGGTGGTCCTCGAGTGGCTCGACGCGAAGCGGCGCGACGAGCCGCCGTTCTCATTCGCGCTCGAGCGCAGCGGCGAGACGACGCTTCCGTGCGTCGAACCCGGCTGCCGGTTCACGCTGAGAACGACGCTTCTCGAGCGCGACCCGACGAGCCTCGAGATCGTCGGCCCGCGCTGGGCCGGCGACGTCGCGACGGTCGACGTGCCGCTCGCGTCCGCGCACGTCGTGCTCGTCGGTCGCGCCGTCGATGCCGCCGGACAGCCTCTCGCGACCTCGAGCGTCGTGGGCCGGGTGGCGTTCGACGCGTCGACGAAAGAGATCGGGAGGCAGGACCTCTTCGGTCGCCTGGACGCGGACGGTTCGTTCCGCGTGGATTGGAGCGACCGCGGGATCGATCCGGCGGCGCGACCCGAATCGATCCGTTGGCGCGCGTCGACGGGGCCGCCGCTCGAGTCGCGGGTGCTGCCATTCCCGGCGTTGCCCACGGCAGGCGAGGTCGCGCTCGGCGACGTCGTCTTCGAGACGCCGCCGCTGCTCGCGCGCGGTCGCGTCGTCGACGATCAGGGGCGACCGATCGCGCAGGCGACCGTCGTGACCAAGTGGCCGGACGGATCGAAGACACGGCTCCGACCCGGAATCGACGCGGAGAGCAGAGGCGACGGCACCTTCGAGCTCCGCGGCTTCGAGGCCGCCGACGAACTCCTCGCGTTCGCGGTCGCGAACGAGGCATTCAGCGAAGCGGTCCCGCTCCCGCGCGACGGCAGCGAACTGCGGCTCGTCATCCCGCGCCGGGGCGACGTCGAAGGGCGCCTTCGCGCCGTTCCGCAGGAGTTCCGCGGCTCGTTCTCGATCGAGCTCCGCGGGAGCGAGCTCTTCGGGGACCGGACGCTCGACGCGAACGACCTCGCGAGCGACGGCAGCTTCCGTTTCGAGGGCATGGCGCCAGGAACCTACGACCTCGAAGTCTCGCTCGCCCGCAATTTCCAACTCGGCGAATCGCTGCTGCGCGTCGAGAACGTGGTCGTCGCGCCCGGCGAGACGACGCGCGATCCGCGGCTCCTCGACCTCGATCCGTGGGCTCGCGTGCGCTACGTCGAAGTGCACGTCGATTTGGCCGACGGCGCGGCCGTCGAAAGGGTCGAGGCCGTGACGTTGTCCGACGGATGGGCGTCGAGCTGGATCGTGAGACAGCCGGGCTCCGTCGCGCGTGTCCCGACGACACGCGATCGCGTCGACGTCGCCGTTCGCGTGGACGGCTACCGGCAGGTCGTCGTCCCCGCCGTCGCCGACCGCGCGAGCGTCACGCTGCAGCCGGCCTACCGGGTCCGACTGGCGCTCGGCCCGCTGCCGACGGAGTACTCGAAAAAGACGCCGACCCAGCTCTCCCTCGAGCGAAGCGATCACCGCTTCCCGATGAACTGGACCCGCGTCGATCGCGTCCTGCGCGAGGGGCAGGAGTGGACGGTCCCGATCCCGTTCGCCGGCGAATACGTCGGCCATGTCGGCTTCGTGGATGACCCGTCCGACCGCAAGCTCGACATGGTTCCCGTCGCGCCGATCGTCGTCGACGATTCGAGCGAAGAGCAGGCGCGCACCCTGATCGTCGCCCCGAAGCGCGACGGTCGCTGATGCCCGATCCGACGCTGCTCCCGTCGCGGGACCCGCGAAGAAAGGACGGGTCGAACGCGCCGCGCGACGCTCAGCGCGCGTCGGGGTTCGCGAGCGACGAGACGACGCGCGCGCCGAGGCGGCCGTCGACGACGACGATCTCGGCGAGGGCGATCGGCTTGCCGTTCACGTAGAGCTCGATCGGCTCGCCGGCGTGCTTGTCGAGGTCGATGATCGCGCCCGGGTGGATCGCGAGGACGTTCTCGAGCTTGACCTCGCGCACGCCGACCACCGCCGCGACCTCGACGCCGACGTCGAGCAGCAGGCCGAACTGCCCCCGGGCCGCGATCGCCGCCGTGCCCTTGAGCTCGGGGAGCTGGATCTTCGCGACCGGGAGGCTCGCCACCGGCTCGACCGGCGCAACCGACTCGACGGCGTCCGACGGCTCGGCGGCGTCGACCTCGGGGAGCGCCGCGGCGGCCGTCGCGGCCGCGGATCGCGCGGGCGCTGCAGCGGCATCGGTGGGGGGCGTCGCTTCGGGCATGGTCACGTCTTTCCGGCGGTCTTCTTGTCGGGAGCGTTCGGGCGCGCCGCAGTCGTCGTCGGCGCGGGCGGCGCGGTGCGGCGCGCTGCGGCAACCGCAGCATTGGCGTTCGCGGGCGCGGCGGTCGCCGGCGCGGGCGCGGCGGGCTTCGTCGCGGCGGCAGGCTTCGCCGCGACGGCGGGCGCCGGTTCCTCGCCGATCACGTCGGTCACCTCGATCGCGTAGCGGCCGTCGTGCGTGCCGAGCCGCGCGCGGAAGCGCGCCTTGCCCTGCACCTTCACTTCGAGCGGCTCGCCCGGCGGCAGGTCGAAGAGCACGATGTCGCCCTTCGCGAGCCGCGCCGCCTCCTCGATCTTGAGGCGGCAGCGCGCGAGCTCGACCAGGAGCTCGATCGAGGCCGCGGCGACCGGACCGGAGAGCGCGCCGCCGGCCGCGCGCGCGACCTCCTGCTTGGGCTCCGCCGCCTCGAGGAGCCGGCGCGCGATGCAGAGCAGGAGCTCGTGCTCCTGGTCGTGGACCTTCACCTTCCAGGCGACGCGGGCGAACGGCTCCTCGCGGTCGGGCATGTAGGTGAGGAGCGGCTCGTTCAGCGGCTGGTGCGGAGTGACGGCGAGCGAGAGCGGCGCGAACTGGAGCGCGCCGCAGAGCGCCTGGAAGACGTCGCGCACGAAGCGCATCCCGAATTCGAACTCGATCGCGGTCGGGGGCTTGCCGGGCGCCGCGCCGGTGCCGGGCCCGCCGAGCGTGCGGTCGATCGCGACGTGCACCAGGCCGGGCGAGCAGCCGAGCAGCACGCCCTTGCCGGCCGGGTCGTCCTTGGCGCCGCCGCCGTACCACCACGCCTTGCCGTCGGCGAAGGCCGCGAAGTGGCGCACGCGCGCGACGGCCGGCGCCTCGACCGCCACCTCGGTCCGCAGCCGCAGCACCTTGCGCAGCGCGATCCGCATCTGCTCGGCGATCGTCTCCTTCTGCGCGAGCAGCCGCTTGCCCGCCTCGCGCGGCAGGGGCGCGGGCGTCGACAGGTCGTACTTGGCGACGGCGTCGGCCATGGCGCTCACTGGACCAGGAAGTCCGTGAAGAAGACGTTCGTCACGACGCCCTGCGGATCCTTGTCCTTGTCGAAGCCGCCGAAGAGGACGCGGTTCATCTGGTCGAGGATCTCGAGCTTCAGCACCTCCTTGCCGCGCGCCGAGCGCAGGTCGCCCGACATCTTCGTGGAGAGGAGGATCACGAGCGCGTCCTTGATGCGGGCGGCGCAGGAGTATTCGCCTTCGCCCTTCGGGTCGATCGCGTCCTTGAGGCGCGCGTGCTCGCCGCCGCCCCACTTCTCGTTGGTCCGCACCTCGAGCAGGACGGTGACGGCGCCGGCGATCAGCTGGCCGTTGTCGGCGCAGTTGAAGACGGTCTTGCCGAGGTCGAGCTCGAGCTCGACCGGGAACAGCTCGGGGGTCGGGGCGGGCTTCTTCGCCTGCGCGGCCTCGCCGGCGTGCGCCTCCTCGCGGCGGTTCTGCAGGATGCCGGCGCCCGCGCCGAGCGCGACCGAGACGGCGCCGCCGGTGATCCACGGCAGGATGCGGCGCAGGAAGGAGGGCGCGTCACCGCGGTCCGCCGCGACGACGTCGGAGGCGCGCTCGCTCGCCTCGTATTCCTCGTCCTCGTCGGCCATCGGACTGCTCCCGCCTCCGCTCGAAGCCACCGCTTCGGGCTATCGACCGCCCCGGGGGGAGCGCTGAAGCTCCCGGGGAGGG
Organism: Planctomycetota bacterium; assembly: GCA_035695985.1. Lineage (GTDB taxonomy): Bacteria > Planctomycetota > B15-G4 > B15-G4 > SIAN01 > DASRRB01. The sequence goes on along the minus strand of DASRRB010000277.1, from coordinate 984 downwards.
AGCCGGCTCCGCCCCTCGGGGGCTCCCCGGGGAATCCGATCAGTGGCCGGCTTCCTCTTCCTTGGCCGAGTTCACGCGCGCGATGGCGTCGGTGATGCGCTTCAGGCCGTCGCTGCCCATCTGCGAGAGGATCTCGCCGATCTTCTCGTCCTTCATCGCCATCAGGATCTGCGCCGAGCGGTCGGCGGTGTAGCCGTTGAGCGCGTTGGCGGCGGCCTGCGGCTGCATGTTGGCGAAGATCTTCGCGAGCGACGCGACCGTCTTGGCGTCGAGGACCTCCGACTTCACGCCCGAGGCCTGCGGCGCCGGCGCGAAGGTCTTGGCGAGGTTCAGCACCTCGATGCGCTTCTGCTCGAGCTCGTGGCTGAACGCGTCGAGCTGGCGCTCGCGCAGGTCGAGCGACGTCGCGCGCTGCTTGTAGTCGGTGCGCGCGTGCTCGAGCTCGTCCATGATCGCCGAGATCTGCGGGATCGAGTAGGGGCCCGGCACCGTGAAGAGCGCGCGGCCGGTCGTGAGCGCCTTCTCGCGCGTCTCGGGATCGGCCGCGGTCTTCCCCGACGGCGCGTCGGACGACGCCGGCTCGCCCTCGAGCGAGGCCTTGACGGTCGTCGCGCCGTCCTTGCCCTCGGCCGCGCCCGCGCCCTTCTCCGTCGCGCTCGCGGCGCCCTCCTCCTTCGCGCCGCCGCTCTTGAAGGGGTTGTGGTTCTTCAGGACGAGCGCGCCGTAGGAGACGGCGAAGATCGCCGCGCAGAAGAAGACGAGCGCGAAGACGCGCATCATCGAAGTGAGCTTCCTCATCGGTCATCTCCGCCGTGCGCCGCGTTCTGGCGGCGCCCGCCTGATCCGGACTCGGCATCCGCGAGGACGCCGCTGTAGTGCCTGAGGGAAGCGAGCTCGTCGTGCTCGCGCTGGTCCCGGGCGAGCCGCTCGGCCGCCTCGCGCGCGCGCCGCCGGGCGAGGAGGCGGTCGACGACCGTCTCGCGC
>DASRRB010000276.1:0-6615 GCA_035695985.1 Planctomycetota bacterium | reverse complement strand
TGCCGCTCGTCGTGCTCTGCGCCGTGGCCGAGCAGTCGGGCAACCCGCTCTTCGCGCGGCTGGGCGCCGACGCGCACGCCGGCGCGCTGCAGTGCGGCGGGAACATGGAGGGGAAGGAGGTCCGCTTCGGCATCGCCGACTCGGCGCTCTGGGCCACCGCGACCACCGCGGCGTCGAACGGCTCGGTCAACGCGATGCACGACCCGTTCACGCCGCTCGGCGGGCTCGTCCCGATGGTCCTGATGCAGCTCGGCGAGGTCGTCTTCGGCGGCGTCGGCTCGGGCCTCTACGGGATGCTCGCCTTCGCGATCGTCGCCGTCTTCGTCGCCGGTCTCATGGTCGGCCGCACGCCGGAATACCTCGGCAAGAAGATCGAGGCGTTCGAGATGAAGATGGCGTCGCTCGCCATCCTCGGGCCGTGCTTCGCGGTGCTGATCGGCGCGGCGGTCGCGGTCGTGACCGCGGGCGGCAAAGCGGGAGTCGCCAATCCCGGCGCGCACGGCTTCAGCGAGATCCTCTACGCGTTCTCGTCGGCCGGCAACAACAACGGCAGCGCCTTCGCCGGACTCTCCGCGAACACGCCGTTCTGGAACCTCGCGCTCGCCGTCGCGATGTTGATCGCGCGCTACGTCCCGGCCATCACGATGCTCGCGATCGCCGGTTCGGTCGGCCGGAAGAACGTCGTGCCGGAGGGGCCCGGCACGCTGCCGACGCACGGCCCGCTCTTCGTCACGCTGCTGGTCGGCGTCGTGCTGCTGGTCGGCGCGCTCACGTTCCTGCCCGGTCTCGCGCTCGGACCGATCGTCGAGCACCTCCAGATGGTCCACCGTTAGGAGGCGCCGCGATGTCCATCTCCCCGAAGACCGATCGCCGCCGCGCCCGCCTCTTCGACGGCGCGTTGGTCCGTCGCGCCACCGTCGATTCGTTCAAGAAGCTCGATCCGCGCGAGCAGATCCGCAATCCGGTCATGTTCGTCGTGCTCGTCGGCGCCCTCTTCACCAGCGGCCTCTTCGTCCAGGCGCTGGTCGGGACGGGCGAGGCGCCGCCGTCGTTCATCCTCGCCGTCTCCCTCTGGCTCTGGGTCACCGTCCTCTTCGCCAACTTCGCCGAGGCGATGGCGGAGGGGCGCGGCAAGGCGCAGGCGGAGTCGCTGCGCAAGGCGCGCCGCGACGTCGCGGCGAAGAAGCTCACGGCGGGGACGCGCGCGTCGGGCTTCGACATGGTCAGCGCGCCGGCGCTCCGCAAGGGTGACATCGTCCTGGTCGAGGCGGGCGACGTGGTCCCGTGCGACGGCGAGGTGGTCGAGGGGATCGCGTCGGTCGACGAGAGCGCGATCACCGGCGAGAGCGCCCCCGTGATCCGCGAGAGCGGCGGCGACCGCAGCGCCGTCACCGGCGGCACGCGCGTCCTCTCCGACTGGCTGGTGGTGAAGGTGTCGACCAACCCGGGTGACGCCTTCCTCGACCGGATGATCGCGCTGGTCGAGGGGGCCAAGCGCAAGAAGACGCCCAACGAGATCGCGCTCGACATCCTGCTCGCCGCGCTGACGCTCGTCTTCCTGCTCGCGACGGTGACGCTGCTGCCCTTTTCGCTCTACGCGGTCGGAGCGGCCGGCCACGCGGCGAACGCCGCGGTCCACGCCGATCCGGTCACGATCACCGTGCTGGTCGCGCTGCTCGTCTGCCTGATCCCGACCACGATCGGCGGGCTCCTCTCCGCGATCGGCATCGCCGGCATGGATCGCATGATCCGCGCGAACGTGATCGCGACGTCGGGGCGCGCGGTCGAGGCGGCCGGCGACGTGAACGTCCTCCTGCTCGACAAGACCGGCACGATCACGCTCGGCAACCGGCAGGCGACCGAGTTCGTGCCGGCCGACGGCGTCTCGCCCGCCGAGCTCGCCGACGCGGCGCAGCTCGCCTCGCTCGCCGACGAGACGCCGGAAGGGCGCAGCATCGTCGTGCTCGCCAAGGAGAAGCACGGCCTGCGCGAGCGGCGCATCCAGGAGCTCGGCGCGACCTTCGTCCCGTTCACGGCGCAGACGCGCATGAGCGGCGTCGACCTCCACGGCCGCAAGATCCGCAAGGGCTCCGTCGACGCGATCGAGCGCTTCGTCGCCGGGCAGGACGGCTCGCTGCCCGCGGTCGTCCGTGCGGCGGTCGACCGCATCGCGAAGTCGGGCGGCACGCCGCTCGTCGTCGCCGAGGGCGGGAAGGCGCTCGGAGTGGTCCACCTGAAGGACGTGGTGAAGGGCGGCATCAAGGAGCGCTTCGGCGAGCTGCGCGGCATGGGGATCAAGACGGTGATGATCACCGGCGACAACCCCGTGACCGCGGCGTCGATCGCGGCCGAGGCGGGCGTCGACGACTTCCTCGCGCTCGCGACGCCGGAGAAGAAGCTCGCGCTGATCCGCGAATACCAGCAGGGCGGCCGTCTCGTCGCGATGACCGGCGACGGCACCAACGACGCGCCGGCGCTCGCGCAGGCCGACGTCGCGGTCGCCATGAACACCGGCACGCAGGCCGCGCGCGAGGCCGGGAACATGGTCGACCTCGACAGCAATCCCACCAAGCTGATCGAGATCGTCGAGATCGGCAAGCAGATGCTGATGACGCGCGGCACGCTGACGACCTTCAGCATCGCCAACGACGTCGCCAAGTACTTCGCGATCATCCCGGCGGCGTTCGCGACGACCTATCCCGAGATGAAGATCCTGAACGTGATGGGGCTCGCGACGCCGCAGAGCGCGATCCTCTCGGCGGTCATCTTCAACGCGCTGATCATCGTCTTCCTGATCCCGCTCGCGCTGCGCGGAGTGAAGTACCGGCCGCTCGGCGCCGCACGCATCCTGCGGCGCAACCTGCTGATCTACGGGCTCGGCGGCCTGGTCGTCCCCTTCGTCGGCATCAAGCTCGTCGACCTCGCGATGGTCGCGCTGCACCTGACGTGATCCGGAGGCAACCATGTTCCGCCAGTTGCGTCCCGCCTTCCTGATGCTGCTCGCCCTCACGCTGCTGACGGGAGGCCTCTATCCGCTGGTCGTGACGGGCATCGCGCGCCTCGCCTTCGCGAAGCGTGCGGAGGGCAGCCTCGTCACGCGCGACGGCGTCGTGGTCGGCTCGACGCTGATCGGGCAGGCGTTCGACGACCCGAAGCTCTTCTGGGGCCGGCCGTCGGCGACGACGCCGGCCTGCAACGCGGCCGCGTCGTCGGGCTCGAACCTCGGCCCGCTCCACCCGGCGCTCGAGGACGCCGTGAAGCAGCGCATCGCGGCGCTGCACGCCTCCGATCCGGGCCAGACCGCGCCGATCCCGGTCGACCTCGTCACTACGTCGGCGAGTGGCCTCGACCCGCACCTCTCGCCCGCCGCCGTGCTGTGGCAGGTGCCGCGCGTCGCGCGCGCGCGCGGACTCGACGAGGCGACGTTGAAGGCGCTGGTCGAGAAGCACGTCGAGGGGCGCGACCTCGGGATCCTGGGCGAGCCGCGCGTCAACGTGCTCGCGCTCGATCTCGCACTGCTGGAGATCGACCGATGAGGCGGATCGCGTCGTCCCACCTCTTCGCCGCGGTCGGGCTTCTCGGCGCGAGCGCCGTCGCGTCCGCCCAGTCCGAGGGGGCGCCGGAGTCGGAGCGGCGCGCGCTGCCGCCGCCGTTCGCGTCGCCGCCGCTGCCGAGCGGCGAGTACCAGGGCTACCCGCTGGTCGGCGTGCCGCCCGCTCCCGTCGATTCGCCGTTCATGAGCTGGCTGCACGGCACGTCGTTCGGCGACCTGCTCGAGCGCAACCGCATCCAGGCGTACGGCTGGCTCAACGCCTCGATGAACGTGAGCCAGGCGCACGACTCGAACGCGCCCACCTCGTATTGGATCGCCGCCAACCGGCCGATGCTCGACCAGGCGCTGCTCCGCGTCGAGCGGCAGGTCGACTCGGCGCAGACCGACCACGTCGACTGGGGCTTCCGCTCGACGCTGCTCTACGGCTCCGACTACCGCTTCATGACGGCGGGCGGCTGGACCAGCGACCAGCTGCTCCGGCACAACGACCTCTACGGATTTGACGCGACGGAGCAGTATCTCGACGTCTACACGCCCGACTTCGGCCAGGGGACGATCGTCCGCGTCGGCCGCTGGATCGCGTGCCCCGACATCGAGACGCAGTTCGCGCCCGACAACTTCATGGGTACGCACTCGCTCCTCTTCACGTTCGACACCTACACGCAGACCGGGCTGATGGTCACGACGATGCTCGACAGGCAATGGTCGGTGCAGGCCGGCATCCACGCCGGCACCGACATGGCGCCGTGGTACGAGGGCGCCGTGCCGACCGGCATGGCGGGCGTGCGCTGGGTGTCCCTCGACAACGGCGACTCCGTGTACCTCGTCCTCAACGCGATCAACAATGCGAAGTTCCAGCGTTTCACGGTCGACGGCCAGCCGGCGGGCCACGACAACTTCAACTACCTGGTCGGCACGTGGCAGCACAAGATCGACGAGACCCTGCAGACGCGCACCGAGTCCTATTTCATGTGGCAGCGCGACGCCGTGGTCGGCGGCACGCCGAGCCTCGGGCCGACGCGCTACTACGGCGGCGGCGGCGGTCTCGGCGCCGACATCCCCGGCACGACGCTCACGTACGGCGCGGTGAACTTCACGGTCCTGCAGACCTCGGACCGGGACTACGTCACGGTGCGCAACGAGGTGTGGCGCGACGAGGACGGCGCCCGCTCCGGCTTCGCCGGCACCTACACGAGCCACGCGATCGGCCTGACCCACAACTTCTCGCCGTGGTTCCAGGTGCGTCCGGAGGTCGGGTACTACCGCAACTGGAACCGGCCCGCGTTTGACCTCGGGCGCCGGCGCGGCATCGTGCTCGCCGGGTTCGACGTCACCCTGCGATTCTGAGCGAGGGGCCGTGGCGGAGCACGACGAAACGACGCGTCCCGCCCCCGAGCGGCTGCTCGCGGCGGCGAATGCGTCGGAGCCGGGGGCGCGGCGCGGCCGGCTCAAGATCCTGGTCGGCGCCGCGCCGGGCGTCGGCAAGACCTACAAGATGCTCGAGATGGCGCGCGCCCGCATCCGGGAGGGCGTCGACGTCGTCGCGGGCGTCGTGCTCACGCACGGCCGGGCCGAGACCGAGGCGCTGCGACGCGGCATCCCCGAACTCCCGCACGTGTCGCGCGAACATCGCGGGATCGCGCTCGAGGAGTTCGACCTCGACGCCGCGCTCGCGCGCCGGCCCGCGCTGCTCCTCCTCGACGAGCTCGCCCACAGCAACGCGCCCGGCTCGCGCCACCTGAAGCGCTGGCAGGACGTCCAGGAGCTGCTCGAGGCTGGCATCGACGTCTACACCACGCTCAACGTCCAGCACGTCGAGAGCATGCACGACGTGGTCGAGCGGCTGACCGGCGTGCCGGTGCGCGAGCGCGTGCCCGACGAGTTCGTCGACGGCGCCGACGAATTCGAGCTGGTCGACCTGCCGATCGACGAGCTGCTCGAGCGGCTGCGCGCCGGCAAGGTCTACCTCGGCGACCAGGCGACGCGCGCCGAGCAGAACTTCTTCAAGCCCGCCACGCTCTCCGGCCTGCGTGAGCTCTCGCTGCGCCTCGTCGCCGACCGCGTGCGCGCGCAGTCGCCGGCGACGGCGCGCGCGGCGACCGGCCGCCTGCTGGTGGCGGTGAGCCCGAGCCCGTTCTCGGCGCGCCTGCTCCGGTCGGCGCGCCGCCTGGCGGAGAGCCTGAACGTCGAGTGGCTCGCGCTGCACGTGGTCGCCTCCGAGGGGCTCGTCCTCTCCGACGCCGAGCGGCGCCGCCTCGGCAACCACCTGCGCCTCGCCGAGCAGCTCGGCGCCGAGGTCCACACGGTGACCGGCCGCGACTCCGTCGGCGAGCTGCTCACGTTCGCGCGGCGCCACGACGTCCGGCACGTCGTGGTCGGGAAGCCGCTCGCACGCGGTCCCAAGGACCGGCCGGGATCGAGTTTCGTCGCCGAGCTCGTGCGCCGCAGCGGGGCGGTCGACGTCTTCGTGGTGAACGGCGAGGCGCCGGTCGAGGAGTCCGAGCCGGGGGCTCCCGCGGAGCGCACCGACGGCGTCGGCTACCTGCTCGCGCTCGGCGCGGTCGGCGTCGCGACGGCGCTCGCCCGCGTCGCGCGCGACCACCTCGCGCCGGTCAACCTGAGCATGATCTACCTGCTCACGGTGGTCGGCGTGTCGCTGCGCGGCCGGCGCGGTCCGACGCTCGCCGCCGCACTCCTCGGCGTCGCGGCCTTCGACTTCGTCTGCATTCCGCCCTACCTCTCGTTCACGGTCGGCGACTCGGAGTACGTGCTGACCTTCGTCGCGATGCTGCTGGTCGGCCTCGTGGTCAGCCTGCAGAGCGCGCGGCTGCGCGCGCTCGTCGACGCGACGCTGCGGCGCGCGGAGTCGTCGTCGGCGCTCCATCGCCTGAGCGGCGACCTGGCGGCGACGCGAGGCAGCGCGCCGATCGTCATGGCGGCGCGCCGCCGCTGCCGCGACATCCTCGGCGTGCCCGTGCGCATCCTGGTCGCGCGCACGGAGGACGACGCCGCCCTCGAGGAGGCGGCGCCCGAGGAGGGCGGCCCGCCGCTCTCCTCGGACG
>DASRRB010000275.1:0-7151 GCA_035695985.1 Planctomycetota bacterium | reverse complement strand
TGCGCATGTCCAAGGAGCAGCGCCCGGTCTTCGTGCCGACCTCGCCGCCGTTCCTCGATCCGGCGCTGGTCGGCATCGGGAACTTCTTCACGACCGACTTCGCGTACGACGACGCGGGCCAGTGCGTCCAGGTGAGCAACCCCGCCATCTGCCGCGGCCAGGCGGTCGACGCCACGTGCGAGGCCTCCTACGACGAGCGCGGCCTCCCCTTCCAGTGCACCCAGGGTCCGATCGGCGACCCGTCGAGCGTCGTCACGCAATACGACTGGGACGCGGCGGGCGCCTGCGTCCGGCGCGCGCAGCTCTCGTCGAGCGGTCTGCCCGACCGGGCCACCCGCTTCGCCTACGACTCCTTCCACCGCCTCGCGAAGTCGACCGACGCGATGGGGAACGTCATCCGATTCGACCGCGACGCGCAGGACCTCGTGACCTGCACCGTGCACGGCGAGTTGCGCGACGTGCCGGGCTCCTCGAAGAACACGCTGCTGGCGCGCGCGCGCGGCCGCAACGGCTTCGACGCCGGCTCGGCGCGTCACACGCCCTTCTTCAACAAGTTGACGAGCGACTCGGAGTGGGAGGTCGATCGCTCCCCGCCGGATGCCGTGGGCGTGGTCCCGAGGCAGACCGTCGCGGCCCACCACTCGCCCGCCGGGCTCGTGACGAGCGTCACCAACGACAGCGACACCGTCCTCGAAGCCACCTACGACTCGGCGGGACGGTCGGCCTCCTGCTCGGACGGCAAGACGATCGTGGTCACGTTGCGCGACGCGGCGGGCAACGCCGCCAAGACGACCCGCACCGTCCTCAAGACGTACTTCGAGACCGGCGACGTCCCGACCCAGGACTTCACCGTGACGCGCGACTTCGACGCGGGCGGACGCTGCACCGGCGCCACCGACGGCACCGGCAACCACGAGTCATGGGCGTTCGACTCCTACGGACGCTGCACGCTGTACACCGACGCGAGCGGCTTCGCGATGCGCGGGCGCTGGGACGGCTCGGTCGCGGGCGGCGGCGGCGTCGCGCGCGACTACACGCTCCTGCTCGAGGCCGACGTCGACGGCGACGGCACGCCCGACCGTTTGCGCGACCTGATGGTCGGGAACGGCGAGATCCTGAGCGTCACCAACTCGAACGGCGACTCGACCCTGTTCCACCGCGACGCGCTCGGTCGCGTCGTCGAGGTCGTCTACCCCGACGGCACCACCGAGACGAGCACCGCCGACGACTACGGCCAGCTCAAGAAGTACAAGCGCAAGGACGGCGCGATCGTCAGCTGCGACTTCGACCACAAGCGCCGCGTCACGTCGGTCACCGTCACCGGCCCGCCAGGCAAGGCGCCGGTGCCGCCGACGGTCTACACGTGGGACGGGCTCGACCGCATCGTCGCGATCGACCAGGTCGGCGCGACGCGCCTCGACTACACCTACGACTCGCTCGGCAACGAGCTCTCCGAGATGCGCCACGGCCCCGGCCCCGAGGCGGTCGGCGTGACGCGCACGTTCGACTCGCGCGGCCGCCGCAGCGTCACCTACTCGAGCGGCGAGCGCTTCGTCGAGATGCGCGACGCGCTCGGCGAGCTCGTGTCGGTCTGGCGCACCCTGCCGGGTGGCGCGCTCGTCAGTCCTCCCGTCACGCAGATCGACTACGTCGGCCACCGGGTCCTGCGCGAGACGCGCGAGAACGGCGTCGTCACGACGTACGCCTACCGCTCCGACGGCGTCCCGGCGCTGCCCGGCTCGGGCGACCTCTCCTTCGACGAATGCGTGAGCAGCCGCAGCGTCGACGCTTCCGGCGCCGTGCTGCAGCGGGCGGACTTCTCGCGCGACGGGCGCCAGGACGTCGTCGTCTGCGACGTGCACTTCGGCAAGGGGCCGCTCGATCCGGGGCGCCGCCACGATCAGACGTTCGATCCGCTCCACCGGCTCGTGCGCTCCGTGATCTCGCGCCGCGACGTCGCGTTCGGCTCCGTCGTGACGGAGAGCGACGTCACCTACACGCTCGACCTCGAAGGGCTGCGCCTCACCGCCGCCGGCGGCGCGCACCCCGGCGCCTACACGCAGAGCAATCACCTCCCGCCCGGCGACCGGCAGATGGGCCAGTACACGAAGTGGCCGGACGGTCGGCTGCAATGGGACGACGACGGCAATCTCGTGAAGATGCAGACCCTCACGGGGGTCGTGCACCAGCACCACGACGCGATCGACCAGCTCGTCGGGGTGAGCGACGCCACGACCGGCACCACGATCGCGACCTACGAGTACGACGGCCTCGGACGGCGCACGCGCAGCACGGTCGCCAGCTCGAATCCGCTCTCGCCGCCCGACGTCACCGACTTCGTCTACGACGGCCCGAGCTGCATCGAGGAGTGCGACGACGCCGGCGCGTTCAAGGTCAACGTCACCGCGGGCGAGCAGTGCGACAACGGCTTCGCCAACGACTACCGCAGCGGCAAGAGGACCCACGACGTCAGCTGCAATGCCGATGCGGTGTGCATCTGGGAAGAAGGGGCCAGCCGGGCGCCCCGCCTCGTCTTCGTCTCGGGCTCGTTCGGGTCGGGGAGCTCGGCGGTGGTCGAGCGCGTCGACTTCGACGACTCCTGGAATCCGATCTGGCTCAAGCCGAACGGCAAGCCGCGCGTCGGCGCGACCCATTCACTGGCCGGCTACGACTGGATCCCGGCCGGAAACGACACGCCGATCGTCCGCGGCAGCGCGCTCGGCGGAATGGGCCGCTGGTGCCCCGAGACCGGCTTCACGCAGTGCCACGACGGGACGTGGAGCCCGCAGCTCGGCCGGTTCGTCTCGATCCCGATCCTTCCAGTGACGCCCGACCCGAGCTCGTCGTCGAACTCCGGCCCCGTCATTCACTGGACCCTCGAGGTGCGCGTCGATCGAATCGAAATGAAGTGACCGCGGGCCGCCGCGCACCGGCCCCGAAACAAAGTGCGCCGGCAGGTCGCCTCGTCCCGTGGGGCGAAGGCGGGGCGGCCCGCCGGCGCGACGAAGCTGGTTCAAGCCCTTGCCAGGAAGGAGCTCGAGCCGTTCGTGGCTGACCCTTTCCTCGTCAACGACTCGAGCGGGTTGCAGCGCGCGGCGGCGGCCCGCACCCGGAAATGCGTGCCGGGTTCCCCCGGGGGGCCGCGTCCGGCGGGCGCCGCGGATCAGCGGACGTACGTGTCGATCACCCGCGCGATCGCGCGCTCGCAGACGCGGCAGAAGGCCTTCGGGCTCTGCGTGAACATGATGCAGTCGAGCTCGGGGCGGTAGAGCTTCTTCGCCTCGTACGCCGCGCCCTCGAAGGCGCCGACCTTCCCGAACCACTTCTCGCCTTCGAGCAGCGGGCGGCGCTGCGCCTTCACCTCGCGCATGAGCGCGTCGCTCGTCGCGTCGTCGGCCCCCTTCGCGATCGCCTCGGCGCGCTTCTTCTGGTAGGCGAGGTCGACCAAGTCGTACGCCTCCTGATTCCACGGCGTCGGGAGCGGCGTCGCCTCCGCGACGAGGTCCTTCCACTTGAGGTTCTTCGCGTCGAGCAGCGCGGTGACGTTGGGCTCCCACGGCTCGCTGCCGGCCGGCGTGAACTGCTCGTAGGCGACCTGCGAGGTGTAGTACTCGTCGGCGAGCCCGCCGAAGCCGTGGCCGAACTCGTGCACGAAGACGTAGGCCGCGACCTCGGTCTTGGCGGCGCAGGTCGACCAGAGGCCGTAGATGCCGCCGCCGCCGTACTTCTTCGTGTTGCCGAGCACGATGATCGCGTCGTAGGGCGCCTGCGCCGCGAGCTCGCGCAGCGCCTCGTCCTGGAACGTCAGCAGGTAGCGGTCGACGTCGAAGGCGTTGAAGGAGAGGCCGAGCGGCGTGTCGAACCAGCCGCCGCGGCGCGGATCGGTGATCCCCGGCTGCGCGGCCGGCGCCAGGATCGCGCGACAGTTGAAGTCGGCCTTGCGCGACAGGAACGGCTCGGTCGCGAAGAGGGCGCCGGTCAGGCGGTGGACGTCGTCGATGAACTCGTCGCGCTGCTTCCCGGTGTAGCCGTCGCCGAGGATCAGCAGGTCGACCTTCGTCGCGGGGGGCCCGTTCTCGAAGATCGGCATCACGCCGCCGCGCGCCGGGATCGGCGAGCGGTCGAGGAAGCGGCCGGCCGGGTCGAGCTCGCCGCGCCAGATCTCCTTCCACGTGAGGTCGGGCGCCCGCTTCTCGAGCGCGAGCGCGACCTTGGCCTTGGGCTCCGGGAAGCGCGCCGACTCCCGGAAGGCGCGCCAGCCCCGCTTCGCCTCGCCGGTCACCTCCCACTCGCCGTAGATGCTGCAGTACCCGCGCGAATAGAGCGTCGCGCCGCTCGCCGGGTCCTTCACCACGAAGCGGTATTTCCCGTAGCCGAGCTCGTCGACGAGCTGCGTGCGGCTGCCCGGCCAGTCGCCCTCGAGGCGGAAGCGGTCGGGCGCGACCTGCTCCTGCGTCGCGCAGCCGCAGTGTTCGAAGTCGAAGCGCACCGTCTTCCCCGTGAAGCGCGCCTCGAAGTCGTCGCCGGCGGCCAGGACGAGCGCGAGAAGTGCGGCGTGGAGCATGGCGCGGATGATCGCCGAAGCCGCGTTGTGGTCAAATGGCGGGGATGCGCGCCACGCAGGAACTGCCCCAGGCCACCACCACCGACCCGGTCCGCTGTCCCCACTTCGGGCCCTGCGGCGGCTGCACGTCGCTCGACGTGCCCTACCTGGACGAGGTGCGCGCCAAGGAGGAGAAGCTCCGCACGGCGCTCTCGCACCACCCGGCGCTCACGGGCGCGCCGATCCTGTCGATCCTGGGCGCGAGCGAGCCGCTGTTCTATCGCACCTCGATCAAGATCCCGTTCGGCTGGTCGCGCGCGGGGCCGGTCGCCGGCTTCTACGAGCGCCGCTCCCATCGGATCGTCGACCTCGAGACCTGCCTGATCCAGCACCCGCGCCTCACCGCGCTCGTGCTGGTCGCGAAGGAGCTCGTGAGCTCGCTCAAGATCGCGATCCACGACGAGCGCACCGGCCGCGGCATCCTGCGCCACGTCGTCGCGCGCATCGGCGAGGGGACCGGCGAGATCCTGGCCGGCGTCGTGGTCCAGGCGCAGGGCTACGGCAAGATCCGCGGGCTCGCGCTGAAGCTCATGGAGCGGCTCGCCGACGTCGGCCTGGTCGGCGTGGTGCAGAACATCCACGCCGAGGAAGGGGCGGCGGTGCTCGGCGACAAGACGCTGCCGCTCGCCGGCCGGACCTGGATCGACGAGGTGAGCGACGGGCTGCATTTCCGGACCGGCATCGCCAACTTCGGGCAGGTGAACGCGGGCCAGGCGGCGGTGCTCTACGGCGAGGTGCTGCGGCTGCTCGGCAAGGATCAGCTCGCGGGCAAGCGCATCGCCGACCTCTACTGCGGCGTCGGGCCGATCTCGCTCCGGCTCGCGCGCGCCGGCGCGCTCGTGGTCGGCGTCGAATACGACGAGGACGCGGTGCGCAGCGCCCGCTACGCCGCGAAGAAGAACGACCTCGAGGGGCGCGCGCGCTTCGTCGCGGGCGACGCGGGCCAGGCGCTGCGCAAGCTCGCCGCCGAGAGCCCGATCGACGCGGTCGTCGTCGACCCGCCGCGGCGCGGGCTGTCGCCGGCCGTGATCGAGGCGATCATCGCGTCGAACGCGCCGCAGCTCGTCTACGTCTCGTGCGACCCGTTCACGCTGGCGCGCGACCTCGAGCTCCTGCAGCCCGCCTTCGCGTGCGTGGCGATCCGGCCGGTCGACCTCTTCCCGCGCACGCTCCACCTCGAGACGGTCGCGCTGCTGAAACGGAAGTGAGCGAGCGCGCCGACCTGCTGGTGCTGGGCGCCGGCCCGGCGGGCCTCGCCGCGGCGATCGCGGCCCGGCGCGCCGCGCCGCCGGAGCGCCCCGCGCCGCGCGTGCTGCTGCTCGAGAAGGCGGCGCGCCCCGGCGTGAAGATCCTGATCAGCGGAGGGAACCGCTGCAACCTCACGCACGACTGCGACGCGGCCGAGATCGCGAAGGCGTTCGGGCGCGAGGGCGGCCGCTTCCTCGGCCCGGCGCTGCGCGAACGCGGGCCGCGCGAGCTGCGCGCCTGGGTCGAGTCGCTCGGCGTCGCGACCAAGGTCGAGCCGGGCGGCAAGGTCTTCCCCGTTTCGAATCGCGCGGACGAGGTCCGCGACGCGCTCGAGCGCGAGCTCGCGGCGGCGGGGGTGGAGTTCGTGGGCGGGACGGCGGTGAAGTCGGTCGCGCGCGGTGGCGACGGTTTCGTCGTGCAGGCGGGCGAGCGTGAGTTCACGGCGCCGCGCCTCGTCCTCGCGCTCGGCGGACGCAGCTACCCGAAGGTCGGGACGACCGGCGACGGCTACGCGCTCGCGCGCGACCTCGGCCACACCGTCGTCTCCCCGACGCCGGCGCTCGTGCCGCTGGTCGTCGACGTGCCCTGGGTGCGCTCGCTCTCGGGGCTCACGCTGCCCTGGGCCGAGCTCTCGCTCGTGGTCGAGGGGCGCGTCGTCGACACGCGGCGCGGCGGGCTGCTCTTCACCCACTTCGGGCTCTCCGGTCCGGCGCCCATGGACCTCGGCGGCGCCGTCGCGGCCGCCGGCGAGCTCTCCCGTGCCCTGTTGCGCGTGCGCTGGCTGCCGGCGCTCGAGCGCGCCGCGCTGGAGGAGAAGCTCGAGCACGGCGTCGCTCACGCGGCGAAGCGGCCGCTCGGCGCGTGGCTCGCCGACCTCCTGCCGCGCCGCCTCGCGCAGGCGCTGCTCGCGAGCGAGGAGTTCGACGCCGAGCGCCGCCTCGCCGAGCTCGCCAAGCGCGAGCGCGCGCGCCTGTGCGACGTGCTCACCGCGACGCCGCTGCCGATCCACGGCACGCGCGGCTTCGACTTCGCCGAGGTGATGCGCGGCGGCGTCGTCCTCGACGAGGTCGACCCGGCGACGCTCGCGTCGCGCAAGGTGCCGGGCCTCTTCGTCGTGGGCGAGCTGCTCGACCTCGACGGCCCGATCGGCGGCTTCAACTTCACGTCGGCCTTCGCGACCGGCGCGCTCGCGGGGCGCGTGGCCGCGGCTTGAAACTGGGGCGGCCGCGGCTTGGAACTGGAGCGGACGTCGAGGGCGGGGGTGAAGCGGGCGCGGGGAGCAGGGGGCGTGGTTGAACGC
>DASRRB010000274.1:0-7829 GCA_035695985.1 Planctomycetota bacterium | reverse complement strand
TCGGCGCCGCCGGAGACCGCGACGAGCACGCCTCCGCGGCACGGCGGATTCCCGATCGGGCTGCTAGGCTTCCGGCCTTTCATTTCTCGCGCGGCTTCGCAGTCGGCGTCCAGGAGAGGAACCAGGGACATGGCGATCCGGATCGGCATCAACGGCTTCGGCCGCATCGGCCGCAACGTCTTCCGCATCATGTGGACGCGGCCGCAGGACTTCGAGATCGTCGCGATCAACGATCTCACCGATCCGGCCGGGCTCGCCCATCTGCTCAAGTACGACTCGGTCTTCGGGCGCTTCGACCACAAGGTGACCTCGGGCGCGGGCGCGCTCACGGTCGACGGGAAGTCGATCAAGGTCCTCGCGGAGAAGGACCCGGCCAAGCTCCCCTGGAAGGACCTGAACGTCGACTGCGCCGTCGAGTCGACCGGCGTCTTCTCGACCAAGGCCGACTGCCAGAAGCACATCGCCGCGGGCGCGAAGAAGGTCCTGCTCACCGTGCCGCCCAAGGACGAGGTCGACCGGATGGTGGTGATGGGCGTGAACGACGAGACGCTGCTCCCGACTGATCAGATCCTGTCGAACGCCTCGTGCACGACGAACTGCGTCGCGCCGGTCGCGAAGGTGCTGCACCAGAAGTTCGGCATCGACCACGGCTTCATGACCACGGTCCATGCCTACACCAACGACCAGCGCGTCTCCGACCTGATCCACAAGGACCTGCGGCGCGCGCGCGCGGCCGCGATCAACATCATCCCGACCTCGACCGGCGCGGCGCGCGCGGTCGGCAAGGTCCTGCCCGACTTGAAGGGCAAGCTCGACGGCACGTCGCTGCGCGTGCCGGTGCCGGACGGCTCGATCGTCGACCTGGTCTGCGAGCTCGAGAGCGACGCGACCAAGGAGTCGGTGAACGCCGCTTTCAAGGCGGCCGCGAGCGGCCCAATGAAGAACGTCCTCGAGTACACCGAGGACGAGATCGTCTCGAGCGACGTCATCGGCAACAGCCATTCGGCGATCTTCGACGCCAAGTCGACGATGATGCTGGGCGCGCGCTCGGTGAAGGTCTTCGCCTGGTACGACAACGAGTTCGGCTACTCGTCGCGCGTCTGCGACCTGATCAAGCTCGCCCACTCGAAGAAGTGAACGGGGCGGCCGCGATGCGCTTCCAGAAGCTCGGCGAGCTCGACGTCGCGAACCGACGCGTCTTCGTCCGCGTCGACTTCAATGTTCCGCTCGACGAAATGGGTCGCATCGCCGAGGACACGCGCATCCGCGCGGCGGTCCCGACGGTCCAGGATCTGGTGAAGCGCGGCGCGAAAGTCGTCCTCGCGAGCCACCTCGGCCGCCCGAAGAAGGGGCCGGAGCTGGGGCTGCGCCTCGCGCCCTGCGCGACGCGCCTGTCGGAACTGGTCGAGAAACCGGTCCTCGCGCTGAGCGAGTGCATCGGGCCCGAGGTCTCGAAGGTGCTCGCCGCCATGAAGGCAGGCGACGTCGTCCTGCTCGAGAACGTCCGCTTCCATCCGGAGGAGGAGAAGGGGGACGCCGCCTTCGCCGCGCAGCTCGCGAACGGGGCGGAGCGCTACGTGAACGACGCCTTCGGGACGGCGCACCGCGCGCACGCGAGCGTCACCGGCGTCGCGGCGATGCTCCCTCCGAAGGCGCGCGCGGCCGGGCTCCTGATGGAGAAGGAGATCGCGGCGCTCGACCGCCTGCTCGCGAACGTGCAGAGGCCGTTCGTCGCGGTGCTGGGCGGCGCCAAGGTCTCCGACAAGATCAAGGTCGTGGACCAATTGCTGGATCGTGTGGACGCGCTCCTGATCGGCGGCGGGATGGCGTACACGTTCCTCGCCGCGCAGGGCAGGAAGATCGGCGCGAGCAAGTTCGAGAAGGAGCGCCTCGACGTCGCCACGGCGGCGCTCGCGAAGGCCGCGGCGCGCCAGGTCCGCCTGCTCCTGCCGGTCGACCACGTCGCGGCGGCGAGCTTCAGCGAGAAGGCGCAGCCCGAGCGGATCGACGGCGTCGACATCCCCGACGGGAAGCTCGGCCTCGACGTCGGCCCGAAGACCATCGCGGCGTTCAAGAAGGAGATCGCCGGCGCGAAGACCGTGGTCTGGAACGGTCCGCTCGGCGTCTTCGAATGGGCGAGCTTCGCGGCCGGCTCCAAGGCGATCGCCGAGGCGATCGCGGCGAACAAGAACACGACCGTGGTCGGCGGCGGCGACTCGGTCGCCGTGATCGAGAAGTTCGGCCTCGACGGCCGCTTCACCCACGTCTCGACCGGGGGCGGCGCTTTCCTCGAAGCGCTCGAGGGGGAGACGCTGCCGGGCGTGCAGGCGCTGCTCCTCGACTGAGGCGCAGCTCGCCGATCGTCGGCGTCGGGGCCGCGGCGCGCGGCCACGCCGCGGGGATCCGGGTCGGAGCGGCGCTGCGTGGATCGGCGCAGCGCCAGAGCCACACTCCCGCGAGCGGCGATGACAAGCCGATGCGCGGCGTCCAGACGAGCCGCAGGTCGCTCGTCGCACTCATCGCGGTGCGCTCGTGCGCCGGATCGGCGGCGATCCACGCGATTTCGGCGCGCGTGAGGTCGAGGCCGTCGTGCTCGCGCGCGAAGGAGAACGCCGCCGCGAGGTTTCCCGGACCCGACGCGAGCCGGTCGTCGAGCTCGCCACGCGCGAGCGCGTCGGCCGTCGCGCCCGGCTTCGTGCGCGCGAGCCGTCCCGCGCGCATCGCCTCGATCCCCTCGCGCGGCTCGGCCGCCCGCAGGAGGACCGCAGCGGCGTCGCGGCGCGCGCCGGCGACCACGTTGACGCAGAAGTGGGCGCCGTAGGTGAAGTAGACGTAGAGGCGGCCGAGCGGGCCGAACATGGTCGCGCAGCGCGGCGTCGGGCCGCGGAAGCTGTGGCTCGCCGGGTCGAGGCGGCCCGCGTACGCCTCCACCTCGACGATCCGGGCCACCCGCAGGCTCGGGCCGTCGCGCCGGACCAGCAGCGTCCCGATCAGGTCGCGCGCGACGGCGTGGACGGGACGCGCGTAGAAGCTCCGCGGCAGCGGGCGATAGATTCCGCGTCCATGAGCGACCCCGCCGCCGGCCCGCGCACGCTGCCGATGGGACTCCATCTGCCGGGGCTCCTCACGATCCTGAGCGAGCATCTCTACTCCGATCCGTCGGTGGCGCTGCGCGAGGCGCTCCAGAACGCCCACGACTCGTGCGAGCGGCGCCGCGTCGAGGGCCGGGACGCAGCCTACCGGGCGCGCGTCGACGTCCGCTTCAGCGCGCGCGAGCGCTGGCTCGAGCTCGCCGACAACGGGAGCGGGCTCACCGAGGGGGAGATCGCGGAGTTCCTGGCGACCATCGGCCGCTCGTACACGCGCGAGCTGCGCATGCGGCTCGAGGTCGGCGACGCGGACGAGGTCGCGGCGGCCGAGCAGCTCGTCGGCCAGTTCGGCCTCGGCTTCCTCTCCGCCTTCCTGCTGGCGCGGCGCGTCGTCCTGACCACGCGCTCGTTCCGTCCCGGCAGCCCGACGCTGCGCTTCGTGTCGAGCGGCGGGCCGAGCTACGAGCTCACGACGGTGGGGGAGGGCGCGGACCCGGGCCGCGACAGCGCCGGCACGACGCTGCGCATGGAGCTCAAGCCCCACGCGCAGTTCCTCCTCGACCCCGACGTCCTCTCGCGGGCGATCCGGAGCTTCGCCGACTTCCTGCCGACGCCGGTCTTCCTGGACGACGAGCGGGTCAACCGCGGCCGCGCGCCCTGGCACGGCGACGGCGGCCCGCCCGCGGAAGCGGCGAACGACGAAGAGTACGTCGAGTTCGTGCGCGAACGCTTCGGCGTCGAGCCGCTCACGGTCGTGCCGCTCTCCGACGTCGTGCTGAAGCTCGGCGACGACCGCGTCACGATCCCGCTCGCGGGCGTCCTCTTCGTCCCGCCCGGCTCGATCACGTCGCTGCAGGAATACGGCGACGTCGCGGTCTACGTGCGGCGCATGTTCCTCTGCGAACGCGAGCGCGACCTCCTGCCGGCGTGGGCGCGCTTCGTGCGCGGCGTGGTCGAGTCGCCGCGGCTGCGGCCGACGGTGAGCCGCGAGGCGCTGCGCCAGGACGAGACGTTCCGGCAGGTGCAGGCGGGGCTCGAGGCGGCGCTGCTCGCCCACTTCGAGGTGCTCGCGCGCGAGCAGCCGGCGGTGTGGAACGAGGTCGTCTTCGCACACAACGACCTGATCAAGGGGTGGGCCGTCCAGGCGCCGCGCCTCTTCGAATGCGTGGCGGACCGGGTCCAGTTCGAGACGTCGCGCGGCCGCCTCACGCTGCCCGAGGTGCGCGCCGTCAACGGCGGCGAGCTCCACTTCTTCAGCGACGACGCCGGGCTGAACCAGGAGCGGCTCCTCTTCGAAGCGCGCGGCCGGGTCGTCGTCGACGCGTCGCGCTTCGCCGAGGAGGCGTTCCTGCGCCGCTACGCGGCGGCGCGCCCCGACGTGCGGCTCGCCCAGCTCACCTCCGGATCGACGGCCCTCTTCGCCGCGGCCGACGGCGCGCTGCCGGAGCTCCTGCGCCACTTCGAGCGGCGCGGCATCGCGGGTCGCGCCGTCCGCTTCGAGCCGGCCTCGCTGCCGGCGCTGCTGATCTATCCGCCGACGCACGACCGCGTCCGGCGCGTGCGCGACGCGTTGCAGCAGGGGTCGCTCGAGGGGCCGATCGGCGCGCTGCTGCGCGAGTACGTCGAGCGGCGGGGCGGCGACGGGGCGGGCCCGGTGCTCCACCTGAACGCCGGCAGCGCGCTCCTCGCCGAGCTCGAACGGCGCGGCCCGGCCGACCCGTCGTTCGCGCCGGCGGCCGACCTGCTGCTGCAGGGGGCGCGTTTCTTCGCCGGGAAGCAGCTCGCCGCCGAGGAGTCGCGCGCCGCCTTCGAGAGCGCGATGGCGTCGCTCGCGGCGCTGCTGAACATCCCGTGAAAGACAGTCCGTGACGAGCGAGCGCCTGCGCCGCTGGGCCGAGCGCGAGCTCACCGCCCTCTTCGCGGCGGGCCATCGGGAGCGCGTGCGCGCCTTCCTGGCGCTCGACGGCGAGGCCGACTTCCAGCGCCTCCCGCATTACGTCGACGCGCTGCGCCGCATGGCGGCCGACGCCGGGCGCGCCGGCCTCCACCCGTTCCAGGAGCTCCTGCGCTACCTCGCGGCGCGGACGCTCGCCTTCCCGCTCGACCGGCCGAAGGCGGCGCTTCCGGAGCTGGCGCAGCTCTGCGCCGACCTCGCGACCGGGCCGTCGCGCGGCTCGATCCTGCACGCGCTCGCCGACCTCGAGCTGCTGCGGTCCTTCCACAAGATCGACGCGCCCGGCTGGCGCGCCGAGATCGTCGCCGGCGTGCGCTCGCTCTTCCCGAAGGTCGCCGAGGACGTCGGACCGGCGAGCGAGCTGCTCGACGTCCTCTGGCGCACCGGGTACTGGTGCCGCGACGCCGAGCTGATGCGGGAGGGGACGCGGCTCGCCGACGGCCGGACGCGGCTCCTGCAGTACACGGGCTGCTACTGGCAGGCGCGCGAGCTCTCGCTGCGCGGCGACGCGCGCGAGGCGGCCGCGCTGCTGCGCGGGATGCTCGAGGCCAGGGCGGAGCTCGAGGAGCACGGCCGGAGCTGGCGCCACTACGTCGCGGTCGAGCTCGCGGCGCAGGAGGCGGCGCTCGGCGAGAACGGGAGCGCGGCGAAGCGTCTCGCCGAGGTGCGGCGCGACAGCGGCGAGCTGCACGACCCGATGCTCGCGTGGGACCTCGAGCGCGCCGAGGCCGACGTCGCGCGCAGCCGCGGCGACGCGCCGGCGGAAGTGGCGGCGTGGCGGCGCGGGCTCGCGGTGCTCGAGGATCTCGGCACCGATCGCCTCTCCGCGGAGTTCGCGCTCGCGCTCGGGGAGGCGGCGCAGCGCGCCGACGACGCGGCCGGGCTCGACGAGGCGCGCCGTAGGGTCGATCGGCTCCTCCCGGAACTGCGCTCCGCCTCCGAGCTCGCGCCGAGGGCGGCGCGCCTGCGCCTATACTGATCCGCATGTCCCCGATCCGGATCGCGCCGTCGCTCCTGTCCGCCGATTTCGGCCGTCTTGCCGAGGAGGTCCGCCGCGTCGAGGACGCCGGGGCCGACCTGCTCCACGTCGACGTCATGGACGGACACTTCGTCCCGAACTTGACGATCGGGCTTCCCGTCGTCGAGGCGCTGAAGCGCGTGGCCAGGAAGCCGCTCGACGTCCACATCATGATCTCGAACCCGCTCGAGTACGCGACCCGCTACGTCGAGGCGGGGGCGGCCGGGCTCACGTTCCACGTCGAGGCGACCGACCGGCCCGACGCCGTGATCGACGCCATCCTCGCGGCGGGCGGGCGGCCGGCGATGTCGGTGAACCCCGAGACTCCGGCCGAGCGCCTGCTGCCCTTCCTCGACCGGCTCGCGATGGTCCTCGTGATGAGCGTCCGCCCCGGCTTCGGCGGACAGAAGTTCATGCCGGAGGTGCTGCCGAAGTTCGCCCGCCTGCGCGCGGCCGGCTTCCGCGGCGACCTCGAGATCGACGGCGGCATCGGGCCGTCGACCGTCGCCGCGGCGGCCGCCGCGGGGGCGAACGTCTTCGTGGCCGGCAGCGCCGTGTTCGGCGCCGCCGACGTGAAGGCGCGCATCGGCGAGCTGCGGTCCGGCGCCGAGCGCGCCGCGGCCGAGCGCGCCCCGGTCCGCTGAGAGGGATCCGACATGGCGTGGATGCGCTTCCGCAAGCGCGAGATGCCCGAAGGCCTGTGGACGAAGTGCGACGTCTGCAAGGAGATGCTCTTCCAGAAGGAGCTGCTCGAGGCGCAGAAGGTCTGCAAGAAGTGCGGCCACCACTTCCGGATGTCGGCGCAGGAGCGCATCGACTCGATCCTCGACCCCGAGTCCTTCGAGGAGGTCGCGGCCGACCTCGAGGCGGTCGACTCGCTCGGCTTCTCGGCGAAGGGCCAGTCCTACACCGACAAGCTCAAGGACGAGCAGAAGAAGACCGGCCGCAACGACGCGCTCGTCATCGGGACCGGACGGTTGCGCGGCCGTCCGATCGTGTTCGGGGCGATGGAGTTCGAGTTCCTCGGCGGGTCGATGGGGGTGGTGGTCGGCCACAAGGTGCTGCTCGCGGCCGAGCTCGCGCTCGAGCGCAAGGCGCCGCTCGTGCTGGTCTGCGCGTCGGGCGGCGCCCGCATGCACGAGGGGGCGATCTCGCTGATGCAGATGCAGAAGGCGTGCGCCGCGCTGGCGCGCCTCTCCGCCGCGGGCGGCCTCTACGTCGCGCTGCTCACCGATCCGACCACGGGCGGCGTCACGGCGTCGTTCGCGACGACCGCCGACGTCGTGCTCGCGGAGCCGCGCGCGCTGATCGGCTTCGCCGGCCCGCGCGTGATCGAGCAGACGATCAAGCAGAAGCTCCCCAAGGACTTCCAACGCGCGGAGTTCCTGCTCCAGAAGGGGCAGATCGACCGCATCGTCCCGCGCACCGACCTCGTCGACACGCTCGCGCAGCTGTTCGACGCGCTGATCGGCGCCGTGGCGCCCGGCGCGGCGCCGCCCGTCCCGGGCGTCGCCAAGCCCGCCGCGCCCGATCTGCCGTTTCCGGCGGCGCCGGCGCGTTGACGGGGCGGTCGCGGCTGGGAACTGGAGCGGACGTCGAGGGCCGTGGTGAGAAGAGGCCGCGGGGAGCAGGGATTGGTGGTTGAACGCGCGACGGGCGAGGGCGGGTCGAGGGGCGGAGGGGAAAGAGGTCGAAGGACGGGACACGCTCGCCCCAGACCCAAGATGAACGGGGGGGCTCGCTGCATTCGGCGCATTCGGAGCACGAC
>DASRRB010000273.1:0-13114 GCA_035695985.1 Planctomycetota bacterium | reverse complement strand
CGAGTCGTGCTCCGAATGCGCCGAATGCAGCGAGCCCCCCGTCCATCTTTGGTCTGGGGCGAGCGTGTCCCGTCCCTCGACCTTCTTCCCCTCCGCCCCTCGACCCGCCCTCGCCCGTCGCGCGTTCGCGCACGAATCCCTCTCCCCGCGCCCTCTTCACCCGCGTTCCCGACGTCCGCTCCAGTTACCAGACGCGGCGCCAGCGGACCCCCGCAACGCGCGCCTCCGTCTGATACGTCGCGAGCCCGACCGGCCCGCACGCCTCGACTTCGTGGCGCAGCGTGCAGCGCCGTCCGCTCGTGTCGACGTCGACGATCGGCTCGCCGTCGACGCGCGCGGTCACGCGGCCGTGCAGCACGCGCACGGAGACGCGGTAGTCGCGGCCCTTGTCGAAGCGGTGGAAGCACTTCGTCTCGTTGGCGGAGGCGTCCTCGCCGTCGAGGCAGGAGAGGCCGCACAGGCTGCCGCCCCACCCGCCGAGGATCAGCGTCAGCCCGCCGTCGCCGACGGGGAAAGTGAGGCCGACGAAGAAGTCGGTGCCGGAGGTGCGCGCCGCGTAGAGCTCGAGCTCGTAGCCGTCGCGCGGGATGGCCGACGCGACCGCCGGCTCGAGCGCGAGCAGCGTCATCGGCTCGCCCGGGTGCAGCACGAGACGGGTGCCGGCGACCTCGACTTGACCGCTTGCGCCGCCGGCGACGCGCCAGCCTTGGAGCGAGCTCCCGTCGAAGAGCGGCCGCCACGGCTCCGACCCCGCCGGCGCGCCGGCGCCGGCGCAGCCGAACAGCGCGAGCGCCCCGATCAGTAGGAGCCGCGTCACGCGCGCCGCCGCCCTTTGCGCGTGCCGCGCCGCGCGACGAGCCGGTCGATCTTCGCGGCGAGGACGAAGTCGTTCATCGTGAGCCCGCCCACCGCGTGGGTCTGGATCGAGACGACGACGCGGCCCCAGCCGAGCTCGAGGTCGGGGTGGTGCCACTCCTTCTCCGCGAGGGCGCCGATCTCGTTCGCGAGGCGCAGCGCGCCGGCGAAGTCGTCGAACGCGAAGGCGCGGCGGAGCTTCGTTCCGCGGTCGACTTCCCAGTTCGGGTCGAGCTCGCGCCGCAGCGCGGCGAGCTCGCGGCCCGCGACCTTCGGCAGGCCGCCTTCGCACGCGACGCAGCGCCTCTTCGCGAGCTCGACCATCCCGCGCCCTCCCCCGCCGCCGCCGTCACTTCGCCGGCGGCGCGATCCCGAAGCGCTTGCGGAACAGCTCGACGACCTTGCGGCCGCGGTCGGTGTTGGTCGCCACCCACTCGGCGTTCATGAACGCGAGCTGGCTGATCTCCTGGCGGTAGCGCGCGAGGAACGGCTCGACCTTCACGTAGAGGATGAGCCCCTCGCCGACGGTCTCCATGAAGTATTCGGGGTGGACGATCCCGTGCTTCACCGTCGCGTAGACCATCTCCCAGTACGAGCCGACCTGCCGCCACGCCTGGTTCAGCGCGTGGTCGAACTTCGTGACCGCGAACAGCTCCTCCCACGACTTCGGATGGAACGAGAGCATGAGCTCGCGGGCCTTCCGCATCGCCGTCTCGCGCCGGAAGTCGTAGAGCTGGAAGGCGAGCTGGGCGTCGTGGTGGTCGGGTCGTTCCTTCGACATCGCGTGGCTCCTGGTCCTTCGGCGAAACGGAGCGGCGACGATAGCGAAGGTCAGCGCGGCCAGGCGGCCGCAGGCACCGTGACGTCGACGTCGAGCTCCGGAATCGTGACGCGCACGCGCATGCGCCGCAGTTCCTGCAGCCCGCCGCCCGTCTTGAGCAGCACGTTGCCGGGGATCTCGTAACGCGCACCCTCGAGCAGCGCCGCGTTCACCGCCTCGAGCACGACGAAGCCGCCGAAGCCGGAGCTGTCGACCACGTGCGTCGCCATCGAGTTGCGCTGCATCGGGTCGGAGAGGACCAGCGGGAACCGTTCGTGGTCGAGCGCGAAACGGCGCGACTTCCCGCCGCGCGTCCAGGTGAGCTCGCCGGAGCGCGCGTCGAAGCCCGCCGTGACGTTGAGCGCCGAGCGCAGCGCCGAGCCGACCGCGCTGCGCGCCGTGCGCGACGAGTCGGCGTAGAGCACGTCGCCCTCCTCGCCGATCTGGAACACGAAGCGGTGGAGCGGGCGCGCGTTCACGCCGTCGGCGACGGCGAGGCAGTCTTCCATCTTCGCGGTCGGCGACGGGTGGCCGCGGTCGTCCGAAGGCAGGACGCGCCCGTCGACGATCGCGAGCCAGCGGCCGAGCTGCTGCGGGATCAGCCGCTCCTTCATGCGGAGGTAGTCGTTCTCGAACGCGATCTCGTTGCGCGCGCGCGCTTCGTCGACCGGATCGAGGTTCGGCGTCTCGGCGGCCGGCTTCGGCGGCTCCTGCGGCGCGGCCTCCGGCTTCGGAGGATCCTGCGGAGGCGCGCCCTGCGGAGGAGAAGCCGGCGGCGGCTCCTGCGGGGTCGGCTGCTGCGGCGCCGGCGCCGGGGCGGGCGCCGGATTCGGGGCGGGCGGCGCCTCCTGAGGCGCGACCACGGTCTGCGGCCGCGGCTGAGGCGGCGTCCACTTCGGCGGCGCCGTCTCGGACGGCGAGAAGTGCATGCCGGCGCGCGGATCGACCCGGCACGCGGCGAGGAGGGAGAGGAGGGGGAGGAACGCGGCGAACGTCTCGAGGGCGAGCCGGCGATGAAGCATGAGCGACTCCGTGACAGGTCGTACGAACCGGGTCGGCGGCGCGTGCCGGGCCGCACGACTCCTTCGGAGTTGCAAAAACGGCGCGCGCGGAGCGTCAGCGGCCGGCGGCCGTCGGCTCGCGCCGCTCCTGCGGGGCGACCGGCTGCTCCGGCGGCGCGCCGGCCGGGGCGTGCAGGTCGTGGAAGTCGAGGATGCCGCGCTCGAGCCAGGCGTGCTCGCCCGCGACGACCGACTGCGCGAGCCTCCAGGTGCGCACGTCGTCGTTGCTGCGGACGCCGCGGAAGAGCTCGGCCACGCGGCGGCGCGCGCCGCGGCAGAAGGCGTCCGCCATCGCCACCGGCTTGTCGTCGCGCGCGGGGCCGCGCGCGAGCGTGCGCGCCCGCGCGCAGGCGGCCGCCATCGCCGTCAGCTCGGAGCCGAGGTCGACGATGCGCGCGAGGAGCCGCTGGCGCCGCTCGAGCTTCGCGCGCTGCACCATCATGGTCGCGAAGATCGCGCGCGCGAGCCGGCGTGCCGAGCGCTCGACGAAGCGCACGTGGCCGGCGAGGCGGCCGTACTCGCTGAACGAGAACGGGCTCGTGCCGCGGCCGACGACGAGCTTCGGGTACCACGTCGCGTAGAACGCCGCCGCCTGCTTGAAGCTCTTCCACTTCGCCGCGAACGGCGACTTCGGGTCGAGCAGCGCGCCGGCGACGCTGACGTGCGCGTCCAAGGCTTCTCTCGCGATGAAGAGGTGCATGATCTGGGTGGAGCCCTCGACCACCGTGTTGATGCGGAAGTCGCGGACCATGCGCTCGATCGGATAGGGGATCTCGCCGCGCGCGGCGAGCGAGGCCTGCGTCTCGAAGCCGCGGCCGCCGCGGATCTGGTAGGCCTCGTTCACCAGGCGCCAGCCCGCCTCGGAGTTGAAGAGCTTGGCGATGGCCGCCTCGAGGCGGACGTCGTGGCCGCCCTGGTCGACGAGCAGGCAGCCGAGGTCGGCGAGCGCCTGCATCGCGAAGAGCGTGCTCGCGAGGTCGGCGATCTTGCCGGCGATCTCGTCGTGCTTGCCGATCGTCGCGCCCCACTGGAAGCGCTCGGCCGCGAAGCGGCGCGCGATCGAGAGCGCCTGCTTCACGCCGCCGACGCAGCAGCTCGGCAGCGTGAGGCGCCCGGTGTTCAGCGTGATGAGCGCGAGCTTGAGCCCCTGCCCTTCGCCCCAGAGCAGGTTCTCGCGCGGGACGCGGACGTCCTTGAAGCGGAGCAGCCCGTTGTAGATGCCGCGCAGCCCCATGAAGCGGCAGCGGTGGACGACCTCGACGCCCGGCATCGTGGCCTCGACGATGAAGGCGGAGATCTGCTTCTTCGTCCTGCTCGAGCCGTCGGGCAGCGGCACCGTCTTCGGCGGCGTCTGCGCCATCACGACCAGCAGCTCGGCGATCGTCCCGTTCGTGCACCAGAGCTTCTCGCCGTTCAGGATCCACTCCTTGCCGTCGGCGGAGAGCTCGGCGCGGGTGGTCATGTTCGCGGGATCGGAGCCGGCGTTCGGCTCGGTCAGCGCGAAGGCGGAGATTGCGCCGCGCGCGAGGCGCGGCAGGTACTTCTTCTTCTGCTCGTCGGTCCCGAACAGCTTGAGCGGCTGCGGGACGCCGATCGACTGGTGCGCGGAGAGGAGCGTCGCCGTGTTGGCGCAGTGCGCGGCGACCATCTCGATCGCGCGGTTGTACGACATCTTGGAGAGGCCGAGCCCGCCGTACTCGCGCGGGATCGTGATGCCGAATGCGCCGAGCTCGCGCAGGCCGTCGAGCACCTCGGCCGGGATCTCGCCCTCGCGGTCGATCCGGTCGGCGTCGACCTTCTGAGCGAGGAATTTCGCCAGCTTGGCGAGGAAAGCGCCGCACTCGGCCTGGTCGGCGGCCGGCTGCTCCGGGAACGGGTCGATCAGGTCCATCCGGAGGCGGCCGAGGAAGAGCTCCTTGCAGAAGCTCGGCTTCTCCCACGTCTGCTCGCGCGCCGACTCGGCGACGTCGCGCGCTTCCGCCTCGGTCGCGCGCGTTTGCGCGCGTGGTTCGGAGGCACCATGGGGGGCGGGCGGGGAATTCATCGTGCGTCTCTCGGCGTCGGGCGCTTCGGAGGGAGGATCACGCGTCGCTCATCGGCGTTCTGCGGGGGCGAACCTGTAGCCGAGCCCCCGGGGAACGCCCCGCGCCCGACGGGACGCTTCCCGGCGCGCGCGCGGATCACTCGAGCAAATGGCGCGCGATGACCATGCGCTGCGCCTCGGTCGTCCCCTCGTAGATCTCGGTGATGCGGGCGTCCCGGAAGAGGCGCTCGACGATGTACTCGCGCGAGTAGCCGGCCGAGCCGTGGATCTGCACCGCGTCGTCGGCCGCCTGGTTGGCGAGGCGCGAGGCGAACAGCTTCGCCATCGCCGCCTCCTTCGCGCACGGCTTGCCCTGATCGCGCAGCTGCGCCGCTCTACGCGTGAGCAGCCGCGCCGCGTCGAGATGCGTCGCCATGTCGGCGAGCTTCCACTGCACCGCCTGGAAGTCGGCGATCGGGCGGCTGAACTGGCGGCGCTCCTTGCTGTACTTGAGCGACGCGTCGAGGCAGCCCTGCGTGATGCCGAGCGCCTGGCTCGCGATGCCGATGCGGCCGCCGTCGAGCGTGTCCATCGCGACGTGGAAGCCCTTGTCGACCGTGCCGACCACGTTCTCCGCCGGCACCTCGCACTCCTGCAGCAGGATCTCGGTCGTGGACGACGCCCGGATGCCGAGCTTGTCCTCCTTCTTCCCGACCGAGAGCCCCTTCGTCCCCCGCTCGACGACGAAGCAGGTGATGCCGCGCGAGCGGTGCGCGCCGTCGGCCGGCGTCGACGTGCGCGCGAAGACGACGAAGAGGCCGGCGTGCGTGCCCGACGTGATCCACATCTTGGCGCCGTTCAGGACCCAGCGGTCGCCCTTCTTGACGGCGCGCGTCTGCTGGTTGGCGGCGTCGGTGCCCGCCTCCGCCTC
Organism: Planctomycetota bacterium; assembly: GCA_035695985.1. Lineage (GTDB taxonomy): Bacteria > Planctomycetota > B15-G4 > B15-G4 > SIAN01 > DASRRB01. The sequence continues at coordinate 7,424 of DASRRB010000273.1, read as the reverse complement.
GGAGAGGCAGTAGGCGCCGAGCAGCTCGCCGGTCGCCAGCCGCGGCAGGTAGCGGCGCTGGATGTCCTCGCTCCCCCACTTCGCGAGCGGCGTGCAGACCAGCGAGTTGTGCACGCTGATCGTCACGCCGGTGGACGGGCAGGCGCGCGAGACCTCCTCGACGATGATCGACGCGGCGACGTTCCCCATCGCCGTCCCGCCGTGCGCCTCGGGGATCGTGACCGCGAGCAGCCCGAGCTCCGCCGCCTTCTTCACCGGCCCGACCGGGAACGACTCGCTCTCGTCGAGCTGCGCGGCGACCGGCGCGACGTGCTCGGCCACGTAGTCGCGGACGGTCTGCTGCAGGAGCTGCTGCTCTTCGGAGAGCTCGAAGTCCATCGGCCGGGTCCTCGGGCGTGGCCGCTCGCCCGGAGGCGGCCGGCGGTGTCGTGCAGGAAAGCATTACCACAAGCGCGGCGGGGATCTCCGGGCGGTTTGTCGGCGCGCGGACCGGCCGCGCTTGACCGGCGTTCGCGACGATCAGCGCGCGAGGTCGACGACCGCCGCATGGACTCCGCGCACGACGTCGGCCATGCGGCCGAAATCGAGGCGATCGGCGGTGTCGCCCGCCTCGTGGTAGTGGACGTTCCGGCAGAAGGCGGTGTCGGTCACCATGACCGCGTCGAAGCCGGCGTCCCAGTAGTTGAGGTGGTCGGAGAGGTCGATGCCGGGGATCCAGCGCGGCGCGTTGATCGACCAGACCGGCAGCGGCGACGCCTCGGCCATCGAGAGCTTGACCCGCCGCGCCAGCGCCGCCTGCCCCAGGCACGCGACCACCGCGACGAAGTCGCCGCGCCGCGGGTAGATCAGGCCCAGCAGCGGCGCCGGAAACGACTGGCTGCCGGGCTCGTCGCGGAAACAGCCGATCATCTCGAGCGAGATCATCGCGCGGACGCGCGCGCCGTCGCGGCGCAGCGAGCGCGCATGGACGGCGCTCCCCATGTCGGGCGTGCGGAAGTGCGGCGGCTCCTCCAGCGTGAACGCGACGAGCTCGACGGGGAGCGCGGGCGGCGCGGCGTGAAGCGCGCGCGCGAGCTCGATCAGTCCGGCGACGCCGCTCGCGTTGTCGTCGGCGCCGGGCAGCGCGCCGCAGGTGTCGTAGTGCGCGCCGACGACGACGCGCTCGCCGTCGGGGAGACACGGCGGGCCGACGAACGCGCGCACGTTCCGGTAGGTCCGGCCGCCGACGGCGAAGGCCTGGTCGCTCGTCGCGGCGCCGGCCGTGACGAGCTCGGCGCGGACGTAGTCGGCGACGCGCTCGAGGTTCGTGACGTGCGCGTGGTCGCGCGGGCCGAGCTTCTCGGAGAGCTGCCGCACGTGCGCCTCGAGGCGGGCGCGATCGACCTCGACGCCGGGCCGCGAGCCGGGGCGCGCGAACGACGGCTGCACCCCGTAGACGACGACCGCCGCGAGGACGGCGCACGCGACGGCGATCCAGAGCACCATGCGACGGCCCCCCGACGAGGAACGCGACGGACGCGACGGCCGCTCGCTCCGCCGGTGCGGGGCCGCTGCGCTCGTCACGCCTTGGCGGCGCCGCCGGTACCGCCGCCCGTCCCGCCCACGGGAGCGTGGTCGTAGAAGCCGCGCCCGCTCTTCCGGCCGAGCAGGCCCGCCGCGACCATCCGCCGCAGCAGCGGGCACGCGCGGTACTTGTCGTCGCCGAGATCGCGGTGCAGCACGTCCAGGATCGAGAGGCAGGTGTCGAGCCCGATCAGGTCGGCGAGCGCGAGCGGCCCCATCGGGTGGTTCATGCCGAGCTGCATGATCTGGTCGATCGCGTCGCGCTCGGCGACGCCTTCCATCAGGCAGAAGGCCGCCTCGTTGATCATCGGCATCAGCACGCGATTGCTGACGAAGCCGGGGTAGTCGTTCACGACGACCGGAATCTTGCCGAGCTTCTTCGTGGCGTCGACGACCGCGGCGAGCGTCTCGTCGGAGGTCAGCTGGCCGCGCACGACCTCGACGAGCTTCATGACCGGCACCGGGTTCATGAAGTGCATGCCGATCACCTTCGCCGGACGGTCGGTCTGCGCGGCGAGCCGCGTGATCGAGATCGACGACGTGTTGCTCGCGAGGATGGTCGACTTCAGGGTCGCCTCGGCGAGCTTCCGGAAGACGTCGGCCTTGAGCTCGAAGCTCTCCGGCACCGCCTCGACCACGAGGTCGGCGTCGACCGCGTCGAGCAGACGCGGGCTCGGCTTCACGCGCGCGGCGATCGCGGCGGCGTCGGCGGCCGCGATCGTCCCCTTCTTCGCCATGCGCTGGAGGCTGCCCTGGATCGCGGCGAGCCCGCGCTCGAGCGACGCCGTGTCGACGTCGACCATCGTCACGGGGACCCCGGCCTGCGCGAAGACCAACGCGATGCCGTTCCCCATCGTCCCCGCGCCGACGACTCCGACGTTCCGGATCTCGCTCACGTGCGACGTCCTCTCCGTGTCCGACAGTTCAGCGTTCGACGGTTCAGCGTTCGACGGCCAACGCGACGCCGTTCCCGCCGCCGAGGCAGAGCGACGCGAGCCCCTGCTTCTTGTCCTGCGCCTTCATGGCGTGGAGCAGCGTGGTGAGGATGCGCGCACCGGAGGCGCCGATCGGGTGGCCGAGCGCCACCGCGCCGCCGTTCACGTTGACGCGCGCCGGATCGAAGCCGCACTCCTTGGTGACGGCCATCGCCTGCACGGCGAACGCCTCGTTCAGCTCGACGAGCTCGAAGGTGTCGGGCTTCGTGCCGATCTTCGCGTGGAGCCGCTTCACCGCCTCGACCGGCGCCATCATGACCCACTCGGGCGCCATGCCGCCGGTGGCGTAGCCGCGGATGCGCGCGAGGACCTTGCAGCCGAGCTGCTGCGCGCGCTTCTCCGACATCACGACCAGCGCGGAGGCGCCGTCGTTGATCGTCGAGGCGTTGCCGGCGGTGACCGTCCCGCCCTCGCGCTTGAAGGCGGGCTTCAGCTTGGAGAGCTTCGCGAGGTCGCTGTCGCCGCGCGGCCCCTCGTCGGCCGCGACGGTGACCGGGTCGCCCTTCGGCTGCGCGACCTTCACCGCGACGATCTCGTCCTTGAACTTCCCGGCCGCCGCGGCCGCCGCCGCCTTCTTGTGCGAGCCGACCGCAAACTCGTCCTGCGCGTCGCGCGCGATCTTGTACTTGTCGGCGACGAGCTCGGCCGTCATCCCCATGTGGAAGTCGTTGTAGATGTCCCAGAGCCCGTCCTGGATCATCGCGTCGAGCAGCTTGCCGTGGCCGAGGCGCACGCCTTCGCGCGCCTCCGGCAGCAAGTAGGGCGCGCGCGACATGCTCTCCTGCCCGCCCGCGACGATCACCTCGGCGTCGCCGGCGCGGATCGCCTGCGCGGCGAGCATCACCGCCTTGAGCCCCGAGCCGCACACCTTGTTCACGGTGAACGAGCCGACCGAGTCGGGGATGCCCGCGCCGCGCGCCGCCTGCCGCGCCGGGTTCTGGCCGCAGCCGGCGGTGAGCACGTGGCCCATGATCACCTCGTCGACGACGGCGGCCTCGATGCCGGCGCGCGCGACCGCCTCGCGGATGGCGATCGCGCCGAGCTCGGCGGCGCGCAGCGACGACAGCGCCCCCATGAACTTCCCGATCGGCGTGCGGACAGCGCTGACGATGACGGCTTCGGCCATGGTGATCCTCCGGGGCGCGGCAGATTAGCAGCGCGCCGGAGCCCTGCCCGGCTGCGCGGCGCGCGATGGCGCCGACGGCCCGAGGCCGGGGGCCTACGGATTGACGACGCGCAGCGCCATCACGTTCGTCGGCTGGCCCGGCTGCCCCGTGTTCGGGTCGACGACGATCGCCTGCAGCAGGAACGACGCGCCGGCGAGGCCCGAGCCCGCGCTGATCACGGTCGAGAAGGTGAACTCGCCCGTCGCGTCGAGCACGCTGGTGAGGAGCGGCTGGAACGTCGCGACGTCCATGTCGAGGAATTGGCGCGGATCGGCGTTCGCCGGCCCGTACTCGAGGAAGCCCGGCGCCGTCGCCGCGGCGAGCGTGAAGGGCTGGCCGGGCGAGCCGATCAGCGTGAGCGTGTAGGTCTGTCCCGTGACCAGGATCGGCGCGCCCACCAGGCGGTCCTCGAACGGCCGGATCGTGTCGATGGTCGAGTCGGCGAGGTGGACCACGAGGCTCGCGCCGGTCGCGTCGACGACCGTGCCGTTGGGGACGACCTCGGCCGACGCGGAGAGGTGCGCGCCGCCGTCGAAGGTGTCGAGCGGGATCTCCTGCGCGGTCGCGTCGCCCGGAGACGCGTAGAGGCGCGTGACCGTCCGGTTCACCGTCATCGACGTGAAGCTCGGCAGCACCGGCACCGTCTGCGTGAGCGCGAGCGTCGTCGCGTCGACCACGAAGAGCGCCGACGAGAAGGCCGACCCGATGAAGAGCTGCGTCTCGTCGAAGGAGAGCGCGATCCCGATCGGCACGTCGAAGTTCGAGGCGATCACCGCCTCCACCGGCACGTCGCCGAGCACGTCGGGGCTCACCGTCGCGACCACGAGGTCGCTGCCGCGCGTGAACGCGCACCAGACGCGCTCGTGCGCCGCGTCGTGCACGATGCGCGCGTCGGGTCCGGCGTCGTCGATGATCGTCCGGCCGGTCAGGTTGTCGACGTCGATCAGGAGCAGGCCGACGTCGGTCGCGACGACCAGGCGGCCGGCGTCGCGCCACGACAGGTCGTGCATCGCCGAGTTGAGGGCGAACTCCTTCTGCAGCGTGAGCGTCGCGGCGTCGAGCACCTCGACGCGCTTGCGCTCGGGCAGCGAGACGAAGACGCGCTCGCCGTCGTCGTCGCGCGCGACCCCCTCGGGCCGGGAGCCGAAGACCGCCTCGTCGAGGAACCCCGACGTCGCCGCGTCGAAGACGACCAGCCGCTGGTGGCTCACGTCGGCGACGTAGACGCGCGCGCGCGCGGGGTCGTCGACCATCGCCGACGTCTCCACGACCTGCGGATTCACCGCCTGGCTCGAGGATCCCCCCCCGCCCGAGCAGGCCGCCGCAGCCGTCAGGAGGAACACGGAGGCGATCGGTGCGAGACCCAGGCGCTGCGGCATCTGCGAGGCTCCGTCGTCCAAGCCGTCCGTCGCGAGAAAACGAACCCGCTACAATAACCCGACTTTCATGGCCGGCGTCCGCGGAGGCGGTAACGGAAATCCTTCCGGACCTCGGGGCGTGCGACGACGGCCGATCCCCTTCGAGACCACCGGTGACGCAGCGACCCATGATCCAGGATCCCGACCCGATCGAGACGAAGGAGTGGGCCGAGTCGCTGGACGGCGTGCTGCACGTCAACGGGAGGGGACGCGCGGAGTTCCTGGTCGGCCGCCTGCTCGACCACGCGGCCCGCTCGGGCGTCGAGATCCCGTCGCCCCTCAACACGCCCTACGTCAACACGATCCCGCGCGACCTGCAGCCGAAGTACCCCGGCGACCGCCGCATCGAGCGGCGCATCAAGAGCATCATCCGCTGGAACGCGATGGCGATGGTGGTGCGGGCCAACCGCAAGAGCGAGGGGATCGGCGGCCACATCTCGACCTTCGCGTCGGCGGCGACGCTCTTCGAGGTCGGCTTCAACTGGTTCTTCAAGGGCCGCGTCGTGGAGGGTCGCGGCGCCAACGGCTCCGGCGCCGCGAGCCAGATCGGCGACCAGGTCTTCTTGCAGGGCCACGCGTCGCCCGGCGTCTATTCGCGGGCGCTGCTCGAGGGACGCCTCTCGAAGCAGCAGTGCGAGAACTTCCGGCGCGAGCTCGCGTCCGGCGGCGGCCTCTCCTCGTACCCGCATCCGTGGCTGATGCCCGACTTCTGGCAGTTCCCGTCGGTCTCGATGGGACTGTCGCCGCTCTGCTCGATCTACCAGGCCCGCTTCAACCGCTACCTCCTCCACCGCGGCATGGCGGACACCAGCAAGAGCCGCGTCTGGGCCTTCCTCGGCGACGGCGAGATGGACGAGCCCGAGTCGCTCGGCGCCATCACGCTCGCGTCGCGCGAGCGGCTCGACAACCTCACCTGGATCGTCAACTGCAACCTGCAGCGGCTCGACGGACCGGTGCGCGGCACCGGGCAGATCATCCAGGAGCTCGAGGCGGCGTTCCGCGGCGCCGGCTGGAACGTGATCAAGCTGCTGTGGGGCGCCGACTGGGACCCGCTGCTCGACGCCGACGACACCGGCCTGCTCGTGAAGCGCATGGGAGAGGTGGTCGACGGCCAGTACCAGAAGTTCGTGGTCGAGCCGGGCGCCTACACGCGCCAGGAGTTCTTCGGCGCCTACCCCGAGACGCTGAAGCTCGTCGAGCACCTGAGCGACGAGCAGATCCGCCGGCTCGGCCGCGGCGGCCACGACCCCGAGAAGGTGCACGCCGCCTACCTCGCCGCGATCGAGCACGAGGGCCGTCCGACGGTGATCCTCGCGAAGACCGTCAAGGGCTACGGGATGGGCGAGGCGGGCGAAGGGCGCAACACGACGCACCAGCAGAAGAAGCTCAACGACGACGAGATGCGCGACTTCCGGGACCGCTTCGACATCCCGGTCCGCGACGACCAGTTGCACGAGGCGCCGCTCTACGTCCCCGACGAGAAGAGCGAGGAGATCCGCTACCTGAAGGAGCGCCGCGCCGCGCTCGGCGGCTCGATCCCCCACCGGGTCGTGGTCAGCCAGCCGCTCGACGTGCCGAAGCTCGACTTCTTCAAGGACTTCCTCGGCGGCAGCGGGACGCAGTCGGCCAGCACGACGATGGCCTACGTGCGCATGCTCGCGTCCATGCTGAAGCACCCCGGCGTCGGCAAGCGGCTGGTGCCGATCGTCCCCGACGAGGCGCGCACGTTCGGCATGGAGGCGCTCTTCCGGCAGTGCGCGATCTACTCGTCGCTCGGCCAGCTCTACCAGCCGGTCGATTCGCACCTCCTGCTCTACTACAAGGAGGCGAAGGAGGGGCAGATCCTCGAGGAGGGGATCAACGAGGCCGGCTCGCTCGCCTCGTTCATCGCGGCCGGCACGTCGTACGCGACGCACGGCGAGCCGATGATCCCGCTCTTCATCTTCTATTCGATGTTCGGCTTCCAGCGGGTCGGCGACCTGATCTGGCAGGCGGCCGACATGCGCGCGCGCGGCTTCCTGTTCGGCGCGACGTCGGGCCGCACGACGCTGAACGGCGAGGGGCTGCAGCACGAGGACGGCCACAGCCACCTGCTCGCGCTGCCGGTGCCCAACCTCGTCACGTACGACCCGGCCTTCGCCTACGAGGTCGCCGTCATCCTGCAGGACGGCGTGCGCCGCATGTACCAGCAGAACGAGGACGTCCTCTACTACGTCACGCTCTACAACGAGGCGTACGAGATGCCGGCGATGCCGGAGGGCCCCGACGTCGCCGCGGGGATC
>DASRRB010000272.1:0-16022 GCA_035695985.1 Planctomycetota bacterium | reverse complement strand
ATCCCCTTCGGCATGTCGATCGGCGCGAGCGCCTGCAGGTGCGCCGCGTCGCAGAGCGTGTCGCCGGTCTCGAGGTTCTCCACCTTCGCCACCACGACCAGGTCGCCCGCGATCGCCTGCGGGATCGCGTCGTGGTTCTTGCCCTGCAGCTTCATCAGGTTGGCGAGCTTCTCCGGCTTGCCGGTCCGCTCGAGCACGAGCGGCAGCTCGTGCTTCACCGTCCCCGACCAGACGCGCAGCCACGACTGCTTGCCGACGTGCGGGTCGGCGACCGTCTTCCAGACCTGCGCGCAGGTCGCCGCGCCCCCCTGGGTGCGGCGCGGCGCCTCGCCCTCCTTCGCCTTGAGGCGGCGGCCGGCGCCGTCGAGCGGCGACGGCGAGTACTTCACGACGTGGTCGAGGAACTCGGCGACGCCGAGGTCCTTGTCGCCCGAGATGCAGAGCATCGGCACGAAGTGGCCGCCCTTCACCGCCTTCACGTAGAGGCGCTCGACCTCGGCGTCGTCGACCGAGCCCGACTCGAGGTACTTCTCCATCGCCTTGTCGTCGGTCTCGACGAGGCACTCGACGAGGCCGGCGCGCGCCTTGGCGTCGGCGCCCGGCACGAGAAGGCTGGTCACCGACTTGAACGCGGCGCCATTGCCGTTCGGCAGCACGACCGGATGGCAGTCGTTGCCCAGCACCTCGATGGCGTGCTCGACCGCCTTGTCGAAGTCGGCCTGGTCGCCGTCCATCTTGTTGAAGAGCAGGAACGTCGCGAGGTCGAGGTCGCGCGCCGCCTTGAACAGCCGGCGCGCGTTGAAGCCGAGCGTGCCGTTGGCGTCGACGACGATGACCGCGACGTCGACCGCCGCGAGCGCCGCCATCGCCTCGCCGACGTAGTCGGGGTAGCCGGGCGTGTCGAGGAGGTTGACGTGGCGGCCGCCGTGGTCGAAGTGGACGATCTTGGTCGACGTCGTGTGGCGGCACTCCTTCTCTTCCGCCGTGAAGTCGAGCACGCTGGTCCCGTCGTGCGGCTTGCCGCGCCGCGGCACGACCCCGGTCTTGTGCAGGAGCAGGTCGGCGAGCGTCGTCTTCCCGGCCGACGCCCCCACCAGGGCAATGTTGCGGATCTGCTCCGACGTGTAGACGCTGGCCATCGCGATCCCCCGTCCGAGGATGCGCCGCGCGGGACGACGGAGCGGCGCGGCTCGCCACAACATCACCGCAGGCCGGTTTTTTCAAGGCCGAGCCCGCGGGCGAGCGGGATGCGGCCGGCGTTCAGCCGCCCTTCGTCGCGAATCCCTGCACGAAACGCGGCCACACGTCGAACAGGAAGTGCACGATCGGGCCGCGGAAGAACTGCGTCAGCAGCACGCCGAGCGAGAGATAGGGGCCGAACGCGATGTAGCGGTCGCCGGTGACGAGCCGGTGCAGCAGGCCGCCCACCGCGCCGAGCACGCAGCCGAGGAAGAACACGAGCAGCACGCCGTCGCAGCCGAGGAACGCGCCGACCATCCCCATGAACTTGACGTCGCCGAGGCCCATCGCCTCCTTGCGGAACGCCAGCTTGCCGAGCACGCCGACCGCGAGCACCGAGAGCGCGCCGACGAGCAGCCCCACCCCCGAGGAGACGCCGGCGGCGAAGTGGGGCTCGAGGACGTGCTGGCCGACCAGCGCCGAGACGAGGCCGCCGCGGGTCGCCGAGTCGGCGCTGACGAGCTGGCCGAAGAGCCAGCCGGTCGCCTGCAGCGGCGGCGCCGCGGCCGAGGCGACCACGCCGAGCACCATGCCGGGCCAGGTGATCTCGTCGGGGATGATCTTCCAGTCGATGTCGATGAAGGTCACCGCGACGCACGACGCCGCGAGCGCGAGCGACGCGACCAGCGCGATCCAGTCGGCGGCCGAGCCGAACGCGTGGCGCGTGAACGACCAGCCGAGCCCGGCGAAGAGGACGGCGGTGGCGATCTCGACCACGAGGTAGCGGACCGGGATCTCCGCCTTGCAGCCGCGGCAGCGCCCGCCGAGCAAGAGCCAGCTCACGATCGGGACGTTCTCGTACGCGGGGATCTGCCGCTTGCAGCCGGGGCAGAAGCTGCGGCGCGGCTTCGCGACCGACAGGTCCTCGCGCGGCAGCCGGTAGATCACGACGTTCAGGAACGAGCCGACGCACGCTCCGAAGGCGAAGAGGATCAGCGGGAGGACGAGCGCGGCATCGGTCACGGATGGTCCTTCTTGTCCTGGGCGTCCATCGGCACGAAGGCGAGGCGGACGATAGTCGAGCGGGCGGTCAGGGTCGTCGCGAACTGCGGAGCGCCCGAGAGGTCGCGCAGCTTGCCTTTCTCGAACTCGACCTCGTAGTCCCTCTCCTTGGGGTCGCGCTTCTCCTTGGGTTCGAGCGGATACGGCGTCGGTGCCACGATGGCGAGCTCGATCACCGCATCGACGTCGTTCTCGACCAGCGTCGCCCGGAACTTCGGATCGACCTTCTCACGCGAACCCACCGTCCACGGACCGTGGAACCAGAAGACCGTGTCCGCGAGCGAGCGCGGGTCGATCGGCTTGCTGAGGTGGATGCGCGTCCGGTCGCCGACCAGCCGCGCGGCGGGGTCGAGCCTTCCCGCGACGCCCGGGTCGGCGTCGAAGAAGAGCCGTTCGGCCGGCGCGTCGACCGGGGCGCTCGTGACCGTGAAGCCCGCCGCGCCGCCGCGGTCGAGCAGCTCGCCGCCGGCCGCGCGCACGCACGCGAGCACCGGCAGCGCCGGGACCTCGACGCGCCAGCTCTCGCCGCGCTGGAAGGCGCCGTCGGAGAGGTCGGCGCGGCAAGGCGCGCGCGGCAGGAACGTCACGATCGCGCCGTCGACGACGAAGCGCCCCTCGGCCGGCGCGCCGTCGCGCACTCGCACGACCCGCACCGACGTCGCGCGCACGCTGCCCGGGTCGACCGGGCCGCTGAAGCGGAGCACGAGCGGCTGGTTCAGCCGGGCGCCGTCGGGCGGTCCGCAGTCGAGCGCGACCAGCCGCAGCGGCCCGCTGCGCGCGCAGCCCGCGGCCAGCGCCAGGAGTCCGGCGACGGCGGCGCGCGCGCGCCCGCTCATCGGGCCGCCGCCCCGAGGCGTCCGCTCGCGCACGCGAGCGCGAGCCCGCGCGCCGCGAGGAACGGCGCCGCGCGCGCCACGCCCGGCAGCCGCACGAGCAGCCACGGCGCGTCGCCGCCCGTGACGAAGAGCGGCGCGTACGGCGCCGCGCGCTCGAGCTCGCCGGCGAGCGCGGCGACGCCCGCGACGAAGCTCGTCTCGAGCCCCGCACGGATCGCCTCGTCGGTCGAACGGCCCGGCAGGCGCGGACGCTCGATCGCCGCGGAGCTCTCCGCGTCGACCCAGCCCGGACCGACGTCGGGAAGGCGGTCGGTGAACGCGTGCAGCGAACGCGCGAGCAGGCGGCGGCCCGGCACGATCGCGCCGCCGCGGAAGACGCCGTGCGCGTCGACGGCGTCGACGGTGACCGCGGTGCCGGCGCTCACGACGCGCGCCGCGCCGCGCGCCAGTGCGTGCGCCGCGAGCGCGGCGGCGAGCCGGTCGACGCCGATCGCGCGCGCGTCACCCGCGTCGCTCTCGATCGGGACGGCGTCGCCGCGATGGACGCCGACCACGCGCGCCGCGCCGGCCGCGCGCAGCCCCGCCTCGAGCGCCTCGCCGAAGCGGTGGACGCTGCCGACCACGATCGCGTCGCACTCGACGGCTCGGACGCGCTCGACCCACGCGGCGACCTCGCGCGAATCGTCGCCGCCGCGGCGCGCATGCGCGCTCCAGACGGGGGCGCTGCCAGGGTCGGCCACGAGCCCGGCGCCGAAGCAGGCGGCTGCGACGCTCGTGTTGCCGACGTCGAGTGCGAGGACGCGCACGCCGGGCCGCGCTCCCGCCCGCCTACTTGTTCTGCGGGACGAGGAACGTCTTCGTGATCTCCTTGCCCTTGCGGCGGATCACGACGTCGTACCGGGGGAGGTTGGGGTTCTCGCGCGCCCACTGGATCGCCTGGTTCTTCGACACGACCGGGTTGCCGTTGATCGAGACCACGACGTCGTCGTTCTGCACGCCGTAGTTGGTCGCGAGCGTGCTCTTGGGACGGATGCCGCCGAGGACCACTTCGGGCTTCTTGTCGGCACCGGTGCGCGACTTGATCGTCACGTCCTCGAGGAACTTGTCGCCGTTCTTGTTCATGCTGTCCCGGTCGTCCGACCCGACCAGGTACCGCTCGTTGCCCAGCGCGATCGTCTCCTTGGCGTCCTTGTGCTGGTCGAGGTCCTTCTCGTCCTGGCCGGAAAGCGCGTTCGATTTCTTGTCGCCCTTCTTGTCCGGCTTCGGGTCGTGCGGCATCTCCTCCCGGAGCGTCGGATGGAGCACGACCTCCTCACCCTGCCAGCTGAAGACGGCGGCGTTGTCCTTGATCGCCTTGAGCGACCCGAAGTAGGGCTCTTCGTCGTAGGGGTGCGCGAGCTTGCCGCTGACCTTCAGGATCAGGTGGTCGGTCTTGGCGTCCTTGCTCACCGAGTCTTCCCGGTACTCGACCACCACGCGCCCCCCGTCGTCGGGCGCGTAGAGGACCGCCCTCACGTGCAGCGCCTCGCCGATCGGCTTCTTGGTCGGCTTCGGCGGCTCCGGCGGCGGCACGTCGGTCTTGACCGTCTCCTTCTTGACGTAGCCGTTGATCGGGCTGGTCCAGAGGTGCGCGTAGTCGGTCTTGGGCGTGACGCCGATCTGGTCCTTCTTGATGGTGCCGATCGCCGCCTCGATGGTCGCGTTGAAGTCGCTGCTCGAGCGCGACCGGTAGTGGCCGCTCCGGAAGTTCTTCACGATCGTCCAGAGCATCGCGCCGGCGCCGCTGGCGACGCCGAGCGTCGCCACCCAGGTCAGGGCCCGCCAGTGCCGCGTCTGCAGCCGCATTCCCGCCATCGTCGCGTCCCGACTCCGCTTCGCCCGGCATCCCGCGCCCCGGGGAACCGGGGCCGCGCGAGCTTACCGCGCCCGCGCCCGCTCCCGGCGCGCTGCGACTTCAGACGAAGCCGCGCCGCACGCCTTCCCGGCCCCGTGGAAGTGCCGGCGCGAAGGCCGTGGACGACGGGAGACCGGGCGCAGGAGCGATCGGCTCCCGCTGCAGGGCTCGAGACGACCGTTGCCGCGGGCGGCTAGAGGCCTCTGGAAACGCCCGCGAACGCCAGCTTGAGCTCGTCGGGATTGTCCGCGGCCGCGACCGCGTCCTGGTAGCTGATCTTCCCGCCCGTGAAGAGCTTCTGCAGGCTCTGCTGGAAGGTCATCGTCCCGAAGAAGTTGTCCTGCGCCAGCGCCTTCGGCAGCTCGTCGGTCTTGCCGTTCTTCAAGAGCTCGCGGATGGTCGGCGTCGGCAGCAGGAGCTCGGTCGCCGGCATGCGCGCCTGGTTGTCCATCGAGTTGATGAGGCGCAGCGAGATCACGCCCGCGAGCACCATCGAGAGCTGCAGGCGGATCAGCGTGTGCTGGTAGTCGGGGAAGAACGAGAGGATGCGCTCGACCGTCTGCACCGCGTTGATGGTGTGGAAGGTCGAGAGCACGAGGTGGCCCGTCTCGGCCGCGTTGATCGCCGCCTCGACCGTCAGGCGGTCGCGCATCTCGCCGATCACGATCACGTCGGGCGCCTGCCGCAGCGAGTGCTTGATCGCGGTGGCCCAGTCGCCGGAGTCGCTGCCGATCTCGCGCTGCGACACGATCGAGTTCTTGTCGGTGAAGACGAACTCGACCGGGTCCTCCACCGTGACGATGTGGCGCGCCTGGTTCTGGTTCATGTACTCGATCATCGCGGCGAGCGTCGTCGACTTGCCCGAGCCGGCGACGCCGGTGGCGAGGACGAGGCCGCGCCGCAGCGACGCGAGCTTGGTGAGCTGCTCCGCCGGCAGGTTGAGCTCGGCGAAGCTCGGGACCTCGCTGCGGATGTAGCGGAAGACGACGGCTGGCATGCCGAGCTGGTGGAACACGTTCACGCGGAAGCGCGCGAGCCCGGCCACCTCGTAGGCGAGGTCGACCTCGGAGCCGCGCACGAACGTCTCCATGCGCCGGTCGTCGAGCAGCGACGCGACCACGCGCAGCGCGAAGTCGCGCGTGACCTCGCCCTCGTTGATCTGCGCGAGGCCGCCGCGGACGCGGACGGTCGGCTTGGCGCCGACCTTCAGGATCAGGTCGGGCGCCTTGAGCTCGACCATCGCCTCGAGCAGTTCGAGCAGCTCCATCGCGATCCCTCGCCCATCCCGCCGGCCGGAACGTTCCACTTCACCGGATCCGGGATCGTCGGACGGCGCCCGTGCCCTTGAGCGCCGGAGAGGGGATCGGGAAGGTCTTTCCCGATCAGGCGGCGCCGAGGCCGGCGCCGGCCACCTCGAAGAGGCGCCGCACCAGCTCTTCGATCCCGCGGCCGTCGTGCGAGGAGAGCAGCACCGGCTCCTGGCCGGTGAGGCGCGCCACCTCGGCGACGGGGAGGGCGCCGGAGCGCGCGTCGACCTTGGAGAGGACGAGCACCTCGGGCTTGGCGGCGACGCGCTCGCCGTACGCGGCGAGCTCCTCGCGCACCGACCGCCACGCCGCGGCGATCGCCTCGGCGTCCCCGCTCGAGGCGTCGACCAGGTGGACCAGGACGCGCGTGCGCTCGACGTGGCGGAGGAACTGGTGGCCGAGCCCCTTCCCCGCGCTCGCCCCCTCGATCAGGCCGGGCAGGTCGGCGACCGTGATCTGCCGCCAGTCGTGCTCGACCACGCCGATGCGCGGCTGCAGCGTCGTGAAGGGGTAGTCGGCGATCTTCGGCCGCGCCGCCGAGATCTTCGCGAGCAGCGTCGACTTGCCCGCGTTCGGCAGCCCGACCAGCCCGACGTCGGCGAGGAGCTGCAGCTCGAGCTTCACGCGCCGCTCGGTGGCGGGCGCCCCCGGATCGCAGTTGCGCGGCGTCTGGCGCGACGGCCCCTTGAACGAGTGGTTGCCGCGGCCCCCCTTGCCGCCCTGCAGGATCGCGACCGGCACGTCGGGCTCGAGCAGCTCGAGCAGGACGTGGCCGCGCGCCGCGTCCTTCACGATCGTGCCGACCGGCAGCTCGATCAGGAGGTCGTCGCCGCGCCGGCCGGCGCGGTTGTTCGCGTCGCCCGGCCCGCCGCTGCCGGCGCGCCACAGGCGGCGGCCCTTCAGGTCGTCGAAGGTGTTGCGGTTGACGCGGGCGACCATCAGGACGTCGCCGCCGTCGCCGCCGTTGCCGCCGTCGGGCCCGCCGCGCGGCATGTGCTTCTCGCGGGCGAAGCTGACGCAGCCGTTGCCGCCCTTCCCCGAGACCAGGTGGAGGGAGACTTCGTCGAGGAACGGCATGGCGTGGGTGCGGCGCTCGGTGCGCGGTGCGCGCGGCGCGGCGCGCGTCAGTTCTGCGGCGCGGTGATCGGCTCGATGGCGACCTTCCGGCCCGGCAGGTACTTCACGCGGCCGGGTTGCAGCGCGAAGAGGGTGAAGTCGCGCCCCTGGCCGACGTTGCGGCCGGGGTGGATCCGGTTGCCGACCTGGCGCACCAGGATCGCGCCGATGCCGACGACCTCGCCGGCGTAGACCTTGACGCCGCGGTACTGCGGGTTGGAGTCGCGACCGTTGCGGGTCGAACCCTGTCCCTTCTTGTGTGCCATTGTTCAGACCTCGTGCTGGGGTCGGTCGGGCGGTTCGTCGCGGCTCACTTCTCGCCGCGGCTCACGCCAGGATCGTCGTGATCTTGACCTTGAAGATCGACGCGCGGAACCCGGTCCGGCGGCGGTACTGCTTGCGAGCCTTGTACTTCTGGATGTAGATCTTCTCGCCCTTGCCGGCGAAGACGACCTGCCCCTTCACGGACGCGCCCGCGACGGTCGGCGTGCCGAGCTTGCCGTCGACGGCGAGGACGCGGTCGAAGGTGAGCTCGTCGCCGACCTTGCGCTCCTTGCCCTCGAGCGTGATCACGTCGCCCTGGCTCACCTTGAGCTGGTGGCCGCCGGTCTCGATCACCGCGTACATGGCGCTCCCTCGTCGCCCCTCCCCTCGGGCTCCTCGCCGCCGGCACCCGATGCGGGCGGCGGCGGGACGTTCAGGGCCGGGGGAAAAAGGGCCGGGGATTGTAGGGCGGCGGCGGCCGCGAGGGAAGGCGCCGTCCGGACGACCGCCGCGAGCTCGACGCCGGCCTCCTGCAGCCGGGGTTTGAGCGCCGCGAGGAAGCGCCCGATCGACGGCCGTTCGCCCGTGCCGGCCCGGAGGCGGACGCGGACTTCGGGAGCTCCCTCGACCCGCTCGAACGCCGCCGCGAGCGCGTCCCCCCCCGCCCCGATCGCCGCGAGCAGCTCGGCGAGCCGGTCGTCCTTCCCGCTGGTGAGCACCAGTTCGACCGGCGCGTCGCGCGGCTCGGGCAGGGCGCCGTCGGCGGCCGCGACCAGCTCGAGCCCGCGCGGGAGCTGCGCCCCCACCGCGCGCGCCACGTCGGCCGCGGCGACGCGCTCCTTCAGGGAGACGACGAAGCGCTCGCCGTCGGAGCCGACGCCGACCGGCAGCGGCTCGGGCAGGCGCAGCTTCGGCCGCGGGTGGAACCCCTCCGAGTGGCGCACCGCGACGCCGGCGCGCCGCAGCGCGCGCGCGACGGCGCGCGCGAAGTCGTGGTGGCCGAGGAAGCGCAGGTCGCCGCGCTTGGCGACCTGCAGCGTCACGGGGAAGTCGGGCACCGCCTGAGTCACGTCCGCTCGACCCCCTCGCAGTGGTCCGACGCGCGTACCGTCGCGCGGGCCGGAAACGAAGACGCCCCCGCGCGAGTGCGCGGGGGCGTCCGAGGTTACAGCGGATCGGGAGTCGCGGTCAGCTCTGCGCTCCCGCGAACATCTCCCACTCGTGGCCGGCGTTCTGCTGGTACTGCTCGATCAGCGCCTTCACGCGATCCTCGGTCTTCTCGCTCGAGCCGACGATCCAGGGCGTGATGAAGACGAGCAGGCCGCGCTCGGTCTCCGTGTCGGTCGTGCTGCGGAAGAGCGCGCCGAGCACCGGGATGTCGCCCAGCCACGGCACCTTCTCCTCCGACTTCGTCTTCTGGGTCTGGACCAGGCCGCCGATGATCCCGGTCTGGCCGTTCTCCAGCATCATGTTGGTGACGATCGTCTCCGACGCGACGCGCGGCAGCGAGATCGAGCCCGAGCCCGCCGTGCCGGCGCCGACCGTGAAGAGGTCGAAGCCGGGCTGCGCGGGGTCGGTCGTGCCCGAGAGCGTGCGCGCCTGCGGGATCACCGTCATGAGGATCTTGTTCGAGCCCGGGACGACCTGCGGGATGACCAGGAGCTGGAAGCCGGTGTCGACGGGCGAGTGGTCGGCCTCGCGGACGGACAGGGTGAGCCCGCCCGACTGGCTGGACGCCGCCTCGGCCTGCGCGTAGCGGATCGTCTCGCCGACGAAGATGGTCGCCTCGCGGTGGTCGACCGTCGTGATCTTCGGGGCCTGGACGAACTGCGCCGACTGGTCCTGCTTCACCAGCTTGATCGCGAGCGACGTGGCCGAGAAGTCGAGCACGCCGGGCGTGACCGGGCTGGCCGTGACCGGCGCGACGATCGTGTTGTCGTCGGTGCGGCCGGGCAGCAGGTTGTCGGCCAGCGAGCCGGGCCCGAGGTTGAACGGGAAGCGGCTCGGACGCGACGCGCCGCTCACCGACATGTCGACGCCGTGGTTCACGCCGAAGGAGACGTCGAGCGAGTTCTGCTTGGTCGTGGTGACGAACTTGACGTCGATGTGGATCTGGACCGGCTCGATGTCGAGCTGCTCGAGGAAGTGGCCGATCTCGTCGAGCACCGGCTTGGTGTCCTTGACGAGGATCGAGTTCTGGTCGTCGAAGTAGTCGATCTTGCCGTCCTTCGAGAGCATGTTCTGGAGCGCCTCGAGGAGCGGGAAGGTCTTCTTCGCCTGCTCGGTCGCGCTCTGCTGGCCGCCGCCCTGCTGCTGGTTGCGCGTCATGCGCGTCTCGACGTAGTCGGTGTCGATCTTCGCGATGTACGTGCCCTTCGGGCGCAGGTAGCGCAGCGGGAAGAGGCGGCGCTCGACGTGGGTCGCCAGCCCGTTCTCGTCGACGACGCGCAGGATCCCGCGCTCCTCCTCGACGAGGAAGTAGCCGTTGGTCTTCACGACCGCGTCGAGCGCGTCGCGCCACGGCTTGTCGGCGATCACCATCGTGACGTTGCCCTTCACCTTGTCCGACACCACGATGTTCGCGTTGCCGGCCTTGGCGATGGCCTCGATCACCTGCTTGATGTCGACCGCCTGGAACGACATGGTCACGCGCGGCGGCTTCTCGACGCGCCACAGGCGCGGCGACTGCGCCGTCACGATGCAGCCCGCGCCCTCCGCGACGAGGCGGAGCGCCTCCTGCCACGGGATGTCCTTCAGCTTGATCGTGACCCGGCCCTCGGTGCCGGGGGGCGTCACGATCGTCACGCCGACCTTGTTGCGGATGTGGTCGAGCACGTCCTCGAGCGGACGGTCGGCCACGTCGAGCGTGACGGTCGCGGCCTGGTCGACCTGGCCCGAGGTCGGCTTGCCCTCGCCGACGATCTGCGCCGGCGCGTTGGTCGAGAACGCGAGCGCGAGCGCGCACGCGCCCACGGCCCGCAAAACGTCATTCCTGCGCGACATCCCGTGGTTCTCCCGGGCCGCGGGGCGGCCCTGCCCCGGCCGGACGGGATGTCCGGCCGCACCCTCTCTCGATTCCCCTCCCGCGACGCGCCGCGTCACAGGTCGTAATTGAGCGGTACACCCTCGAACTCGAACACCAGGTGGTCCTCGTGGATCTCGAGGAGCACGAGGTCGTCCTCGATCGTCTCGCCGGAGCGGTACACGACGTGGTTCACGATCGCGACCGACTCCTTGCCGGGGTAGACGACCAGCCCGTTCACCTCGAGCTTCTTCTTCTTGAACTTCACGGCGGTCTGCGCCGCGGCGAAGAGCTGCTCCATCGTCTGCTGCAGCTGCACGAGCTCGGGATCGGCCGACGTCAGGCCGTTCAGGAGGCGGATCGTCTCGTACGCCTTCACGCACTCCTCGTAGTTGCCCGCCTCGTAGGTCGACTGCATGCGGGAGAGCGTCTGCTGCACGCGCAGGCGCTCCTGCTCGAGGGGCTGGGCACTGTCGCCGGCGCGTGCGCGGAGCTTGCCGAACTCCGGCATCACCTTGCGTTCCCAGTCCTTCTTCAGGCCCGCGTCGGAGATGAGTCCGTGGCCGTTGACGTCGTCGACCTGGCCGGAGATCTCGGCCAGCATGTTGAGCGCCTGGACCTTGAGCTCCATCGCGCGCATCACGCTGTCGGCGCCGTCCATCAGCTCGAACAGCTGGTTGCACTCCTGGACGCGAGCGAGGATGCGGCTGACGGTCGCGCGCTGCTCCTCGATGCCGGTGCCGTTGCCCTGGCCGTTCTTGCCCTTGCGGGGGCGCGGGTCGACGAACGGGTCGCGGCGCGACGCCTCGGAGACGAGGTTGAACTTCTCGAGCGCCAGCCCGTTCTTCGCCTCGAGGATCTGCTCGGCGAGCCCTTCGCGCTTGCGGTCGTAGCCGGGGATCGTGACCCCCTTGCCCATGTCCTCGCCGGTGTAGAGGTAGGTCACGACCGTGAGCTCGAACTTGTGCTGGATCTCGGTCGTGCCCGACTTGTCGCGGTCGTTCGCCTGGCCGGCGGTGATGCGGATCGTCGAGAGGCTGATGAACCGCTCGTAGTTCTCGAGCCGCGAGATGAACTGGAGGAACTGCAGGTAGGTGCCGGTGATCGCGACGCGGTACTCCTGCCGCTCGAACACGGCCGAGCTGGCGAGCTTGGTGCGCGTCGGCTGCTTGCGCACCTCGGAGATCTCGACGCCGGAGTCGCGGCGGAAGTCCTCGATCTTGCGCAGGAAGACCTCGACCTCGGCGTCGTTCGGCAGCACGCGCACGTAGTTCTGCACGTTCTCGCGCAGGACGATGACGCCCTTCTCGAGGTCCTCGATCGTGGCGATCTTCTGCTTCGCGGCGGTCACCTGGTCGTTCACCAGCTGCGCCTTCTCCTCGAGCTCCTGGCACGACTTCCAGGTGAACCAGGAGCCGGTGCCGGCGCCGGCGAAGATGACGCCCGCGAAGATCAGGAAGATCTTGTGGTGGCGGTGCAGTTCGAACTTGCTGGCCATGGCTCGGATTCCCCCTCCCGGCTCAGGAACCCGCCGGCTTGTCGGTGGCCGGCTTCGCCGCCGCCTTCGCGGGCGACTTCTTCTTCGTGTCCTTCGACGGCATGTTCACCTCGAACTTGAACTCGACCTTCTCGGGCGGCTCGACGTTCGTGTCGCCCTCGTCGACCTTTCCCGACGGCGCGGTGAACTCGGAGAAACCCGCCGCGAAGACCGGGTCGTTCTTCAAGTCCTCGTAGAAGTTCGCGTAGTTGTCGATGTTCTTGCCGGCGCCGTAGCCGGAGATGCGGATGTTCCCGGCCTTGGTGTCGGAGCCGGTGTTGACGTCGATGCTGGTGAGCCACACCTTGTGGCGGCCCTGCGTCACGTCCTTGTTCACGACCTCCGAGAGGCGGTCGCACTTGCGGGTCCAGACGATGCGCGACGCGGCGATCTCGCCGATCGTCTTGTTGCGCTTGTCGAACTCCGACTTCTCCTTGGAGAGGAGGTCGGCGTACTTCGCGCGCGGCGTGTAGCCGTCGAGCTGCTCCTGCGCGATGTTCACGCGCGCCTCGCGGTCCGACTTGACGTTGAACCAGAGGAAGCCGCAGAAGCCGGCCGAGCCGAACGACACCACCGAGACGACGAAGAGGACGGCGAGCGCCTTCGGGCTCGTGCGCGAGTTGCGGCGCAGCTCTTCGGGGAGCAGGTTGATCGAGATCATCGGCGCGGCCTCCTCAGGATCCGGCCCGCGCGGCGAGTCCCGCCGCGACGCCGAGCGCGGGGGCGCACTCGAGCAGGGCCTCGTGGTCGAGCCCGGAGTCGTCGAGGTCGAAGCCCTCGACGGGGTTCCAGGTCATGGTGCGACGCTCGAAGATGCGCTCGAAGACGTCTTCGAGGCCGGAGACGCGCGAGCCGCCGCCCGCGACGAAGACCTCCTCGACCTTGCTGTCCGACTGGTTCTCGTAGTAGTCGAAGCTGAGCTGGATCTCGTTGCCGAGGTCTTCCAGGCTCGGCAGCACCGCTTCGGCCACCTCGGCCTCGCGGCTGCCCGGCTGGCGCTTGAGCTGCTCGCCCTCGAAGGGTTCGATGCCGAACCGCTTCGCGATGGCGTTGGTGATCTCGTGGCCGCCGAGGTAGACCTCGCGCGTGAAGTAGCTCTCCGCGCCGCGCACGATGTCGACCACCGTCTTGCTCGCGCCGATGTCGACCAGCGCGACGACCTTGCCGGCCGCCATCTCGTAGGTCGGCCCGCCCAGCGAGAACGCGTTGGAGATCGCGAAGGCGTCGACGTCGACGATCTCGGTCTGCAGGCCGACGCCGGTGAGCAGCTTCACGTGCTCGTTCACGATGTCGCGCTTGACCGCGACCAGCAGCAGCTTCATCTCGTTGGCCGCGACGCCCGGCGCATCCTCGATGCGGTGGCAGTCGATCACGACCTCGTTCAGGTCGAACGGGATGTAGCGGTCGGCCTCGAACCGGATCGAGGTCTTCAGGTTCTCGTCGGGGATGTCCACCATGTTCAGGAAGCGGACGATCACGGAGCGTCCCGACACGCTCGTCGCGACCTTCTTCGTCTTGAAGCTGCAGTGCTTCATCAGGTCGGAGAGCGCGTCCGCGCGCGCTTCGGCGGTCGGCACGTCGACCTTCCCGAAGCCGATCACGCGCAGCTTGCCGCCGTCCTTGATGACCTCGACCGCCTTCACGCTCTCGCTGCCGAAGTCGACCCCGAGCAGCGACCGCTTCCGTCGCAGGAATGCCATCCGACGCTCCCGTTACCACCTTCCCGCGCGTGGAACCGCGCGGTCGAAGGACCGGAACGGAATCCTCTTCGTCGGTTGCCTCGCCGGGTCTTGAGGGCGCCTTGCGGCGGGATCTTTCGGGAGGCGCGGCGCGGTGCGGCCGGAGCGCCCCGCCCGGGCGGGGTGGTGCCGCGGACCGTCAAGAACTTCCCGGCGACGTGGAGACGCGCTCCGCGGGACCCGTCACTCCTCGCCGAAGCGGGCGCGGACCAGCGCGTCGAGCTCGTCGAGGAGGGCGTCGGCGTCGGGGCCGTCGGCCTCGACCTCGAGGACGGCGCCGGCCGGGGCCGCGAGCGCGAGCATCTCGAGCATGCGGCGGCCGTTGGCGACCTGGCTTCCGCTGCGGATCGTCACCGCCGCTTGGTGGCGCCGCACGACCTCGATCATCTTGCTGATCGGCCGGGCGTGGAGCCCCTGCGCGTTGACGAGGGTGAGCGATCGTCGGACCGGGGGCACGCGGCGTCCTTCCTGGGCGTTCCTCGGGGTCGCGTCGTGCGCGCCGGCCTCCCGACTCTCCTTCACTTCCGTTCGCGCGGCTTCGCGTCGCGCTTGGCGGCCTTGCGGGCGTCCTTCGCGCCCGGGGCGTCGCCCTTGGCTTCGCGAGGTGCGCCGGCCTTGGCGTCACCCTTGACGCCGCCCTTCGCGCCGCCCTTCGCGCCGCCCTTCGAGTCGACGCCGTCGAGCTCGCCGCGGAGCACCTCGTCGAAGGAGGGCTCGTCGCCGCCGGCGTCGCCCGCGGGCGCCCGGTCGTCCCCCATCGTGGGGCCGTGATGGTCCTTGCGGCGCTCCTTCGAGCGGCCGAGCTGGCGCGCGATCTTGTCGACGAGCTTTTCGACGCAGCCGTGCGCCTCGGCGTGACCCTCGTGCGCGACGAACCGCTCGTGGTGGCGCGAGCCGTGGAGGATCACTTCGCCCTTCCACGCCTCGTGGTCGCGCTCGAGCACGAACTCGATGCGCGCTTCGCCCCGCAGGAACTTGTCCAGGCGCTCGCACTTGTCCGTGGCGAAGGACTGGAGGTCGTCGGGAGCGCCGCCATGGCGCACCGTCAGCGAGATTCGAGTCAAGGTCCACCCTCTCCCTGCACCGTTTCGGTTCCCGGCCCGGCGAGGTCGACCCGCCAGAGGAACAGCCCCTCGGGCGGGAGCGTCGCCGGCCCGCGCCGGCGGTCCCTCGCCGCGAGCATCGCCCGGATTTCGTCCGGTCCGCGGCGGCCGCGCCCCACCTCGAGCAGCGCCGAGGCGAGCGTGCGCACCATGTTGTACAGGAAGCCCGAGCCGGTGACGAAGAGGCGGATCCCCCGCGCCAGCCGGACCACGCGGATCGAGTGGACGGTCCGCACCGCGCCTCGGCGCGCCGCGCTCGCGCGCGCGAAGCTCGAGAAGTCGTGCTCGCCCTGCAGCAGCGCCGCCGCCCGGCGCATCGCCGCGACGTCGAGCGCTCGGCCGGCGAGGACGAAATGGCGGCGCCGGTCGGGCGGCAGGTGGTCGCCCAGGTGGAACTGGTAGACGTAGGTCTTGCGCCGCGCGCTCCGGCGCGGGTCGACCGCCGCCGGCGTCTCGGCCGCCGCGACGATCCGGATCGAGTCGGGCAGGAGAGAGTGGAGCGCGCGCCGCATCGCCGCCGCGTCGAGGCGCGTGGCGGCGCTGAAGGCGGCGACCTGGCCGCGCGCGTGGACGCCGGCGTCGGTGCGGCCGGCGCCGCGCACGACCACCGGCGCGGCGACGATGCGTCCGGCCGCCGCCTCGAGCTCCGCCTGCACCGAGCGGTCGGCGGGCTGGCGCTGCCAGCCGTGGAAGTCGCCGCCGTCGTAGGCGACCGTCAGCAGGAAGTGGCGGAGCGGCGGCGCCGCGCGCTCCGGCAACTCAATACTCCCGGCGCTGCCGCGACGACGGGATCTTCAGCGCCTTGCGGTACTTGGTCACCGTGCGGCGCGCGATGTTGAGGCCCATCGCCTTGAGCTTCTCGACGATCTCCTCGTCGGACAGGGGGTTCGCCTTGTCCTCCTTCTCGACGAGCTCGCGCACGCGCTCGCGCACGCCGGTGCGCGACTCGACGACGCCGTCGGT
>DASRRB010000271.1:0-5304 GCA_035695985.1 Planctomycetota bacterium | reverse complement strand
GCGGCAGCCGTTCACCTACGACGCCGCGACCTTCGAGTGGAACGACGAGTCGGGCACGCCGGGCGACGCGACGTGCGGGCGCGAGTTCGCGCGCATGCTCGAGCAGTGGCGCGCGGGCGGCGACGGCGAGAAGCCGTTCGTCGTGGCGAGGCGCGCCGCGCTCGGGCGGTCCGCGGCCGCGGCGTCGGCAATGACGGCGACCTCGAGCCTCCTGCCGAAGCTGCTGCGCAGCGCGTGGGCGAAGCTCGGCCGGACGGCGCAGCGCGTCGCCGTCCTCGACGAGGAGGCGCTGCCGCTCGTGCACGGCCTGCCGGCGGCGCAGGCGGTCGCGGCGCTGCGCGGCGGCGGTCTCGATGCCGTCGCGCTCGCGGCGCCGGAGCTCGAGCGGCGGCTCGCGGACGACGCGGCGGCGACCGTCCTCCTTGCCCAGGGGGAGCTCTTCCCGGAGGCGCTCGCGCCGAAGCTCGTCCCGTTCGTCGATCGCGGCGGGCTGGTCGTCGCGCTGGGCGGCGCGCCGTTCCGCCGCCCGGCCGAGCGCTTCCCCGACGGCGGCTTCGTGCTGCGCGACGAGAGCCCGCTCGGCGGGGAGCTCCGCGACGCATTGCGCATCGAGGCCGCGCCGTGCGAAGGGGCGCTCGCGCTCGCGGTACCACCGACGGCGGCGGAACTCGCCGAGTTGCGCGGCGGAGCGCTCGAGGTCGCCGCGACCTTCGCGCGCCGCGCGGGGCGGCCGCGCCAGCTCCAGGGCATCCACCGGTTCGAGGCGCTGCTCGACGGCGAGCGGGACGGCGCGCGCGTCGGCGCGATCGCGGCGCTCGTGACCTACAGCGCCGATCGAAAGGGCGCGCTGTTGCTGATCGGAGCCGACGGTGGCGGGAGCCACGTCGACGACGCGCGCGCGACGGAGGTCGAGGCGGGACTGCACGCCCTTGCGCGCAAGCACCGCGCGCTCGCGAGCTTCGTCCTTCCCGAAGAGGCGCCCCGGAAATAGCGACGGGAGCCTTTCGGCTCCCGGCGTTACGCCTTATTGCCCCACTCTGGTTACCTAGCGACTAAGGCGAGTCGCTCCGATGTCCTGTTTTCGGGTTCGCGTTCTCGGACGAACTCGAAGTTCACTTCTCGCGTTCATCACTTGTCGTGCCGCATCGCACTTCGAACCACCGCTGCGATGCGCGTCGCGATTTCGAACTCCTCGTGCGGCGCGCGCGACTCCTACGTTCCGGATCGACGGCCGGTTCGCTCGAAACTTCCCGCCGCCGCTGCATCCCCTCGTCCCGCCGCGCGTCGCTCCGTTCGGAGCGGCGCGAGGTGCCACCTCTACGATCGGGTGTTGGAAAGGTTTCTCGGCGCCGCGTCGCGCAGGAGGTCGCGGAGGAGGCCGGTATCATCGGGCGCCATGTCGCGTCTCCCGGATGCGCCGCGCTCCGCCGGTCCCCTGCTCGGATTGCGCGACTCCGACCGTCCGCTGCCCCCCGCTCCGCCACCCCCTCGCGTCCGCGTGCGGCGCGTTCGTGCCCGATCGGCACGAGGCGAAGGTCAGACGCCGGCGCGCGCGCTCCTGACGACGGGATCCGGCGCCGGCGGCCGCGACCTTATTGATGTAGGCGGCGCCCAGATTCCCCGGGGAGAGGCCCGGGAGGACGCTCCGAGCGCGACCCCGCGCCGGGGGCGCGTGTACGGCGGCCTCGTGGCCGCGCTCCTCGCCCTGGCGGCCTGCACCGGGGAGCCTGCCCCGCCGCCCGGATGGAGCGGCCCCTTCGACACCGCGACGGTCCTCGCGCGGGCGACCGAGGCGGCCGGCGGCGCGGCGGCACAGCACCCGGAGACGCTCCACTCGAAGTCGCGCCTCGTCCTCTATCCGCCGAGCGGCGCCCCCATCGACGCGACGCTCGAGATCTACGCCGAGGGGCCGGGCCGCTTCCGGCACGAGATCGTCACGGCGAGCGGCCACTCGGTGATCCAGATCGAGGCGGACGGGAAGCAGCTCGAGCTCGAGGACGGACGGCCGACCGGCATCGACCACTCGCGCGACTGGCCGCGCCTGCGGCGCTACCGCCGCCTGCTCGAGGAGCTCTCCGCACCCGGTCCGCAGCCGGCGCGCCTCGTCGCCGATCCGGGCTCCGATCCGAGCACGACGATCGTGGTCGAGCGCGAGCTCGTGCCGGGCGAGCGGTGGCAGGCGTGGCTCGACGCGAAGACGCTGCTGCTCGCGCGCGTGCGCTGCCTCTCGCGCGACGCCGCCGGCGAGACGGTCGACGAGAACTTCCTCTCGGGCCACGAGCGGATCGGGGCGCGCGTCGTGCCGCGCCGGCAGGTGACGTGGCAGGGCGGGCGGCGCGTGAAGGAGACGCTGCTGCTCGAGCTCGAGGAGGGCGTCGCGCTCGACCCCGAGCTCTGGAGGATCGAGCCCGACGCGCCGGAGAAGGCGGGGACGCCGACGCGGAGGTGACGGCGCGCGACGCCACTCGTGCGACAGCGCGCGGTCGATCGTCCGCGTCAGCTCGCGCGGGCCTTCTTCCCTTCGGCGAGGATCGACTGCGCGACCTCGTCGGCGGCGCGCGAGGTCGGGATGCCCTTCTTCTTCGCGTGGGCGAAGACGTCGGCGAGCGCTCGGCCGATGCCGCGCACGCGCTCCTCGGCGACGCGCTCGTCGTAGCCCTTCGGCGAGAGCTCGACGCTGATGTTCAGGATGCCGCCCGCGTTCACGACGTAGTCGGGGGCGTAGAGGATCCCGCGCTTCACGAGCGCCTCGCCGTGGCGCTCCTCGGCCAGTTGATTGTTGGCGGCGCCGCACACGACCCTCGCCTTCAGCTGCGGGATCGTCTTGTCGTTCAGGACCGCCCCGAGCGCGCACGGCGCGAAGACGTCGCACTCGACGGCGTGGATCTGCTCCTGTGCGACCGCCTGCGCGCCGAACTCCTTGACGACCCGCTCGACGCGCGTGGGCTGGAGGTCGGCGGCGATCAGCTTCGCGCCCGCCTCCGACAGGTGCTTCGCGAGCCAGTAGCCGACGTGGCCGAGGCCCTGGATCGCGACGCGCTTCCCCTTCACGTCGGGGCTGCCGGTCGCCTCCTTCAGCGCAGCCTGCATCGAGACGAACGCGCCGAGCGCGGTGAAGGGCGAGGGGTCGCCGCTGCCGCCGACCTCGCGCGCGCGCCCGGTCACCCACTTCGTCTCGCGCGCGACCAGGTCGAGGTCGAGCACGCTGGTGCCGACGTCCTCGGCCGTGATGTAGCGGCCGCCGAGGTGGTCGACGACGCGTCCGAGCCAGAAGAAGAGCTCGTCCGACTTGTCCTTCTGGGCGTCGGCGATGACGACGGCCTTGCCGCCGCCGAGCCCGGTGCGCGCCACCGCCGACTTGTAGGTCATGCCCTTCGCGAGCCGCAGGACGTCCGTGAGCGCCTCGTCCTTCGTGGCGTACTTCCACATGCGCAGCCCGCCGAGCGCGGGGCCGAGCGTCGTGTCGTGGATCGCCACGATCGCGCACCACCCCTTCGACGGCTCCTCGGCGCGCAGGACGCGTTCGTAGCCCGGGACGGTGAGGTCGGCGAAATCCATCGTGCGATCCCGGATGGGAAGGGAGGCGGCGCTCGCTCCGGAGCCGGATCGGCGACAATGCCAGATTGGAGCCGGATCGGGGCCCGATCGGCGCCCGTTCTGGCCACGATCTCGGTCCGGTCCGGCCGGCTCGAAGGGGCGAGGACGTTATCGGGCCCCCGAAACGGACGCAAGGAACGCGGCGCGCGGGTGAACGCGCTCCGGACGAAACGAGTAGCGGCGGACGACCTTGGTACCCACCACGCCCCTCCTTCTGCAGGAACACGAGGCGCTACTCGAGGACGAGCGCGCGCTGCTCGACCGGCTCGTCGCGCTCGCGCGCGACGTCGACGAGCGCGGCGGCGACCACGACGTGGCGCGCTCGCTGCGCAAGCACGTCGACGAGCGCTTCCTCCTCGTCATCGTCGGCGAGGTGAAGGCGGGCAAGTCGACCTTCATCAACGTCCTGCTCGGCCGCGACGTCTGCGCGGTCGGGCCGACGCCGGTCACCGACCGCATCGCGGTGCTCCAGCACGGCGAGTCCGACGGCGAGCGCGTGGTCGAGGAGTACCTGGTCGAGCGCGACCTGCGCCTCGACCTGCTGCGCGAGGTGAGCCTGGTCGACACGCCCGGCACGAACTCCGTCCTGCGCGAGCACTCCGCGCTGACCGAACGCTTCATCCCCCGCGCCGACCTCGTCCTGTTCCTCACCTCGATCGACCGCCCCTACAGCGAGTCGGAGAACCAGCTGCTCTCGCTCGTCGCCGACCGCTGGAAGAAGAAGGTGGTCTTCCTGCTCACCAAGATCGACGGGCGCGAGCCGTCCGACGTGGCGCAGGTGGTCGCGTGGCTCAGGCTCCAGTGCGCGTCGCACCACGGCTTCGAGCCGGTGGTGCTGCCGATCTCGGCGCGGCTCGAGCGGAGCGGCGGCGGCGGCGGCTTCGACGCGGTGCGCGACTTCATCCGCGCGACGCTCGCCGGCGGCGAGAAGATGCGGCTCAAGCTCGACAGCCCGCTGCGCTCGGGCGACGCGGTCCTGCAGTCGCTCGGCGTGGCGCTCGGCCGCTCGAGCCGCGTGCTCGACGACGACTTCCGCTCGGTCCAGGACCTCGACCGCCAGATCGAGCAGGCCGGGCGCGACCTGAAGGAGCGCGCCTACCGTCCGCTCACCGAGATCTACGAGCTCTTCCCCGCCTGCGAGCTGCGCGCGCGGACCTTCTTCGAGAAGCACGGCGGGGTGAAGAGCCTCGCGCTGGGCCGCAACGACGAGCCGCTGCGCGAGGCGTTCCAGAAGGACGTGCTCGGCGAACTCGAGACGAAGTACCGCGACGTGGTCGGCCGCACCATCGACTGGATCGTGAAGGAGGAGATCGCCCTCTACGAGCGCAGCGCGGCCTACCTGAAGGAGCGGGTGAGACCGCTCGCGGAAGGGCGCGCCCTGCCGGGCGAGCCGGCGCGCTTCGAGTACCGGCGCGAGCAGGTCTTCCGCGCGATCGTCGACGCCTTCGGCCGCGAGTCGGCGGCGCTCGACCTGCCGGGCGAGCCGCGGCGCTTCCTCGACGCCGCCGACCGCGGCGTCAAGGCGCAGCTCGCCGTCACGGTCGGCGCGATCGGCGTCGGGGCGGGCAGCATCGCGTTCGTGAAGACGCTGACGGCGGCGTGGTTCGCCGGCGGGCTCCTGCTCGCGGCGGGTCTCGGGCTCGGCGGCCTCGCGATCCTCCCGTCGGTGCGTCGTCGTGCGCTGCGTCGCTTCACCGAGCGGCTCGC
>DASRRB010000270.1:0-12931 GCA_035695985.1 Planctomycetota bacterium | reverse complement strand
GAACTCGGCCAGGATCCCGAGCGTCGGCCCGCCCGCGCCCGACGACCAGGTCGCGACCCACGCCGTCTCCATCTGCGACACGCCGCGCTCGACCTTGAAGCCCGCCTGCTCGGCGAGCGCCGCGAGCGCCGCCGACGACCGCGTCTCGCGCAGCGCCGTCTCGGGGTGGTCGAACAGGTCGCGACTCGTCTTGACCCAGTCGTCGCCGAGGCGGTCGACCGAACGGACGGCCTGGGAGTTCAGCACCGGCCAGCCCGACCCGAGCGGCGTGTTCGGGGCGAGCAGCTCGGGCTTGCCCTGCGCGCACGCGGCCGCGCCGGCGGGGGCGAGCCCGATTCCAAAGACGAGCGAGGCGACGAACGGCGCGCGCATGGACGGCTCCCGAGGATGCGCGCGATCGGACGCGCGCCGAACGGGCGAGTGTAGCGGCCGGTAGCTTGGCGGGCCGCGACGCGGACTCGTCGAGCGGCGCGCACAGGAGGAGGCAGCGATGGAGAGCGTGCGTCGTCGATCGGTCCCGTTCGCCGCGCCCGTCGCGGCGGGCCTCGCGCTCGGGAGCCTCCTCGCGTTCGCCGCCTTCGCGCAGGACGGCAAGAAGCCCGCCGCGAAGCCCGACGAGAAGCCCGACTACGAGCTCGCCGACGACGTGAAGAAGCTCCCGGCCAAGGACCTGCGCGCGCTCGGGAACGAGCAGCAGCGCTACTTCCTGATCGGTCCGCACGAGACGCAGCGGCCGCCGCCGGCGGGGTATGCGCTCGTGCTCGTGATGCCGGGCGGGACGGGCGAGGCGAACATGACCAACTTCGTCCGCAACGTCTGGAACAACTGCTGCCCGCAGGACTTCGTCTTCGCGCAGCTCGTCTCGGTCAAGTGGTCGAGCGCCGACGTCACGTGGCCGACGCGCTTCTCGAAGCTCCCCGAGATGAAGTTCACGACCGAGGAGTTCGTCGACGCGGTGCTCGCCGACGTGACGAAGACGCAGAAATTGAAGATCGACCCGGCACGCACCTATCAATGGGGCTGGTCGTCGGGCGGGCCGGCCGAGTACGCGATCTCGCTGCAGGAGAAGTCGCCGGTCACGGCGTCCTACGTCGCGATGTCGGTATTCAACGTCTCCGGCGAGCTCGAGCCCGACTTGAAGAACGCCAAGGGCTCGGCCTACTTCCTCGACCATTCGCCCGAAGACGTGCGCTGCAAGTTCGAGTACGCGCAGAAGGCGCTGGAGCGGCTGAAGAAGGAGGGCGCGGCGGTCGAGCTCGTCACCTACAAGGGCGGCCACGGCTGGACGGGCGACCCGTTCACGCGCCTCACCGCCGGCTTCGCGTGGATGGAGAAGAACCACGGCAAGCCCGAGCGGAAGTGAGGCGGACACCGCCGAGCAATCTCGGGCCGAGTAATCTCGGGCGATGCGCCGCATCTTCGTCGGGGACGTGCAAGGCTGTCGCGAGGAGCTCGAGCTCCTGCTCGAGCGGGTGAAGTTCGACCCCGCCTCCGACCGCCTCTTCTCGGTCGGCGACGCGATCAACCGCGGCCCCGACTCGGCCGGGTGCGTGCGCCTCTTCAAGAAGCTCGGCGCCGCGATGGTGCTCGGCAACCACGAGCTCCACTGGTTCGAGGTGACGGCGGGGCGGCGCAAGGCCGGCAAGCGCGACACGCTCGAGAACCTCGCCGCCGCCCCCGACCGCGCCGAGCTCGACGCGTGGCTGCGCGCGCGGCCGCTCCTGCTCTGCGAGCCCGACGTCGTGGTCGTGCACGCGGGGCTCCACCCGAAGTGGGGCGACCTCGAGGCGAAGGCGCGCGAGACGCGGGCGACCTTCGTCGACGCGCTCGCGCACGATCGTCCGCTCGCGCGCGAACCCGACCTCGAGTTCGCGACGAGCGCGCGCTACTGCGATCCCGACGGCCGCCAGCCCGACGACGACTGGCCGCCGCCGCCGCCGCCCTACGTCCCGTGGGACGAGCTCTATCGAGGGCCGCGCACCGCCGTCTTCGGCCACTGGGCCCGCCGCGGCCTCGTCGTCACGAAGCACGCCCGCGGCCTCGACACCGGCTGCGTCTACGGCCGCGCCCTCTCCGCCTGGATCCCCGAAGAAGACCGCATCGTCCAAGTCCCCGCCCGCCGCGCGTGGTGTCCCCTCACCTGACTCTTCCATGAAGTCGAAGGCCGTCTCCGGCCTCGCGGCCTCGCGAGAACCGTGCGACGCACTCATTCGCAGCTGACTGGAGCGGTCCGCTCGGACGTCGTGCGAGCACCGTGCGAAGAGGCCGCGGGGAGCAATTTCGCGTCGTCGCGCGACGGTCAGGAACGGTGGTCAAAGGGCGGAGGGGAAAGAGGTCGAAGGACGGGACGCCGCGTGAGGCGGTCGACCACCGTGCATCGTCGAGTCGTGCTCCGAATGCGCCGAATGCAGCGAGCCCGCCCGTTCATCTTTTGGTCTGGGGCGAGCGGGTCCCGTCCTTCGACCTCTTTCCCCTCCGCCCCTCGACCCGCTCTCGCCCGTCGCGCGTTCGACCCCTCAACCCTGCTCCCCGCGGCCTCGTCACCCCCGCCCCCGACGTCCGCTCGAACCACCGTTCCCCCCCTCAGCTGACGCGACTGCGGCCCGCCCGCTTCGCGCGATACAGCGAAGCGTCCGCCCGCGCGACGAGCATCGCGACGTCCGTGATGTCGGCCGAGAGCTCGGCGACGCCGAGGCTCGCCTTGAGCTTCAAGCTCTTGCCGTCGGGCAGTGCGACGTGGCCCTCGTCTTCGAGCAGGACGAGGAGGCGCTCGGCCGTCTGCTTGCCGGCGTCGTAGTCGCACTCGGGCAGCACCATCACGAACTCGTCGCCGCCGAAGCGTCCGGCGCAGTCGGCCGTGCGCAGGCTCTTCTTCAGGAGCTGGCCGAGGCGGCGCAGCAGCGCGTCGCCCATCACGTGGCCGTGGCGGTCGTTCACCTGCTTGAAGTGGTCGAGGTCGAGCACGCAGACCGAGAGCGTCGAGCCGTAGCGCCGCGCGCGCTCGAACTCCGCGGAGAGCTTGTCGAAGAGGGCGCGGCGCGTGAGCACGCCGGTCAGCGAGTCGATCGACGCGCGCTCCTCGAGCTGCTCGATCGTGCTGCGCTCGTTGGTCACGTCGCTCGCGACGGCGTGCACGACCTTGCGGTCGTCGGAGGGCGCCGCGTTCCAGCGCAGCCAGTGCCACTCGGCGTCGCCCGAGCGCAGCCGCGCCTCGAACGTGACCGAGGTCACGCCCTGCGAGAGGTGGTGCAGCGCGCTCTCGGAGTCGGCGCGGTCCTCGGGGTGGACGAGCTCGGGGAGCGAGGTCCCGATCAAGTCGCTCTCGGAGCGGCCGAGCAGCGCGGTCCAGGCCGGGTTGACGCGGCGCAGGTGGCCCTCGGTGTCCATCACGCAGAGCATCTCGGAGGTCATCTTCCAGAACTGCCGGATCTCGCGGGAGAGGCGGCCGCGCTCGCTGCCGAGCTTGTAGACCAGGTAGGTCGCCGCGCCGGTGAACCCGAGCGCCGCCAGCACCGCGAACCACGGCGGGACGACCACCGCCGAGCTCGCGAACTGGTCGTTGGGGCGGGCGAGGATGCGGAAGCAGCGGCTGCCGAAGACGAGGCGGTGCTCGTCGAAGGCGCGCGAGCGCGCGACCGCGTCGTAGTCGTCGTCGAGCCCGTCGTCGAGGCTCTTCCAGGCGAACGTCCGCTTGCCGCCGGCGCCGAACGCCTCGTCGACGTAGACGCGCAGCGCGATCGTGTCGAGCCGCATCGAGCGCGCGGCCGAGACGAAGAGCTCCTCGACGTCGACCAGCTCGACCACGCAGCCGAGCAGCCGCGCGTCGCGCTCCGCCTCGATGGCGGGGACGCCGCCGCCCGCGAAGACCGGCAGGTAGCAGACGAAGGCGCGCGCGCCGGGCGTGGTCGCGGCCGCCCCCTCCGCGAACGCGACGTAGCTCGTGGGTCCCACCACCACCATGCGGCCGGTGCGGCACGCCTCCTCGATGGCGGCGAGCCGCTCGGGGATCGCGCCGTGGTCGAAGCCGAACGAGCGCTCGTTGCGGGCGGGCGCGCCGATCGGCGTGACGAAGGTGACCGGGAAGTACTGGTCGCGGCGGTCGGCGCGCACCAGCTCGTGCGCCGCGTTGGCCTCGAGGATCTCGAAGCGGCCGGCGTTGTCGGGGCGGACGCGCGCCTCGAACTCGTCGCGCTCGAGCGCGCGCACGCGCTGCAGCCAGCCGACCGCGACCACCTCGGGGAAGCTGTGGAGGTGCTCGGAGGCGAAGACGCCGAAGTTGTCCGCGTCGAACGCGCCCGACCCGGCGAAGTGGGCGCGCAGCGCGAGCAGGATGTCGGTGGCGTCGTCGGTCTCGCGGTCGAGCTTCTGCACCTGCTCGGCGACCTTGTCCCCGAGCAGGACGTTCAGCTGCTGGCTCTCCCACTCCCGGACGATCTTCCAGACGACCCCGGTGACGCCGAGCCCGATCGCGAGCGTCAACGGGACGAGGAACCGCCCGTAGGTGAAACGGGACCGGCGAACCGGGGGCTCGTCGTCGATCGGCGTGGGGGGCGCGCCGGGGTCGCTCATCGGCTCTCGAGGTGGGTCAGACGGGGGTTGGCTCCTGGGGAGGATCGGGCGTCCGGGCGCCGGAATGAGTGTTCCAGCCGTCCTCGCGGTCGGGAAAAAACAGCGCGTCGACGGCGATGCGCGCGAGCCACCCGTCCAGGTCGACGGTCGCCGCGCGCCGCCCGCCGCGCGCCGCGGTCATTTCTTCCGCTTGTAGGTGATCTGGACCGCGGGGCTCTCCTTGCCGTCGGGCCCCTTCATGAGCATGGTCCACGCGCGCTCGTCGTCGCTCTTCCAGACGTCGGTCTGGTGCCACACCATGTCGGCGCCGGTCGGCAGCTTTCCCTTCATGGTGCCGTCGAGAGTCCGTGTCTTCGCGTCGAACGTGAACTCGCCGGAGAACGGCGTCGCGCTGGTCGAGTCGACCCACGTGAGCACGTAGCGCTTCGCGATCGGGTCGAAGCCGAAGACCTCGTGGCCGACGAACGGCCCGCCCATCATCGAGCCCTCGAAGTCGGAGACGAGCCAGAGCCCGCCGCACGCGACGCGCGCGACCGACTTGGCCGGCGTCTTGGTGGCCGCGCCGCCGGTCGGGTCGGGGACGGTGACCTCGGCGTCCCACGTCCCGGCGTACTTCTCGAGCAGCTTGTGCTCGGGCGTCGCCGCCGCCTGCGCGTCCTGCGCCGCCGTCGTCGCGGGACCGCCGCCCGCGATCCACGCGACCGAGGCCGTCGCCGCCAGGATCGCCACGGGGAGGATGCGTGCCGTCGTCTTCATTCGGGGTTTCCTCGCTGTTCAGGAACGGATCGTCTCGCCGAACACCTTGCCGGTCGTCACGCTCACCGGCTTGCCGGCGAGCGTTTCGTCGAGCGCCTGCGCGACGTACTTGACGCGCGCGCGCGCGGGTTCGTTCAGGTTGTCGTCGATGCCGCCGCGGTAGAGGACCTTGCCCTCCTTGTCGCAGACCAGCGCCTCGGCGGTGCGCTTGGCGGCGAGCTTGCGGGCGACGGCGCCGTCGGCGTCGTTCACGAACGCGCCGCCGAGCCGCTTCTCCTTCTGGAACTTGCGCTTGTCGGCCGCCGACTCGTTGTGGTTGGGGTAGAGGAAGACGAAGTCGACGCCCTTGGGGCCGTACGCCTCGCAGAGCGCCGCGAGCCGTTCCGCGTAGGCGTTGGTCGCGGTGCACGTCACTCCGGCGAGGACGTAGACGGTGACCTTGCCCTGCTTCTGGGAGTCGAAGTCGAACTCCTTGTCGCCGCGCAGCGCCTTCGCCGTGAACGCCGGGATCTTCTCGCCCACCTTGCCCGTCGACTCGGGCTTCGCCTCGCGCCCGTCCTTCGGCGCGGCCGGCGCGGGCGGGGCGTTCTGGACCGGAGGGCGCGCGATCGCCGGCGGGCGCGCGCCGCCGAACAGCAGCACGAACGCGATGCACCCGACCATCGTCGCCTCCTCGATCCGCCACCCGAGACCGGAAGCGCGCGATCGTAATCGCGGCGGCAGGGCTACGCTCTCCCCCCTCGCGGATCCGCGCCGCGACCGGGAGCCCACCGATGCATTCGACGAACCTGCTCGCGGGCCTGCTCGCGGGCGCCTGCGCGCTGCTCGCGATCCCGTCCGCGACGGTCGCCGGCACCGCCCGCGCGTGGGAGCACGACTCGTCCGACGTGCCGGTCGACCCGCGCATCAAGTTCGGCGCGTTCGAGAACGGGCTGCGCTACGCCTGGACCGACCAGTCGAAGGGCGAGGACAAGCGCGTCTACCTGCGCCTCTTCGTCGACGTCGGCAGCCTGGTCGAGACCGACGCGGAGCAGGGGGTCGCCCACTTCATCGAGCACATGGCGTTCAACGGCACCAAGAACTTCAAGGCCGGGACGCTCGTCGACACCTTCCAGAAGGAGGGGATCAAGTTCGGCCACGACGTGAACGCCCACACCGGCACCGACGAGACGGTCTACGAGCTCGACCTGCCCGACGCGTCCGCGGAGCGGCTCAAGTCGGCGTTCCTCTGGTTCGGCGACGTCGCCGACGGGCTGCTCTTCGAGGAGAAGGAGGTCGCGAGCGAGAAGGGGGTGATCGACGCCGAGGAGCGCGATCGCAACGGCTCCGGGATGCGCATCTACCGGAAGATGTCGGAGTCGCTGATCGCCGGGACGCTCTGGCCGAAGCGCTTACCGATCGGCGTCAAGTCGGTGCGCGACAAGTTCAATTCGGCGCTCTGCAAGGGCTTCTATCGCAAGTGGTACCGGCCCGAGCACATGACCTTCGTCGCGTCGGGGGCGTTCGGCGACGCCGACGTCGAGCACTGGATCAAGGAGACCTTCGCCGGCATCCCCGCGCCGAAGGAGGCGCCGCAGAAGCGTCCCGACCTCGGCGCTCCGAAGGGCGGCGTGAAGCCGTTCTGCGCCTACGACAAGGAGGCGAACGGCTGCGAGATCGTCGTCGCGCGGGTGCACCCCTGGAAGGACGAGCCCGACACGCTCGCCAACCGCAAGCGCGACTTCCTGCGCGGGCAGGCGATCGCGCTCGTGAACGGCCGCATCGGGAAGCGCGTCGCCGAGCGCGCGAAGGGGGAGGCGCCCTACCGCGGCGTGAGCTTCGGCCCCTACGAGCTCGAGCAGGCGCTCGCGGGCTTCGCCCTGCAGGTCGAGTGCGAGCCGGGCAAGTGGAAGGAGGCGCTCGCCGCCGCGTGCGCCGACTTCGAGGCGGCGCGCACCGGCTCCTTCACGCGCGACGAGCTCCACCCGCGGATCACGAGCCTGCACGACAACCTGGTGAGCGAGCCCGACGCCGCCCGCGCTTCCGGCGCGATGTACGTCGCGAAGATCCTGCAGGCGTGCCGCGCGCGCTTCGTCCCGATGGACGACATCGCGCAGAACAAGATGTACCTGAAGATGCTCCCCGAGATCGACGCCGACTCGATGGCGGCGCAGCTCGCCACGACGTGGAGCGAGGGCGAGCTCGTGCTCTTCGCCGTCGGCAACCTCGACCTCGGCAAGACGGCGGCCGCCGACCTCAAGGCCGCGTGGGACGCCGCGGAGAAGGGGGCCGCGGCGCCGACCGCGGCGGCCGGCGCGGGCAAGGGCGCCGACGCGCCGCCCGCCGACGGCAAGCCGTCGGACGGCAAGCCCGAGGAGGACGTCTCCGCGTCCGACTGGATGTACCGCGCGCCCGGCGCCGAGGGGAAGACGGTCAAGGTCGAGCAGGACGACGCGCTCAAGATCGCGCGCATCGAGTTCGAGAACGGCGTGCGCGCCACGTTGCGCGGCGATCCGCGCACGGGCGGCGGCGCGCTGATCGTGCGCGTCGGCTCGGGGCTGCTCGCCGTCGAGCCCGACGAGAGCGACATCGGCTGGGTCGCGACGCAGGTCTTCCTGCAGTCGGGCCTCGTCGAGCACGACTACGACACGATGGTCAAGCTGCAGAAGAACCGGCAGCTCCAGTTCGGATTCCAGGTCGGCACCGACGCGCTGGTCTTCTCGGGCGCGGCCGGTCCGAACGACTTCCAGCGCCTCTGCGAGATCTTCTGCGCCTACCTGAAGGACCCGGGCTGGCGTCCCGAGGCGTTCGAGAAGTGGAAGAAGGGGCTGCCCGAGGTCTACGAGCAGTTCGGGAAGGGTTTCGACGGGCCGCTCGGCGACTTCGAGAAGCTGCTCCACGCCGGCGACCACCGCTTCTGCGTCCCCGACCAGAAGGAGGTCGACAGCTTCCTCCCCGACACGCTGAAGGAGTTCCTCGAGCCGCAGCTCTCCGACGGGCCCATCGAGGTCACCGCGATCAGCGGCCTCGAGTCCAGCGTCGCCGTCTCGATCCTGGCGAAGACCTTCGGGATGCTGCCCAAGCGCGGCGCCGGCGACTCGCACGAAGAGCGGCGCAAGACCGCCCCGATCCAGCCCGGCCTCAAGTTCAAGAAGGAGATCGAGACCACCGACAAGAAGACGCTGCTCAAGGTCGTCTACCCGATGACCGACGGCCGCGACGCCAAGCTGCGCCGGACCATGGCGTTCCTCGACGACGTGGTCGACGACAAGATGCGCGTCGAGATCCGCGAGAAGCTCGGCGCCGCCTACTCGCCGGCCGTGATCCTCGACGCCGGCACCGCCTTCCCCGGCATGGGCTCGCTCATGATCGTCCTCACCGTCGACCCGGCCAAGGCCGACGCGGTGCTGAACCAGGTGCTCGGCGCGGTCGACACGCTCGCCAAGAACGGCGTCAAGCCCGACGACCTCGACCGCATGAAGAAGGTGGCGACGACCAAGCTCGACCAGGCGATGAACGACCCCGGCTGGTGGCTCGGCCGGCTCGACGGCTCGTGGGCGCGGCCGGAGGCGCTGGCCGAGCTGAAGGGCGTGAAGGAGGCCTACGCCGCGGTCACCGCCGAGGAGGTGACCGCGCTCGCGCGCCAGTACCTGGTGCGCAAGAACGCGTCGACCTGCGTGATCGCGCCGAAGAAGGCCGCGCCGCCGCCCAAGAAGTGAGCCGCGCACCGCCAGGCGCCGCGACCGTTCCAGAGCGGGGGCGGGCACGGTAGGCTCGCCGCGCCCCTCACCGCCGCGCACCGGGAGATGTCATGCGGACGTCGTCAGTCATGCGCCCGGCGCTCGCCGCCGCCGCGCTCGGGTTCCTCGCCGGGAACGTGGAGGCCCAGGGCAGCAAGGCCCCGGCGCGCACCGCCGAAGCGCGCAAGTGGGAGCACGAGACCTCCGATCTCAAGCCCGACCCGCGCTTCACCTTCGGGACGCTGAAGAACGGGTTCCGCTACGCCTGGTTCAAGAACGACGAGCCGAAGAAGAACGTCTACGTGCGCCTGCACGTGAACGTCGGCAGCGTCGTCGAGACCGAGACCGAGCTCGGCATCGCGCACTTCGTCGAGCACATGGCGTTCAACGGCACCAAGAACTTCAAGGCCAACACGCTCATCGACACCTTCCAGAAGGAAGGGATCAAGTTCGGCCACGACGTGAACGCCCACACCGGGTTCGACGAGACCGTCTACGAGCTCGACCTCCCCGACGCGTCGCCGGAGCGCTTCACCACGGCCCTCAAGTGGATGCGCGACGTCGCCGACGGGCTGAAGTTCGAGCAGGGCGAGGTGAACAGCGAGAAGGGCGTCGTCGACGCCGAGGAGCGCGACCGCGACGGCGAGGGGTACCGGAACGTCGTCGGCAACCTCTCGAAGATGCTCGACGGCACGCTCAAGCCCAAGCGCCTCCCGATCGGCATCAAGGCGGTGCGCGACAAGTTCAACCCGAAGATCTGCTTCGGCTTCTACCGCAAGTGGTACCGGCCGGAGCACATGACCTTCGTGGTGGGCGGCGACCTCGGCGACCTCGACCCGACCGCCGAGATCGAGAAGGCGTTCGGCGGCATCGCGGTCCCGAAGGAGCCGGTGCCGGCGCGTCCCGATCCCGGCAAGCCGACCTTCAAGAACAAGGCGATCACCTCGGCCGAGTCCGGCGGCGGCGACGGCGTGCTGGTCGAAGTGCTGAAGCTCAAGCCGTGGGTGGCGCGCCCCGACGACCAGGCGACGCGCACCGAGTCGGTCACGCGCACCTTCGTCATGACGATGCTGCAGCGCCGCCTCAACGACGGGAAGGACCCCGAGGACGCGCTGCGCAAGGGCAAGATCGACCCGACCGTGCTGAAGAAGCTGCAGAGCGGCAGCTTCGGCGCCGACTGGTTCGAGCTCGAGGACCTGATCGAGGGCGTGCAGATCCAGGTCCGGTCCGACAAGGCGCACTGGCGCGCCTCCCTCATGAACGCCGAGCGCGAGGTGCGCCGCGCCGTCGAACGCGGCTTCGAGCAGAAGGAGCTCGAGGACGCCTACGTCAAGTTCGACCAGACGCTCGTCCCGCGGCCGATCTCCCCCAAGCCGGAGACGGGCGAGTTCGTCGCCGAGCTGCTGCAGGCGTGCAACGCGCGCTACGTCCCGATGGAGGACCGCGCCGGCAAGGCGACCTACAAGCCCGGCGAGCGCGCGCGCAACGTCGCCGCCTGCCAGAAGTGGCTGAAGGACCAGTGGAGCGCGGGCGAGCTCGTCTTCGTCGCGCGCGGCGCCCACGAGCTCGGCGTCGACCCGCTGCCCGATCTCATGGCGATCTGGGACCAGGCGAAGGCGACGTCGCTCGACAAGCCGCTCGCCGACCAGGTCGAGGGGCTCGCCGCCGCGAAGGGCGCCGACGGTCCGCCCAAGAAGGGCAAGGAGGACGCGCCGACCGGCAAGAAGCCCGAGCCGGGCGAACCCGGCGAGCCCGGCGAACCGGGCGATCCGGACGACCCCGACGTCGCGAAGGCCGGCGAGGGCGCGACCAAGGAGGCGGACGAGCCGAAGGGCAACCCCAAGGACTTCTCCTACGGCGTGAAGGAGTCGCGCAAGGCGCCGGAGGGGACCGAGGTCAAGCGCGACGAGAAGAGCAAGGCGACCCTCATCACCTTCAAGAACGGCGTGCGCGCGGCCCACAAGCACCTCGAAGGGTGGGGGCGCTACGAGGTGCGCTTCGGCGAGGGCGAGCTGCCGCTCGATCCCGAGAAGGCGGCGGTCGCGTGGGTCGCGGCGCAGGCGTTCCTCCGCTGCGGGCTCGGCAAGAACGACTGGAAGACGGTGAACGCCGCGCTGCACGAGGGCGCCGCGCCGCTCACCTTCTCCGTCGACGGCGACGCGTGCACCTTCCACGGCTCGCTCGGGGGCTTCGGCGGTTCGGGCAACCTGCAGCGCACCTTCGAGGTGATCTGCGCCTACCTCACCGACCCCGGCTTCCGCCAGGACGGCTTCGACGACTGGAAGAAGAAGCTGGCGGAGGAGTGGAAGAAGGAGAAGGAGCGCGCCGAGAAGGAGACCGGCACGCCGTCGCTGCGCCACTGGCTGGGCGAGTTCCAGAAGGACCTCCGCAACGGCGACCCGCGCTTCCTGCCGCCCGACCACGCGAAGGTCGAGGCGGTGACGCTCGCCGAGGTGAAGGCCTTCCTCCAGGCGCAGCTCGACGGGCCCGTCACGATCACGCTGGTGGGCGGGCTCGAGAGCTACAAGGTCGAGAACGCGCTCTACTCGACGTTCGCGAACCTGCCGCCGCGCCGCGCGGCGCGCGACTTCTCGGCGCACCGCGCGATCACGCCGTGGAAGACCGGCTTCACTCGCAAGGAGTTCTGCGACACCGGCTCGGAGAGCGCGTTGGTCCAGATGGTCTTCCCGACCACCGACGGCATCGACGTCGCGATGCGCCGCCGCCTCCAGCTCCTCGAGGACATCGTCGACGACCGGCTGCGCGTCGAGATCCGCGAGAAGAAGTCGCTCGCCTATTCGCCCAACGCCAGCTCCAGCTGGAGCGAGCACTGGAAGGGCGAGGGCGCGGTCACGCTCACCGTCCAGCTCGACGCGGCGAAGGTCGACCCGGCCCTGAAGGCGATCACCGACATGATGGTGGTGCTCGGCGCGAAGGGCGTCACGCAGGCGGAGATCGACCGGCTGCGCACCGCCGCGCTCGGCGACTCGGCGAAGTGGGCCGAGGACCCGGGCTGGTGGTGGCGGCTCCTCGGCGACGCGGTGACCCGGCCCGCCGCGCTCGACGAGGCCAACAACATCGGCCACTGGTTCGACGGCGTCACCGTCGCCGACGTCAACGCGATCTGCAAGCAGTACTTCACCAAGGACAAGGCGGCGATCTTCGTCGCGATGCCGAAGAAGTGACGCCGCGAAGGTCCGCGCCGCGCCGGTCCGCCGTCGTCGCGACGCTGGTCGCGCTCGCGGTCCCGGGCGCGGCGGCGCGGGCGGCGCCGCGCGCAGTACGCGCGACTCAGGAGGACGACGCCGCGGGCGAGCGCGACGTCGCGGCGCGCCCGAAGGAGTCCTACCCGCAGCTGCCGGCCGCGTGGACGCTCGCGAGTCCGCGCCACGAGCGCTACGCGCCGGGCGGCGTCGTCGTCGCGGGCGACCGGCTCGCGCTCGCGTTCCTCGTGTGGGATCCCGCGGCGGGCGACCAGGTCGCGCTCGCCGAGGTCGAGCCGGGCCTCGCGCCGCGCGTCGTGCTGGTGACGACGGCGCCGGCCGAGTGCTTCTGGCCGCAGGCGGTCGCGCCGAGCGCGAGCGAGCTGCTCGTCGTCTTCG
This sequence comes from Planctomycetota bacterium, assembly GCA_035695985.1. Lineage (GTDB taxonomy): Bacteria > Planctomycetota > B15-G4 > B15-G4 > SIAN01 > DASRRB01. Next base: position 285 of record DASRRB010000270.1, on the reverse strand, counting down.
TGCGCCAGCAGAAAGGCGCCGCCGAGCTCGTCTTCGCGCGGCGCGGCGCCCAGGGGATCGGCGCGGTCGTGCCGCTGGTGAGACGGGTCGGATGCCTGTCGCGCCCGGCGCTCGCGGTGCGCGGCGGGAAGGCGTGGATCGCCTTCGAGAACCGCCACGCCCCCGAAGGCGCGCGCCCGAACTCGGACGTCTGGCTCGCGCCGCTCGAAGGCGACCGGCTCGGCACGGCGGTGCGCGTCGGCGACGGCCGCTTCGGCGACCTGCAGCCGGCGCTCGCCGCCGCGC
>DASRRB010000269.1:0-23998 GCA_035695985.1 Planctomycetota bacterium | reverse complement strand
ACGTCTACGGCTTCATGGAGCACGCGGTCGAGATCGAGTGCTCCGACTGCCACGGCACGATCGAACGGACCTCGCAGCGCAGGACCTCGCGCGGCCGCCCGCTCGCCAACCTGACCGTCGAGAACGGGCTCTACTACCTCGTCTCCAGGGTCGACGGGCAGCGCCACTTCTTGCCGCAGGCGGCGCACGTCGTCGACCCCGACCGCGCCGAGTACAACCCGCGCGCGGCGCGCGCCATGACGCCCGATCACGAGGCGCTCGCCTGCTACGCGTGCCACTCGGCGTGGAACCCCAACTTCTTCGGCTTCCACTTCGACCGCAACGAATCGTTCACGCAGCTCGACCTGCTCTCGGGCGAGCGCACCAAGGGGCGCTGCACGACGACGGAGAAGGTCTTCGCGACCTTCAAGAGCTTCTACCTCGGCTTCGACGGCAAGGGGCAGGTCGCGCCCTGGCTGGTCGGCTTCTCGACGATGGGCAGCGTGCGCGACGAGAAGAACAAGCTCCTGCTCGACGAGCAGCTGCCGGTGACCGCGGCCGGGCTCTCCGGCATGACGATGGTGCACCACCAGACGCACACGGTGCGCGCCGAGGCGCGCGCCTGCGTCGAGTGCCACCGCTCGCCCGCGACGCTCGGGCTCGGGTCGCAGAACTTCAACCTCTCGCGCGAGCTCGCCGCGCTGGTCGACCGGCGCGGGCTGCACCTCGTCGCGATCGACCGCCAGCACCTCGACTTCTCCGCGCCGCTCGCGACCCTGCCGCTGCCGCAGGCCGTCGCGGTCGCCGCGAAGTGCGACGACCTCCAGGGCCGCTTCGAGACGCTCTACGTCGCGCTCGAGCACGCCGGGATCGTCGTCGTCGACGCGCGCCGGCCCGCGTTCCCCGAGAAGATCGCCTTCCTCGACTGCGAGGACCCGCGCGCGCTGCTGGTGCGCGGGACGACGCTCTACGTCGCGAACGGGACGCACGGCATCACCCTGTTCGACGTGAAGGACCCGCGCAAGCCGCGGCCGCTCGGCAGGGCGCCGACCGCGGAGGCGCGCGGCGTCGACCTCTCGTGGCCCGACCTCTACGTCGCCGACGGCGCCGGCGGCGTCAAGGTCTTCGACGTGACCGACCCGGCGAAGCCCGACTTCATCGCCCACGTCGACCCCAACGGGTCCTCCGCCGTCAAGGACGACGCCTGCGCGGTGCGCGTCCTGTTCCAGTACTCGCGGCCCGACGACGGCAAGGGGCGGCGCACCCGCGCGCGCAAGCTCGCCGCGATCGCGAGCAACCAGCAGGGCTACCAGCTCTTCGACGTCACCGAGCCGCGCAAGGCGGTGCGCCTCTACCCGCCGCCCGACCTGATGAGCCCCGGCGGTCGGACCCGCTCGCCCGACCAGAGCGTGACGCACGTCTTCGACGTGCAGGTCTTCTCGCGCTTCGACCTCGGCAGCCCGGGCGGCGACCTCCCGACCGAGGAGAACGACTACGCCTGCTTCGCGGTGCAGGACGGCGACGTCGCGGTCGGCCAGGGCCACGCGCTCATGGTCCGCATCACCAATCCGCGCGCGCCGAAGGTCGTCTCGTTCGGGAACACGCCCGACGGCGCGTTCCACGTCGTGATGGCGGCCTGGTACAACGCGCCGTTCCTGCAGCGCTTCGCGCTCGTCGCGGGGCGCTACGCGGCGACGGTGCTCAACACCTCGGCGAGCGACAAGCCGGCGCTGCTCGGCCCGCTCTTCGGCGAGGGGCTCCCGATCCAGGGGATCGTCGTCGAGGAGTTCCCGCTCGACCGCATGGTCGACGAGAACGGCCGGCGGCTGAAGGACGTCTCGCACCCCGACTCGCGCTGGCTGACGCACGCCGAGATCGACCGCGTCCTCCACGTCCCGCTGTCGGACGAAGACCTCGCGCAGCCGGGCCCGCCCGCCGCGGAGACCAAGCGATGAGCGCGTTCCTCACGATCGTCCTCGCCGCGGCGCTCGTGCCCCAGGACGGGGGCGGCGCCGCGAAGCGCTTCCTCGAGAGCCTCGACCGCGACGGCGACGGCGTGGTGTCGCGCGCCGAATGGAAGGGCTCGGGCGCGGTCTTCCTCCAGATCGACGCCGACCGCGACGGCTACCTGTCGCTGCAGGAGCTCTCGCACATGAACGACAAGCCGGCGCCGCCCGCGCCGCCGCCTCCGCCCGACCCCGCCGAGGCGAACAAGATCGCGATCGCGATCGGCCCGCTCGTCGATCCTCCGGAGGATTTCAAGGCGACCTGCCTGCGCTGCCACAACCAGGACCGGATCGAGCGCGCCGCGAAGACCGCCGACGGGTGGCGCGACACCGTCACGCGCATGCAGAACAAGAAGGACGCGAAGTTCAGCGACAAGGAGGCCCGGCAGATCCTCGAATGGCTGCTGTCGGCGCGCGCGCCGCTCGCGAAGTACGCGCTGCGCTACGCGAGCTTGGATCCCAAGCGCGACTGGGCGCTCCTCTTCGGCAGCGGCGATCTCGAGCAGTACGACCGCGACCGCAACGGCAAGCTCGACGGCGCCGAGCTCGCGCGCCTCATGTTCGAGCGCGCCGACGTCGACCGCAGCGGAGGGCTCTCGCCCGGCGAATTCTCGCTGCTGCCGCTGGCGGCCGACCGTCGAGCGCTCTTCGCGAAGACGGACCGCGACCACGACGGCGTCGTCTCGCTGCGCGAGCTCGGGACGCCGGCCGCGCCGATCGAGCTCTGCGACGCGAACGGCGACTCGATGGTCGGCCACGACGAGCTCCCGCGCGCGCGCCTCGCCGGCGGGCCGATCGCGCTGGTCGTCGCCGCCGACGCGAAGGCGGCGCTCGCCCTCCTCGACCAGAACCACGACGACCGGCTGAGCGCGCGCGAGCTCGAGCACTTCCCCGGCACGCTCAAGCGCTTCGACAAGAACGGCGACGGCGAGCTCGACCTGAAGGAGATCGAGAGCGCGGTGACGGCGGCGCGCGCCGAGCTGCCGCTCGCCGGCTTCGACGACTTCCTCACCCGCTACGACCTCGACCAGGACAACGCCGTCTCGCGCCTCGAATTCCCCGGCGGCGACGCCCTCTTCGCGCGGCTCGACGTCGACGGCGACGGCGCGATCACCGCCAAGGACGCCGCGGGGCCGGTGAAGCGGCCCGACTTCTCGACCGATGCGATGAGGTGGAGGTGAGCCGTGCCCTGATCGTCCGCGGCGACATCACGACGCTCGCCGTCGACGCGATCGTGAATGCCGCGAACGAGTCGCTGCTCGGCGGGGGCGGGGTCGACGGGGCGATCCACGACGCCGCGGGACCGGAGCTGCTCGAGGCGTGCCGCCGCCTCGGCGGCTGCGAGCCGGGAGAGGCGAAGCTCACGCCCGGCTTCGTGCTGCCCGCCCGTTGGGTGATCCACACGGTCGGGCCGCGCTGGCAGGGCGGCGCTGCCGGCGAGGAGGAGGTGCTGCGCCGCTGCTACCGCAGCGCGATCGCGATCGCGCGCGAGCGGGGGCTGCGGTCGCTCGCCTTCCCGTCGATCTCCACCGGGGCGTTCGGATACCCGCTCGATCTCGCGGCGCCGGTCGCGCTCGAGGAGATCGGGCGCGGTCTCGCCGGCGGGCCCGGGCTCGCGATCACGGTCGTCTGCTTCGACGCCGCCACCCATTGGCGGTACTCGAGCCTCGCGACGTGACGTCGCGCGCGCGCGGCCGCTCACGCGCGGGCGAGGGTCGGAGCGGATCGTGGTGATGCTGAAGCTCCATGTGGATCGGTGGGACGACGAACGGGCCGTCCTGCCCTTCCTGAAGAGCATCTCGCCGCGACAATCCGGTCCGGACGGCGCGCTGTTGACCTTCTCCTTCAACCTCGTGAAGCACGGGAAACGGAAGCCGTTCCTGTTGACCGAATGGCAGCTCGAGCTCGAGACGAAGGTGCGGAGCCTGGTCGTCGCGCGTTGGGTGCTCGATCGGATGTCGGAAGTGTCCGACGTCCAGTCGGACCAGGGCTCGAAGAAGGGGCTCGACGACATCGGCCTCGCGCTCCGGATCGAGGAGGCGACGAAGCTGCTCGATCGTGGGCCCGCGTCCGACCCGCCGGGCGACGATGGCGACGACTCCAGCGCCGATCGGACGCAGGGACCGTGAGACTTCCGATGCTGCTCCAGGCGCTGCAGGCGGAGCCGCGCTTCGACGCGCCGAAGGCGCAGCTCGCACGAATCGTGATTCGCGGCCTGCTCGACGAACTACTGTCCCGGGGACCGGTGCAGGCGACCCTCGTGATCCTGTCGCTGCTCGCGTTCTTCCAGGGCGTGCCGCTGGTCGCCGCCGTCGCGCGGCCGATGGGCGGCGGCGCGACGCGGAGCGAGCGACGCCTGCGCGACGCGCCAGCTCGGGCTGCGGTGGCGGCTCGCTACGTCAGGTACTTGACGAAGTACGCCAGCCCGAACGCGAAGAACGCGATCCAGATCAGGATCACGAAGACGGGCAGGCGGTGGCCTTCGTAACTGAGGCGAGCGCGTTCGGCGGCGGCTTCGGCGTGGTCGGCTCGGTCGGCGGGGGGAGGCGTCGGGTCGGTCATGGCGTCGCGACTCCTTCGGGGCGGGGCAGGGCGAGCGGCGCGGGGGCGCGCTCGGCGGGCGGCGGGGCGTCGAGCGGACGCAGGCTCGCGTTCACGACGGCGAGGCTGCCGACGGCCATCCAGAGCGCGGCGCTCGCGGGGGTGAGACGGCCGGTCGCGCCGAGCGTGAGAGCGACGGCGTGATAGGCGGCGGCCCAAGCGAGCGCGATGCGGATGCGCCGGCGCGCGCGGCGCGCGAGGTCGATCAGCTCCGGCAGTGCGCCCAGCCGCTCGCCGAGCAGCACGACGTCGGCGGCGAGCGCGAGCCATTCGAGGCGGCGGTCGACGACGATCGAGACGGGCGCGCGCGCCAGCGCGAGCGCGTCGTTCGCGCCGTCGCCGAGCCACGCGACCGTCCGACCCGCGCGCGCGAGCGCGTCGAGCTCGGCGGCCTTCCGTTCCGGATCGAGCCCGCCGCGGCCGTGCGCGCCGAGCGACTCGGCGAGCTTGCGCGTCCGCGCGTCGAGGTCGCCGGAGAGCACGACCAGCTCGACGCCGCGCTCGCGCAGCCGCGCGCCGAGGTCGGCGGCGCCGGGGCGCGGCACCTCGCGCCAGCGCACGCGCGCGACCGGCTGCCCGTCGATCGACAGCAGCGACTCGAGCGTGCCGTCGGCCGGCGTGCCCTCGTCGCCGGCGTCGTTTGCGCCGGGCGCCGCGAACCCCGGGCGGCCGAGCCGCAGTTCACGCCCGTCGCGCGTCGTCGCGCGCACGCCCTGTCCCGCGATCTCCTCGCTCGCGACGAGCTCGAGGCGCGGCGCGTCGGCCGTCGCGGCGCGCAGCGCCAGCGCGAGCGGGTGGGTCGAGACGCGTGCGAGCGCCGCCGCGGCCGTGCGCGCGCCGTCCCGCGACGCGCCTTCGAGCGTCTCGATCTCCGGCGCGAGCGCCGCCGGGTCGCCCTGCGTCAGCGTGCCGGTCTTGTCGGCGGCGACGACGTCGGCGCGCGCGAGCTGCTCGAAGCCGTCGAGCGACTGCACGACCGCGCCGAGCCGCGCCGCCGCGCCCAGCGCGCGCGTGAGCGCGAGCGGCGCCGCGAGCCCGATCGAGCAGGGGCACGCGACGACCAGCAGCGCGAGCGCGCGCCGCAGCCCCTCGTCCGGGGCCCCGCGCACGATCGAGAGCGCGACCACGGCGAGCGCGAGCGTCGCCGTCGCCGCCACCAGCAGCCGGCCCGCGCCGTCGACCGCGCGCACCGTCGCCGGCGGATGCGCGAGGGCGCGCGCGAGCGCGGCGCGCAGCCGGCCGAGCGTCGCGTCGTCGCCGACGCGCTCCGCGCGCAGCACGAGCGTCCCGGCGACCAGGTTCTCGCCGGCGCGCAAACGCGCGCCCGCGACGGCGCCGCGCGGAAGCGGTTCTCCCGTGAGCAGCGCCGTGTCGAGCCGCGCGCCCACCGCCGCGACGACGACGCCATCGGCCGGCACGCGCGCGCCGGGCGCGAGCTCGATCTCGTCGCCGGCGCGCAGGTCGACTTCGGCGACGTCGGCGGCGACGCCGCCGCGCCGCACCCGGCACGTGGCCGGCTGCGCCGCGAACAGGCGCTCGACGTCGTCACGCGCGCGACTGCGGGCGCGTGCGGCGAGCCACGAGCCGATCAGGACCACCAGCGGCACCATCGTCGCGCCGTCGAACCAGACCTCGCCGCGCTCGCGGACGGTGTGGACCGCCGACACGACGAACGCCGCGAGCGACGCGGCGACGACCAGCAATTCGACCCGTGGCGCGCGGGACGAGACGCGCGCGAAGCCGGCCTTCGCGAGCGGCGGCAGCAGCAGCATGAGCGCCGGCACGCTGAGCAGCAGCGAGAGCCAGCGCAGCAGCGAGGCCCAGCCGGACACCGGCCGGTCGCCCGGCGCCGCGCCCCACAGAGCGAAGGCGATCATCATCACGTTCATCGAGAGGAACGTCGCGAGGCCGAGGCGCGCGAGCAGCGGTCCCGCCGTCATGCCGCCGCCGCGCGCGAGCGCCGCGGCCACCTCGCAGCCGAGGCAGCAGTACGCGTGCTCCGCGCCGGTCTTCCGCGCCAGCGCGAGGCCGCAGTGCGAGCAGGTGGCGGCCCGCTCGGGCACGGCGCGTCAGACTTCCTTGCGCTGCGCCGCCGCGGCGTCGAGCGCCCGCTCGTTCTCGAGCATGAAGTGCTTGGGTCCCTCGACATCGCGCAGGTGGCCGCCGAGCAGCGCCCAGCCGAGCAGGCAGAAGAAGCCGCCGGCGACCACGAGGTAGGTCACGATCGGCATGAGCGCGAAGCTCACGTCGGGCGAGTCGTGGAGCGTGCGCGCGAACTCGACGAGCTTGAAAATGAACGCCGCGCCCGCCGTGACGAGCACGACCAGGAAGAGGCCGATCAGCCAGCGCGGCGCGCGCTCGCGCGCGGGTCCGGGCGTCGGCGCGGGGCTCACGGCGAGCTCCCTTCGCCCTCGACCGCCGTTCGTGGCCACGTCCCGAGCCACTGCACGTAGGCGAGGATCGAGAAGCCGTCGCGATTGAGCGCCGGGGCCTGGCCTTCGGCCGCCGCCGAGAAGAACCACGGGTAGCGCGGCATCACCGAGACGGGGACCACGTCGGGCGGATTCCAGAAGTGCGCGGCGTGCCAGTCGTTGGGCCGCTTGCCGCCCTCGCGCGTCAGGTCGGGCCCGACCCGGCGCGTGCCGAACAGCACCGGCATCTGCATCTCGTTCTGGTACTCCGCGGCGGTGGAGACCGGGCCGAAGCGCAGCGACTCGTTCGAGACGGGCCGCACGAACTGCGAGTGGCAGTGCCAGCACGCCTCGCCGACGTAGACGTCGCGGCCGCGCCGGATCGCGCGGTGCCAGTTCTCGACGGTCGGCTCGCCGATCTCCCGCTTGAACGCCTCGGGCCAGCGGCGCGCGAGGTCGTCCCACGAGGGCGGCGGCGGCGCCGGCGCGATCTCCTCGAGCTTCGCGACCGGCAGGTCGTGCAGGCTCAGGATCGGCAGCACGCCCATCAGCGCGAACGCGAGCGCGAAGAAGAAGACTCCGGCGATGAGGCAGATCGCGCGCACTCGTTCCATGGCTCGGGGCTCCTCTCCGTCCGACCGTCGTTCCCGTCGCCGCTCACGCCGGGCGCGGCGCCGCGAGCGGCGGCGCCGCCGGCAGCGGGGCGGGCGCGTCCGCCGCCTCGCCGCGCGACTTCCAGAGGTTCCACGCGAAGAGCACCTGGCCCAGCGCGATCGTCAGCCCCGAGAAGGTGCGGATCGCCCAGAACGGGACGGAGGCGACGATCGACTCCTCCCACGTCGAGAGCGCGCGCCACTGGAAGCCCTGCACCAGCCCGGCGACCAGCAGGTCGGCGAACATCACGAAGGTGCCGACGGCGGTGAGCCAGAAGTGCCAGCGGTTGAGCCGCTCCGACCAGAAGGCGCAGCCGGTCACGCGCGGCCAGAGGTAGGTCGTCGCGCCGAGCAGCCAGAAGCCGAACACGCCGAACATCACGAGGTGGGCGTGGCCGACCACCCAGTCGCTGAAGTGGATGATCTTCTGGACCGTGAGCAGCACCTGGATCGAGCACTGCAGGCAGGTGAGGAAGTAGAAGATCATCCCGGTGTAGAACCAGCGCAGCGGGATGCTGGTGCGCAGCTTGTCGGTCTGCCCGCGCAGCGTGACGAAGAAGTTGACGATCACCGTCGTGACGACGATCTCGATCGCGATCGTCGAGACCACCGCGCCGTACTGGGCGTACATGGGGATCGGGCTCCACAGGAAGTGGTGGACGCCCTGCAGCGGATAGAAGAACGCGAGCCCCCAGAAGCCGATCAGCGAGAGCGCGTGGCTCCAGATCGGCCGGTCGAGCAGCAGCGGGACGAAGTAGTACATCGCGCCCCAGCCGAGCGGCGTGACGAAGAGGCCGACCAGGTCGTGGATGAAGAGCCCGGCGATCGCGCCGCCCGCCGCGCCCGGCACGAAGAACTGCGGCAGGTAGTTGCCCATCAGGTAGACGAGCGGCGTCCAGACGCAGGCGGCGCAGAAGTACCAGAGCGTGACGTAGACCGGCCGCTTGCCGATCTTGAACATCGGCACGCCGATGTTGACGAAGAAGGTCACGGCCGCGAGCGCGATCACCGGGTCGAGCACGACCGGCGTCTCGCCCCATTCGACCGCCTGCGCCATCCCGCCCAGCAGCGTCCCGATCAGCGCGACGTCGGCCGCCTGCACCGCCCAGAAGAGCAGCCGCGCGACCTTCTGCGAGCCGACCGGCCGGCCGGTGAGGCGCGGCACGATCCAGTAGCAGACGCCCATGAACGAGTTGAGCAGGAAGCCGTAGGCGACGATGTTGGTGTGCACGAGCCGGACGCGGCCGGGCGACAGCGCCTGCGCCAGGGACGGGTAGCGCTGCAGGAACTGGAGCGAGAAGAGGATCCCGGCCGCCATCGACGTGAGCAGCCAGACGAATCCCATCACGAGGTGGCGGCGCACGACCGGGACGTCGACCAGCGGCGCCGCGGACCCGGCGGCGGGGAGGGAGGCGGACGGCTCGGCGTTCATCGCTTCTCCGGATTCGCGCTCGCGCGCAGCGACAGGATGAAGGCGACGAGGTCCCAGCGGGCGGACTCGTCGGGGATCTGGGACGAGAAGTCGGGCATCGGCGTGCCGTCGAGGCCGGTCATGAAGGTCCGGTAGAGGTCCTCGGGCTTCGCGCCGCCCTTCGGCGCGTAGCGCGTGAAGTCGAACGGCCGGATCGCGTGGTCCTCGCTGTCGACGAGCGTCTTGGAGGACGGGCCGTCGCCGCGTCCCGAGACGCCGTGGCACTTGTCGCACGACATGTCGGCGTAGACCTGCCGGCCCTTCTCGATCCGCTCGGCGGCGGCGAGGTCGGCCGGGGCTCCGGGCAGCGGGATCGACGGGCGCGGGACCTTCGTGTCGAAGCGCGTCGAGAAGGTCTTGAGGTAGGCGATCGCGCCGATCAGCTCGCGGTCGGGGATCAGCTTCCAGCTCGGCATCGACGTGCCGTGCACGCCTTCGCGCAGCGTGCGCAGCAGGTCGCCGTCGCTCGGGAGCGAGCCGGTCGGCGTCGTGCGGAACTTGAAGACGCCGCGCGTGAAGTCGCGCGGACGCGGGTCGAGGAACGCGGACGCCGGCCCCTTGCCGTCGCCGTCGCGTCCGTGGCATCCGATGCAGTAGCGCTCGTAGAGGCCGCGTCCGCGCAGCTGCTCGGCGGTGAAGCCGTCCGACCGGCCGAGCTCGTAGAAGAGCTGGTCGGGGTCGTCGGAACAGCCGACCGCGGCGGCGCAGGCTCCGACAACAACGAGCATGGCCCACCGTCTCGCGCGCATTGGCTTCGGCATCGTTCCTGCCCCGCGCGGACGGCTCGTCCGCGACGGCCGCCGATTGCAGAACGGGTGCCACCGCGCGCGACCCCGCGCGGGGCTTTGCCCGGCGCCGGGGCGCCGGGAAAGGTCTCCCGCCGCCGCCACGCGAGTCGGGAAGAGTTCCGCGCTGCGCGGCCGCGCCGGCCGCCGCGCGCGACGCCGCCGCGCGAGCGCGCGCGTTGGCGGGAGGATTGCGCCGGCTCCCGGTTCCGGACGGACGACCGGTCCGTCCGCGTCGAGAGGGAACCGCGATGAGCGACGCGCCGAAGAGCGAGGTCCCGCCCACCGCCGCGCTCGTGCACGAGCTCGAGCAGATCGAATCGCGCGCGGAGCAGATCCGCCAGCGGCTCGCGGCCGGCGCGGCGGCGCAGCCGTGGTGGCCCGAGCGCTTCTACGCGACCTACCACGTCGTGGTCGGCAGCGTGCTCGGCCTGGTCGCGGCGGGCGCGAGCCTGCTCTTCAACGTCGTCGGCTCGCTGATGATGGGGCTCGAGCCGCTGCGGCTGATCAAGGTGTACCTGACCTTTCCACTCGGGGAGAAGGCGCTCTCGATCGAGAGCGGCGTCGCGCTGTCGACCGGCGTGCTGCTCTACCTCGCGACCGGCATGGTCTTCGGGGCGGTCCTGCACGCGATCGGGCAGCGCTGGTTCCCGTCGGCGCGCCTGGCGCGGCGGCTCGGGCTCGCGGCGGCGGCGGGCGTCGCGCTCTGGCTCGTGAACTTCTACGCGGTGCTCTCGTGGCTGCAGCCGGCGCTCTTCGGCGGGCGCTGGATCGTCGAGCAGATCCCGGCTCCGGTCGGCGCCGCGACGCACCTCGTCTTCACCGGGACGCTGACGCTGCTCGCGTGGCTCGGCCGATTCGAGCCGCCGGCGGCGCGCTGAGCCTCGCGCCGTGCCGCCGTCCGTCCCGCTCGCCGCGCTGCTCGGCTTCGCGAGCGCGCTCCATTGCGCCGCCATGTGCGGCGGCTTCACGCTGCTCGCGGGTGCGCGCGGACCCGCGCCGGCGCGGCTCGCGGCGCTCCATGCCGGCCGCCTCTTCGTCTACGTCTTCCTCGGCAGCGCGTGCGGCGCCGCGGGGCGCCGTCTGCTCGAGCTCGGCGTGCCGGCGCGCGCGCTCGCGGCGGTCGCGGGTGCGGCGCTGCTGGTCGTCGCGCTCGAGCGACTCGGACTGCTCGCGCGCGCCCCCGGAGCGCTCGGCCGCGCGGTCGCGAGCGTCGCGGCGCGGCTGCGCGGCGTGCTGGCGGGCCCGTCGCTCGCGGGCCTGTTCGGATTCGGGATGGCGAACGGCCTCCTCCCGTGCGCGGCGACGGCGGCGGCGCTCGCGCTGGCGGCGGGGAGCGGCTCGGCGGGCGGCGGCGCGCTCACGCTGCTCGCGTTCGGGGCGGCGACCTTGCCGACGTTCGGCGCGCTCGCGCTGCTCGCCCGCGCGGGACGCGTCGCGGCGCCGCGCGCGGGCGGGGCGTGGTCGCGCGTCGCGTCGCTGCTCGTGCTGGCGCTCGCGCTCGTGACGCTCTGGCGCGGCGGGCTCCTCGGCGCGGACTCGTGCTGCGCCGGCTCGCCGTGAGTCGGAGCGATCAGTCCGGACGGGGCGGCGCCGCCGGCGCGGGAAGGCGTTCCTCGTACGCTCCGAAGGCGAAGGAGAGGGGGATCGGCGCGATCCCGCGCCTGCCCAGCACGTGCTCGCACGCCTCGATGCAGTCGCCGCACGAGAGGCAGTGGTTCATCGCCGGCCCTTCGGCGAGCGCGAGTCCCTCGTCGCGCCGGATCGTTCCGAGGAGCTCGCGCGGCGCGAGCAGCGCCGGGCAGACGCGGTCGCACGCGTTGCACGACACGCAGGTGCCGGCCGCGCGGTCGAAGGCGATGCCGAACGACTTGCGCGGCGTCGCGACCGAGTAGTAGAGGCCGACCGGACACCAGCCGCGGCAGAAGGCCCAGTTCCACCCGCGGGCGTGCGCGACGAGGGCGATCGCGAGCGCGGCCCAAGCGAGGAGCGCCACGCCGACCGCGCGCGGCGAACCCTCGATCGCGACGCGCGGATCGACCCACCAGAGGACCATCGAGCCGGCGAAGAGCACGGCGAGCACGCCCGTCGCGAACCGCGCCCGCCGCCGTCGCCGCGCGTCGCCCGCGAACGCGACGACCTGCTCGTGCAGCCGGTTCATCTGGGCGAGCGGACAGCCGAAGCCGCAGAAGAGCCGCCCGCCGATCGCGTTCACGAGGAAGGTCACGAAGTAGCAGCACGCCCCGAACACGAACGCGGCGAGCAGCGCCCGGCCGAAGGACGACGGCGCGCCGAACGCGAGGTGGCGCCCGCGCCAGAGGTCGATCCGTCCGCTTCCCGAGAGCGGAACGGCGGCGACGAGCGCGATCGAGAGGAGATTCAGCCAGGCGCGCAGCGCGCGGAAGCGATGGCGCTTCGGCAGCAGCACGCGGAGCAGCCCGGCGCGCTGCGCGCCTGCGGGCGGCGCCGCGCGCCGCGGGGTCGGAGGGGGGAGCGTCTCCATCGCGGCGCATGGGGCAAAGCGGAGGCCCGCGCGCACCCTCGCGCCCCGCCGCTCTCGCGATCCGACCGCGGGAAGCGCTTCCCGGACAGCGGGGGAACGGCCGCTCGAATGATCCGTCGCGCCTCCGGCGTCCGGCTCAGCCGCCGCGGACCTCCGTCGTGAGCTCCGCATGGAAGCGCCAGTCGATCCGGAACGCGCGCAGCGCGTCGACGAACTCGGGGTGGTCGCGCTTCAACGCCTCGAAGGAATCGGTGTCGACCGCGTCGACCCGGCCGCCGGTCGCACGCTCGGCGTGGACGTGGCCGTCGTCGGCGACCTCGATGGCGACGCGCTCGTGCGTCGTCGCGTTCTCGAGGCTGAGGGAGCTGCCGGGGAGGAGCTCGAAGTCGGCCGGCGACCAGGAGCCTTCGCCGTGCGATTCCCGGGTCGTCCGTTCGGTCGAGCATCCGGAGAGCGCGCCGGCCACGCCGGCGAGCGCGAGCCATTTCATCCGCGTCGTCATCGTCCGCACCTCGCGAAGGTCGCGTGGGGCTCGCGACACCCGCCTCGAACCGTCCGGTGCGCGCGCCGGTTCAGCCGGAGGGCGCGCTCTTCTTCCGATCGAGGAGCTCGATCCCGCCGCGCGCGACGGCGAAGAGGACGCACGGCAGCTCGCCCTCGAGCGCGACCGGTGCGTGGACGGAGCCGGCCGCGAAGCGGTGGAACTCGCCGCTCCGGTACTCGCCGCGTTCGTCGCGGAAGCCGCCTTGCAGCACGAGCACCTCCTCGTCGCCGACGTGGCGGTGGCGCGGGTACTCGCAGCCGGGGTCCATGCGGACGAGCACGGCCGCGTCGCCGCTCCTCTCGTCGGTCCAGAGCACCTTGACGTAGACGCCGGGGCGGCGCGACGCCGGCCAATCGACAGCCATCGGGTCGAAGCGCATCATCGCCCCTCGCTCGTCTCCAGACCCGCCGACTCCACGCGAGCCGAAACCATGTCCGAACCACGAATGGCGGAGCTTACGCGTCTCGTCGCCATCGTCGACCGGCTGCGCGACGGCTGCCCGTGGGACCGCGAGCAGACGCTCGCCACGATGGCGCCGTGCGCGCAGGAGGAGGCGGCCGAGGTGGCCGACGCGGTCGCGCGCGGCCGCGCCGACGACGTCTGCGAGGAGCTCGGCGACCTCCTGATGAACGTCCTCCTGATGAGCCGCATCGGCGAGCAGGCGAAGAGCTTCGACCTCGCCGACGTCGCGCGCCGGATCGGCGACAAGCTGATCCACCGCCACCCCCACGTCTTCGGCGACGTCGAGGCGAAGACGGCGGGCCACGTGCTCGCCAACTGGGAGCGCATCAAGGCGGAGGAGAAGCGCGCGAAGGGGATCCGCGGCTCGCGCCTCGACGAGGTGCCCGAGCGGATGAATTCGCTCGCCCGCGCGCAGAAGCTCGGAAAGAAGGCGGCGAAGAGCGGCTTCGACTGGCCCGACGCCGACGGCGCGCTCGCGAAGGTGAGGGAGGAGCTCGCCGAGCTCGAGGCGGCCCGCCGCGAGTCGAAGGAGCGGATGGAGCAGGAGCTCGGCGACCTCCTCTTCGCGGTCGTGAACGTCGCGCGCAAGCTCGAGCTCGACGCCGACCAGGCGCTGCGCGGCGCGAACGCGCGCTTCGAGCGGCGCTTCCGCCACGTCGAGGCGAAGCTCGGCGAGAAGATCGAGAGCGCCGGCCTCGACGCCATGGAGCGTCTCTGGCAGGAAGCGAAGGCCGCCGGGCTCTGATGGCCGGGCGGATCGTCGTCGTCGGCAGCCTCAACGCCGACCTGGTCGTCCGCTGCGCGCGGGCGCCGGCGGCGGGGGAGACGGTCGCCGGGACCTCCTTCGCGAGCGTGCCGGGCGGCAAGGGGGCGAATCAAGCCGTCGCGGCGGCTCGCGCCGCCGCTGGGGCCGTCGCAGCGGCGCGTGCCGCCGCGGGGGACGACCGGGCCGCCGCCGTCGCGCTCGTCGGCTGCGTCGGCCGGGACGACTTCGGCCGCGAGCTGCGCGCGAGCCTGCGCGCCGCCGGCGTCGACGACGCGCTCGTCCGGGACGTCGACGGGCCGACCGGTTGCGGGCTGATCGTCGTCGAGGAGAGCGGCCAGAACCGGATCGTGATCGTCGCGGGTGCGAACGGCGCGGTGAGGGCCGGCGACCTGCCCGCGGACGCGGCCGGCGCGGGCGACCATCTGATCCTCCAGCTCGAGATCCCCTTCGCGGAGGTCGTCGGGCTCGCGCGCGCGGCCGCCGGGCGCGGCGCGACCGTGCACCTGAACGCGGCGCCCGCCGACCGGCGCGCGCTCGAGCTCTCCCAGGTCGTCGACCACCTGATCGTGAACGAGAGCGAGGCGGCGCTGCTGGCCGGCGTCTCGGCGCGCGACGCGGCGGCCGACGGCGGCGCGACCGTCGCCGCCCTTCGGCGCGCCGGCTTCGCGCGCATCACGCTCACCATGGGAGCCGCCGGAGCGATCCACTTCTCCGGCGGCCGACTCCGTCGCGCCAAGGCGCCGCGCGTGGCCGTGGTCGACACGACGGCGGCGGGGGACGCCTTCATCGGAGCGTGGGTCGCCGCGGAGCGCGCCGGCGCGCCGGTCGACGAGCGGCTGCGCCGGGCGGTCGCGGCCGGGACGCTCGCGGTGTCCGTCGCGGGCGCGCTGCCGTCGCTGCCCGCGGCCGACGCGATCGAGCGGCTCGCGGCGTCGATCGCGGTCGAGGACGGAGGCGCCGCGCCGAACGGCTGAATGGCCGGAACCGCCACGCATCCAGGCGGCGGCGCGTATGCGAGATTCCCTCGTCTTGTGCGTCCGGGATGTCGCGTTATAGGTGGGCCACCTCGGGCGAGGGTGCCAGGGAGCCCTCGATGGAAACTTCGGACCAGTCGCGACTGCTCGCGCTGGTGTCACTGCTGAGCGACGAGAATCCTCGCGTGGTCGCCGAAGCCCGGCGCGCCCTGCGCGAGATCGGTGCGTCGGCGCTGTCGTCGCTCGACCAGGCGGTCGAAGGTCCCGACGCGAAGTTGCGCGCGCGCGCGCGACTGGCCCGCGACGACGTCCGGCTCGCGCTGCTCGAACGGGAGCTGCGCGCGCTGGCGCCGCGGCTCGACCGCGATCCCGGTGCGCTCGAAGAGGGCTGCATCCTCCTCGCGCGCACGCGCGACCACGAGCTCGACCCCGCGACGATCCGCGCGGCACTCGACGCGATGGCCGACGACCTGAGCACGCGCATCGACGGAGTGACCGCGCCGTCGGCGGTCGTCGCGACGCTCACGCGCTTCTTCGCGCGCGAGCTCGGCTTCCAGGGCAACCAGCGCAACTACTACGACCCCGACAACTCCTACCTCGACAAGGTGCTGCAGCGCCGGACCGGGATCCCGATCACGCTCTCGGCCGTCTACCTGTTCGTGGGGCGCCGGCTCGGCATCCCGTTGGTCGGCGTCGGCATGCCGGGCCACTTCCTGCTGAAGCACGCGAGCGCGAAGCCGCCGCTCTTCATCGACGCGTTCGGCGGCGGCCGCATCCTTGGGGAGACCGACTGCCTGCGCTACCTCGAGGAGGGGGAGTTCGGGTACGACCCGAGCTACCTGCTGCCGATCGGCGACGGCACGATGCTGCTGCGCATGATTCGCAACCTCGTCCTGATCTACCGCAACCGCGGCGACACCCAGCGGCGCGACGTGCTGCAGCGCTTCAAGCGCGTACTGATCGGCGAGGAGACGCGCGATCCCGAGGTGAACAGCACCGACGGCGAGCGCGGTTCCGAGCGCTGAGCGGCGCGCCCCGCCCCGGCCTGGGCAGCCTGTCGTGAGGGGCTCGACCCGGGTTTCCGGCCGCCTGCTACAATCGCCCGCCCTCGGGGACAGCGTCGATCCGGGAGATCCGTCGGGAGGGCGGAAGGATCGACGTCCGCGACCAAAGCGGTCGCAGCGCCGGCGAAGCGCAGTCCCCACGTCAGCCAAGCCGTCCGCACGACACGTCCTCAAGAGGCGGGGAGGGGGAGCGAATGGCGCATCGGCGACGTTGTTTCTTGCGTTCGTTGCAGACGGCGACCTGGATGGCGGCGGTGGCGGCGGCGGGCTTCGGATGCAAGTCGCAGCGCCCGGCCGACGAGACGGCGATCCCCGAGCGGCCCGCCGCGGAGAAGAGCGACCCCTACGCGAAGCCGGCGACCACCGGCTCGACCTGGAAGGACGCGGGTCGAGAGACGTCCGACCCGGCGCCCTACGCGAGCGCGAGCTACGCTTCGACCTCCGGTGCCGGCGCGCCGAGCGGCCGGTCGCACGTGGTCAAGAAGGGCGACACGATGTACAGCATCGCGCGCCTCTACTACAAGGGCGACGTCCACAAGTGGAAGGCGATCTACGACGCCAATCACGATCGCATCCCCGATCCCAACCAGCTGAAGGTCGGGCAGACGCTCGTCATCCCCGACTGAGCGGGGGCTGCGCGTTCCGGAGGGGGCGGCGGCGATGACCGCGGCGGCTCCCGTGCTCGTGTGGACCGGCGACCTCTTCTTCCGCGCGAAGATCGAGGCGACGGCGCGCGCGCTCGGGATCCCGCTCCAGGTCAGCGCCGCCGCGGCCGCGCCGGCCGGCGCGTTCGGCGGCTGCATCGTCGACCTCGACTCGGTCGGCGCCGCCGGGCTCGCGCGCGTGGCCGAGCTCGCCGCCGGCCATCCGACCGTCGCCTTCCTCTCGCACGTGAACGTCGAGCTCGCGCAGCGGGCGCGCGCCTGCGGCGTCGGCGACGTGCTGCCGCGCTCGCGCTTCAGCGCGGAGCTCCCGCAGATCCTGGCGCGGCTCCACGGAGGGGGCGGGTGAGCGCGCTGCTCCGCCGCGCAGCGATCGCGGTCGCCGCGTCCGCGTGCGCCGCGCCTTCGTGCCGTCGCGAGCCGACGGACGCACCCGCCGCGGTAGCCGCGCCCGCCGCAGCGGCCGTCGCGCCGTCGTCCGCGCCGTCGTCCGCGGCGCAGCAGCTGCCGCGCGCGAAGATCCCGCCCTACTCCTTCGAGCTCGAGCCCAAGGACGTCGACCTCGGCACGCTCCGCCCCGACCAGGAGGGGCGCTGCGAATTCACGATCGTCAACACCGACGCGCGGCCGCTGCGGATCCTGAACGTCGACGGCTCGTGCGACTGCACCTCCTTCACCTACGAGCCCACGGAGATCCCGCCCGGCGGCCGGCGCGTCGTGAAGGTCGTCGTGCACGCGGAGAACCGCGGCTCGAAGCGGTTGAGCGCCCTCGTGCAGGCGTTCGACTCGGCGGCGACCAAGCGGGAGCTCGAGATCCACTACGTCGTCCTGGCCGCGCTCTCCTTCACCCCCGCCGAGGTCTCCTTCGGGCGGCGCGTGGTCGGCAGCGACGGCGCGGCGGACGTCGTCGTGCGATTCCAGCAGGCGGCCGGGAGCCCGCCGCTCGCGCTGGCGCCGAAGCTCAATCAGGAGCTGCCGCTCCGCTGGAAGTTCGGCGTGCCGAAGACGACCACGACGGCCGGCGTGTGCGACGTCGCGCTCCCGCTCCATCTCGAGCTCGACGCGCAGAAGACGGTGCCGGCGTTCCGCGCCGTCCTCGAGTTCGACTCGCCGTCGCACCTGCCGGCGCGGCTCGTCGTCTCCGGCGAGATCCACCCCGGCTGGTACCTCGACCCGAACCAGCTGCAGTGGGTGACGAAGGTCGGCGCGAAGTCGCGCGCGACGGTGCGGCTGTGCTGGACGACGCCGGAGGGGCCGAAGATCCTCGCGCTCGAGCCGTCCGACCCGGCGCTCGCGGCGACGAGCGCCCTCGACGCGGGCGGCCGCGCCGCGAAGATCGAGGTCGTCTTCGAGCCGAAGCAGGCCGGAGAGTTCACCGGAGAGCTGCGCGTGAAGATCGACCGCACCCCCGATCCGCTCGTGGTCCGCTGCAAGGCGACCGTGCGATGAGGGGCGCCTGGACGCTGCGCTCCGCCGGCGCCCTCGTCGCGGCCGTCCTGGTCGCTGCGAGCTCGGCGCAGACGCCGCCGCCGCCGGTCTACTCGCCCGACGTCAAGATCGAGCCGGACTCGATGAACCTCCACATGCTCGAGCCGCTCGAGGTGAAGAACGTCGAGTTCAAGGTCCGCAACGTCTCCGACAAGCCGATCAAGATCGACTCGGTCCTCACCACGTGCCGCTGCGTGAGCGTCGACTTCGACACGCGCGAGATCCCGCCGGGAGAGGCGGCCGTCGCGCGCGTGAAAGTGACGGCGGCCACGGCCGAGGCGAGGAAGACGATCGCGAGCGTGCGCACCAGCGGATTCCGGCGCAACACCGCGCAGTTCATCATCGAGTACACCGTCATCCCCGAGGTCTTCACGCAGCCGCGCAAGGCCGACTTCGGCCGCGTGAAGGTCGGCGACAAGGCCGAGGTGGCGCTCAAGGTCGTCGTGCACGTGCCCAAGGAGCTGGCCGAGGACCCGGTGCTCGAACCCTACGTCGCGCAGGACCTGCCGATCCAGGTCACCCTCGATCCGCCGGTCGTCACCAGGATCCGCGACGACACGCGCGACCTCGTGACGACGCTCCACCTCGTGCTCGACACGTCCAAGCCGATCGCGTACTTCGACTCCAACGTCGTCTTCAAGCCGAAGCTGCCGCGCACCCACCGTCTCACGCTGGTGCGCCTGCTCGGCGAGGTGCGCGGCGCCGCCTGGTTCGAGCATCCGCAGCTCGCGTTCGGGCCGGCTCCGGTCGGCGCGCCGACCACGCTCTCGATCCGCCTCTACGGGGAGGGACCCGACCCGCCGAAGCTCGAGGAGGCGGTCGTCACGCCGGCGGTCTTCACGGAGAAGCACGAGGTCGACGCCGCCACGCACTCGATCCGGTTCGACCTCACCTGCACGCCCGCCGAGACCGGCCCCGTCCTCGGCGAGCTCGTGGTGAAGGTCGCCGGCTGCCCGGCGCCGCTCAAGCTGCCGGTCTCGGCGCGCGGCAGGTAGCCCGGCGGCGCCGCGAGGAGCGGCGCCGCGGGAAGCGTCGCTCAGTAGTCGCGGACCGGCAGCGCCGCGGCCGACAGCGCGTCGACCGGGCTCGCGCGACCCTCCGCCTCGCCGTCGATCTCGTCAGGGAAGCCGGCGCGCGCCATCTCGAGCTGCGCCTCCAGCACGACGCGACGCGCCTCGAGACGCCCCTTGAGCTCGCGCAGGCGCCGCCCGCCGGCCGCGACCGCGTCGAGCTCCTGCTCGACGCCGTCCTCGGGGTGGCGGCGGACCATGTCGCGCAGGTTGCGTTCGGACTGGCCGATCGACTGGAGCGAGCGCTCGACGTCGCGGCTGCGCTGGTCGACGCCGCGCAGCTGCTGCTCGACCGCGGCGACGCGCGGATCGGTCTGCTGCCGTTTCGGCCGCACGCGGGCGGTCGTCTCGTCGCAGCAGGCGGGCAGCGCGTCACACGCATCGTGCACGCCGTGCAGCACGCTGCAGCGCAGGCGGGCCGAAGACCAGGCCATCGCGCCGAAGAGCGCGAGGAAGAAGAAGGTGCTGGCACGCATCGCAGGTCCTCCGATTCACGTCCGGATCGCTCCGGGCCACTCGTTTCGCCGCGTCCGCCGTCCGGGGCTCCACCGACCGGCCCGACCGGCCCGGGGCGGAGGCTGCCGCCCCGGGCGTCGGACTCCGGGTTCCCGAATCGACCGACGGACGCGGCCGTCGCCGCCGACTCAGTGCTGGGTGACGATCACGACGGCGGGGGCGGCGGCGGGCGCCGGCGCCTTGGCGGCGAACAGCTCGTTCAGCTGGTCGACGACGTTCTTCGACACCGAGCCCTCCTTGGCCTCGTAGTCGATCCCGCTGACGCGGCTGTTGGACGACACCTTCATGCGCTCGTCGAGCATGCGGCTCTTCACCTCGAGCTTCGTCTCGAACTTCGCGAAGAGGGAGCGCACCTCGCCGATCTGCGAGTTGATGTCGCGGGCGTCGAAGTCGGTCGCCACGGCGTCGGCGTAGACCTCGCGCGCCTGGTGCTTCTCGAGCTTCGCCTGGAGCAGGCGCACCTTGCTGGTGAGCTCGCCCTTCAGCGCCTCGCCGCGGCCCACGTTCTCGCGGGCGATCGCGAGCGCGCTGCGGTGGGTGTCGAGCGTCGCCTGCAGCTGGCCGAGCGTCTCCTGCTGCACCTTGTAGAGCTCGATCTTGTCGGCGACGTCGCGCTCGACCTCGGCGCGCGCGTATTCGGCGTTGCCGATGCGGAAGCGCTCGCCGCCCGACGTGAGCAGCGACTGCGCCTTCTCGAGGTTGGCCTTGAGCTTCTCGACCTGCTTCTGGCGCTGCTGCGTCTCGACGTCGAGGTGCTGCACCTCGACCTCCTCGCGGATCGCGCTCTCCTTGAGCCGCCGCACCTCGCCCTCGAGGTCGCCGACGCGGCCCTCGATCGAGCGCAGCTCGGCATTCATGCCCTGGATCTCGCCGATCTCGTTCTTGATCGTCTCCTTGCCCTGCCTGGCCCAGGCGATCACCTGGTCCTTGCCGTAGAGGAGCCCGAGCGCGCCGGCGCTCACGGCCCCGAGCAGGATCGTCTTGCCGATGAACTTGAACATCCGTTGAGCCTCCGATTCGGAAGAGAGGGGAACCTTCGGGAAAGCGTCACTGCGCCCGCAGGAAGGGCGCGCGCGCGCGCCGGCGCGCCACGCGCCAGGCGTCGCACACGCCCCAGATCCACGGGACGATGAGCGGAGAGGTGAGGAGGACGAGGAGGGCCTTGCCGATCTGGCCGTTCCACGCCTGTCCCGCGCCGGGCAGGACGAGGCTCGCGAGCGCGCGCAGCGCCGGCGCTCCGCGCGACGCGGTCGCACGCGTGCCGTCGGCGCGGATCAGCTCGTCGCCGCAGTGCGGGCAGGCGATGGCGCACGCGCGCAGCGGCGGGACCTTGCTGCCGCAGCCGATGCAGAAGGGCGAGAAGGGGGACGCGGCGCGCGGCGCCGCCGCGGAAGCGGCGGGGGCGGCGAAGCCGAAGGTGGCGGTCGCGGTGGTCATGGGTCGGGTCCTTCCTGGAGTGGGCCGGTGTCGCCGAGTCGCGCCGCGTCAGCGCCGCGTCTCGTGCGCGACGACGAGGCTGGCCGCGATGGCCGCGAGCGGGAGGAGCGTCCGGTTCGGCGTCGCGACGACGCCGCCGAGCTGCACGAACGACACGGCGAGCACGCCGAGTCCGAGCAGGAGGAAGATCGAGTCGTCGACGCGCGCCGACGTCGCCTTCCCCGCCGACGCGTCGCGGCGCACCTGCGCCACGCGCCACGCGTCGAAGAGGTTCAGGACGTAGACGTAGGCGATCAGCAGCGGCGAGGCGAAGGGCGCCTCGCGCAGCGCGAGCACGCTGGCGAAGAAGGCGCCGCCGCGGATCAGCCGGCCCGCGTACGCCTGGCCGAGTCCCGGCACGAGCGAGAGCGACGCGGCGAGGAAGGGGCTGCGCGGCGTCGGGCGCGGCGCGACGCGCGCGATCTCGATGCGCTTCGCCGCCGGAGCGCTCGCCGCCGCCGCCAGCGTCTGCGCGCGGCAGCGCGAGCAGTAGTTGCGCACGCCGTCGAGCGACCGGCAGTCGTCGCAGAGGTGCAGCCCGCAGCGCACGCAGCGCGCGACCGCGTCGAAGCTGGGATGGGTGGCGCAGACGAGTTGCACGTTCCGTCTCCCCGTCGCGCGTCCGCCGGGCCGGAGGCCTCGAGCGGTCGGCGAGCGGGGCGCCGCGAGATCAATGCACGTGCCCGCGTGAAATGGCGGCGTGCTGCGGGGTGACGGACGTCACAAGCGGCGGCAGAGCGGCCACTTGCGCGTGGGGGGACGGCCGGACGCCAGCCGCCGAGGCGGAGCTCCCCGCCGGCAGGAAAGCGTACGGCCCGTCAGCTTTCCTGACGCCGCACGACCGGCTCGGACGGACGCGGCAGCGGGTCGAGCGAGACGTCGCGCGTCGCGCGGCTGGCGAGGCGGTGGGCGTAGGCGGCGGAGAGGACCCAGAGACCGAAGCCGAGCTCGAGGCGGCCCGAAGAGAGCAGCGCGACGGTCCCTCCCAGGAAGAGGATCCCGAAGAGGATGCGGCCGGCGTACATGACGCCGAGGCCCGGCACGAGCGAGAGCTTGAGCGCGCGCGACGGCGTCACGTCGCGCCGTCCCGAGACGAGCACGCTCTCGAACTTGCGCCGCTCGGCGCGGAAGGCTTGCGCGCCGACCAGCGCGTCCTGCAGCGGCCGCCCCGCGGTCGCGTTGCCGGCCACGTGCAGCGCGAAGATCCACCCGAGCCCGAGCAGGACTCCGCTCCAGTAGGGCACCTCGGCGGGCGAGCGGACCGGGTTCATCGTGCAGACGATCGCGCAGGTGCTCATCGGGACGAGCAGCGCGACGCCGGGGAAGAGGAGCAGCGTGCGCACGAACGCCCGCACCACGCCGAGGTCGCTGCCGTCGCGCCGGCACAGGCGCAGGTTGAACCAGCGCTTGCCGAGGCTGCGCCCGCCGCGCGCGTCGGACGAGACGAAGTAGACGAACGCCGCCACCAGGAGCGCGAGCGTGAACCGGTTCCCCTGCTCGTGCGTGAGCGCGAGGAAGTCGCGCGTCGGCAGCAGGAACCCCTCGAGCCCGGGGCCTTGCGCGCCCGGTTGCCTGCCGTCCCTCTGGACGAAGGCGAGCGCCAGGAAGAAGCCGAGCTTCAGCACGAGGTCGACCGCGACGACGTCGACGAATAGCGCGAAGAGGCGCCGCAGCGCGCCCGCCGGCTTGAGCACGAGCTCGTTGGGGAGCTGGTCGGAGAAGACGTAGGTCGTGTCGCCCTGCTGGACGCGGCGGCCGGGCGGATCGGCGCCCGCGATCGGGTCGACGCCGCGCGCCACTCGTTCGACGTCGTCGGCGAGCGCCGCATAGGACTGGTAGCGCTGATCGGGATTCTTCTGCAGCAGGCGGTGGACGACGCGCTCGAGGCCGGGCGAGACGTTGGGATTGCGGGCGCGCAGCGCCACCGGCTCCTCGCGCAGGTGCTTCATGATCACGCCGACCGGCGTCTCGGCCTCGTGCGGCGGGGACCCGCACAGCACGTGATAGAACGTCGCGCCCAGCGAGTAGAGGTCGGAGCGGTGGTCGGCGCGCTCGCCGCGGCCCTGCTCGGGCGACATGTAGTGCGGCGTGCCGAGCACCTCGCCCGTCACGGTCAGGTGGGAGGTCGAGTCGACCTCCTTCGCCAGCCCGAAGTCGGCGATCTTCAGCACGCCGTCGCGCCGCAGCACGAGGTTGCCGGGCTTCACGTCGCGGTGCGTGATGCCGACCGCGGCGGCGGCCGCGAGCCCGCGCGCCGCCTGCAGCATGTAGAGCGGCGCGTTGACCGGGTGCACGATGCCGCGCTGCGCCGACGCGAGCAGGTCCTCGCCTTCGAGCAGCTCCATCGCGATCCAGGGCGTCCCGCGCTCGATGCCGGAGTCCAGGACACGGACGATGTTTTCATGGTTCAGCGCCGACGCGGCGCGCGCCTCGCGCTGGAAGCGCGAGACGAAGTCGGGCCGGCTCTGCAGCACCGGATGGAGGACCTTGAGCGCGACGTCGCGGCCCGTCGGCTCCTCACGGGCGTGATAGACCGTCCCCATGCCGCCGTGGCCGACGACGCGCAC
>DASRRB010000268.1:0-3141 GCA_035695985.1 Planctomycetota bacterium | reverse complement strand
GCAGCGAGCCCCCCCGTCCATCTTGGGTCTGGGGCGAGCGTGTCCCGTCCTTCGACCTCTTTCCCCTCCGCCCCTCGACCCGCCCCCGCCCGTCGCGCGTTCAACCACGCCCCCTGCTCCCCGCGGCCTCTTCACCCCCGTCCTCGACGTCCGCTCCAGTTCCAAGCCGCGGACCGCTCACTTCTTGCCGTGCTCCTCGAGGGCGCGGAGGAAGTTGCGCGGGACCTTGTCGGCGCCGTAGACGGGCGCGAGCAGCCGCTCGAGCTGCTGGCCGCCGCCCTTCCCCATCGACTTGACCGCCTTCTTCAAGTTGGAGCGCAGCCGCTCCTTGGCGACGTTCGCGACGGTTGTGAGCTCCGGGTCCGTCTGGCCCTTCATCAGGCGGTCGACCAGTTCGGCCTGCGTCGCGTCGCCCGCCTCGCCGACTCCCCAGATCAGCGCGATGCGGAGCTCGTGGTTCCCCTTCGACCAGTGCGACTGCATGGCGCTCGCGACGTCGGCGTTGCCGGGCAGCAGAGCGCCGAGCCCGACGGCGGCGGCGATGCGATGCTGCTCCCGGCTCGAGCCCAGCTCCGCGATCAGGAGCCGCTTCGCCTCGGCTTTCCCCGTCCCGCAGGGACCGAGCGCGCGCAGCAGGTCCTTCTTCACGTCTTCGTCCTTCTCGACGGTCCATGCCGCGAGCAGGTCGCCTGCGACGGCTGGGTTGCGCTCCTCCTCGAGCGTGACGACGGCGCAGTCGCGGACGAAGCTCGACTTGTCGGCGAGCAAGAGCGCGATCGCGGGCGCCCACGCCTTCGCCTCGGGCGCCCCGGCCGCGCGGATCACGACGCCCTGGTCGGCCGGCTTCTTCAGCCGCGCCAGGATCTCCTGCAGCGCCGCCTCGCGCTCGGGCGAGGAGTCGGCGAAGAGTTCGCGCGCGGCCTTCTCGCGCTCGTCGTCGTCCTTCGCCCCGACCACCGCCTCGATGATCTTCAGCACGGCCGGCGAGCGCGTCGCCTCGGCCGGCACGGCCGTCCCGCCGCCCGCCGCGAGCGCGGCGTTCAGGAACTCGAGGAAGCCGTCGCGCTTCATGGCGTAGGCGTGCTTCAGCAGGAGCGCGCCGTTCCCGTCGAAGGCGGCGAACTGCGGGATCACCTCGCCGCCGGTCGACTTGTCGAGGAACTGGTCGCGCAGCGCCAGCTCCAGCGCAACGTGCTCCGAGCAGAGGATCCCGGGGTAGCGCGCGCAGCTCTTCACGCGCTTGCCGTCGATCTCCTTCTCGACCAGCTCGTGTTGCGAGGGGCTCGCGACGACCACGACGAAGTTCGCGAGCCGCCGCATCCCCTCGGCGTCGGCGACGATCCCGTCGAGCGTCTTCTGGCAGATCGGCTCGCCGTCGCTCAGCAGGAAGACCAGGATCGGCTTCTTCTGCTCGGTCGCGCGCTCGCACGCGCTCTTCCAGTCGTGCTGCCATTCGAGGCGCGCGCCGGCCGGCTTCGGCGCGGGCGCGGGGGCGGGCGCGGGCGCCGACTTGGCCTGGAACGACGGGACCGCGAGGCCGAGCAGCGCCGCGGCGACGAGCGAAAGGGACATCGCCTTCCTCCTCCCGGACCGACGTCGCAGCGCATCGGGACGGTCCGACGCCGACGACGGCCCACCATCTTGTCGGCCAGCCGCGGCCGGCGACAACCCCGAGCCCGCGTCCGCGGCGACCCTCCGCCGAACGGCGGCCGACGTTCGGGCCAGGGATCGGGAAAGAATCGCGCAGTCCGTTCTCCGACCCGGTATCGATCGTGCGTAAGGGGCAAGGGGAAGTGCTCGAGCGGGCGCCGGGCCGGGCGGAACGCCCCAGGTCCGGATCGCCGCTGCCGAAGGTGGGGAAGAAGCGTCCCGTCGCGACCCGCGGCGCCCCGCCGACTCTCCCCCGCCTTAGGATGTCCGCCCCCTTTCGATCGACCCCCAGGAGCGAGTTCGCGTGACACTGCCGAATGGATCCGTCCGAGGCGAGCCGAGCCTGCGCCGCCGCCGCGTCTTCTTCATCGTCGCTTCGCTGTTCTTCATCGTGGCCGGCGCGACGCTCGGCGTGACCGTCATCGGCCACTCCTTCGCCGACGACGGCAAGGTGAACCACGACGTCGCCCGCTACGGCATCCAGACCATCCAGGGCGCGCTGATCGTCGCCGGCGTCGCGCTGTTCTTCGCGCGCCACGCGCTGGCGCGGCTGAACTCGGGGGGGATGCTCGCGTCCTGCGCGGTCCTCTGCTCCGGCGTCGGCGCCGGCGTCGGCACCTGGATCAACGTGAAGGAGATGCTGCCTCCGCCGTGGGAGAGCTCCGGGCTGACGATGCCGCAGCGGCTCGCGCTGCTCGCGGAGGCGAAGAAGGGCTTCTGGGGTCCATCGGTGGAGCAGGCGCGCAAGGACATCCCGAAGGGCGACGGCTTGGACGCCGCCGAGGGTCACTACCAGGTCGGGTACCAGCTCTCGATCGCCGGCAAGTTCATGGAGGGCGCCGTCGAGCTGAAGCGGGCGATGGCGATGATCGACAAGCTGCCGGTGCCCGCCGATCCGGTGCTCGCCGCCACGCAACGCGAACTGTTCACCCGCGCCGAACGGGAGCTGAGCGGCGCGTACCTGCGCATGGGCGAGACCGCGAACTGCGCCGAACGCCACACCTGCGACTCGTGCATCTTCCCGGTCAAGGACCAGGGCGTGCACTCGGTCAAGACCGGCTCGCAGCTCGCGATGGACGTTTTGAAGGACCTCTACGAGCGGGACCCCTCCGACGTCACGTCGAAGTGGCTCTACAACGTCGCGGCGATGACTCTCGGGATCGAGCCGAAGGACCTGCCGGCGAACCTGCGCGCGTCGCCCGACCTGTTCAAGTCGGAATACCCGCTGCCGCGCTTCATGGACCGCGCGGCCGCGGTCGGCATCAGCGACCACCGGCTCGCCGGCGGCGCGATCCTCGAGGACTTCGACGGGGACGGAGACCTCGACCTCGTCAGCTCGTCGGCCAGCCTGAACGACGGCCTGCGTTACTACCGCAACGAGGGCGACGGGACCTTCAAGGACCTCTCGCACGAGGCGGGCTTCGACGGCCTCACGCACGGCCTCAGCATCTCGCAGGGCGACTTCGACAACGACGGCGACCCCGACCTGTT
>DASRRB010000267.1:0-13068 GCA_035695985.1 Planctomycetota bacterium | reverse complement strand
CGCGAGCAGGAAGTGGCCGTTCAGCAGCGCGTGCGTCTCTTCGAGAAGGCGGCGGACTTCGGCGGACTCCACGAGGTCTCCTTGGTTGCGAGTCGAGGGCCCGGTCGCGTCGTCACTTCGGCGGTTTGCCGTCGTCCGGCGGCGGCGGCTTGCCGTTGTCGGGCGGCGGCGGCTTGCCGTTGTCGGGCGGCGGCGGCTTGTTGCCGCCGGGCGGCGTCGGGCCGGGCGGCGTCGAGCCGGGCGGCGACGACTTGCCGCCGCTCGGCGGCGTGGGCGGCGGCGTGACCCGATCGTTCTGGCCGCCGAAGTTCGGGAACGCTTCCGGGTTCTTGAGCGCCGGCACGTTCGACGGCGTCGGCTTGAACAAGGTCAGCGAGATGCACAGCGCGAGGAAGACCGCGCCGACGATCGACGTGAACTTGTTGATGCCCGCGGCCTTCACGCCGAACGTCTCGGCGCCGACGCCGCCGAACGCCTCGGCGAGACCGCCGCCCTTGCCCTCCTGCAGCAGGATCACGCCGATCAGCAGGAAGATGCTCACGATCAGGAGGATCCAGAGGATCACTTGCACGACGATCATCGGAGACGACCTCTCTTGGTTCTTCGAACTCTCGGGGGGTGCGGTCCGCGGGGCGGGCCGCACGGCGTTGCGATCGATCAGGTGCGAGCCGCCGCGGGACAGGCCGCGACGATCGCGAGGAAGCTCGCGGCCGTGAGCGAGGCGCCGCCGACCAGCGCTCCGTCCACGCCCTCGACGGCGAGCAGCTCGGCCGCGTTCTCCGGCTTCACCGAGCCTCCGTACAGGATACGCGCGGCCCGGGCGAAGGCGGCCGAGAAGGCGTGCTCGAGCCCGTCGCGCACGAGCGCATGGACCTCGCCGATCTGCTTGGGCGTCGCGTTCACGCCGGTGCCGATCGCCCAGACCGGCTCGTAGGCGACGATCAGCGTCTTCGCGTCGGCCTCCGCCACGCCCTTCAGCGCCGTCTCGAGCTGGTCGAGGACGATCGCCATCGTGCGGCCGGCCTTGCGCTCGGCGAGCGTCTCTCCGACGCAGAGGATCGGGACGAGGCCGCTCGAGAGGGCCGCCCGGAGCTTGTCCCCCACGAAGGGGCTGCTCTCGTGGAAGAGGTGGCGCCGCTCCGAGTGGCCGAGGATCGCGTGCGTCGCGCCCACGTCGCGCACCATTGCCGCGGAGACCTCGCCGGTGAAGGCGCCGAACTTCTCGGAGTGGAGGTTCTGCGCCGCGACGAAGAGCGGGGAGCCCTGCACCGCCTCGACGACGCCCGGGAGGTAGGGGAACGGGGGCGCGACCCCGACTTCGACGGCGCCGCCCGCGACCTTCGCCCGCAGCTCGCGCACGAGCGCCGCGCCCGCGGCGCGGTCGAGGTTCATCTTCCAGTTGCCGACGATGGCGGGCGTGCGCATGCCTTCGGGTCCGGGGGAAACCGGGAGACGTTATCCGGCCCGCGCGCCGGGAGGAAGGCCGCCGAGGCCGCGCCGCGGGCTCAGTGCCCGGAGTACTGGTCGAGCTCCTTCGCGAACTCCTCGAGGTTCACGGCGGAGAGCGCGAGCTTCTCGAACGGGACGATCGGCACGTTCGCCTTGTCGCCCGAGCCGCGCCGCCAGACCACACTGCGCGCGGCGTAGTAGCGGTGCGGGACGTCGCTCGTCCCGACCAGCGCGGTGATGGTGAAGACGTTGCTCTCCACCGTGAGCAGCATCGAGAGCTTCGTCCAGGTGTCGGGAGAGATGCCGCTCTCGGTCGAGAAGCCCTTGAAGCGGCGCAGGTCGTCGACGGTCTTGAGCGGATAGATCGGCTCGTCGGGCGCCGGCTCCTTCTTCTTCGGGTCGATCGTGGTCGTGCTGCTCGAGTCGCCGGTCAGCGACTCGCGCTCCTGCTTCTTCTCGTCGAGGATCTTCTTGCGGAAGGTGTCGTAGTCCTCCCACGCCGACGGCGCGACCTCGCTGTCGGGGAAGAGGGCGCGCAGCACGTAGACCGGCGCGGTGTTCACGTTGATGCGGCCGTTGTTGACGCCGGGCGCCTCGTTGCGCTCCTTGGGGGCGGCGTTGGTGTTGGAGTCCTGCGTGTCCTTGTTCGCGTCCTCGGAGTTGCGGTCGATGTACTCGAGGTTCGACCAGACGGTGAGCTCCTGCTCGAGGCCGGGGATCCAGACGCGCTCCTCGCCCTCGCCGTACGGGAAGCCGTAGTAGAGCGCGTCGCTCATCTGCCCGGTCAGCGCGAAGTCGCGCAGCGTGAACGGCGCATAGGTCGTGCGGTCGCCCGCGCTCTTCCACTGGCCCGACGCGAGGTTCGGGTTGGAGAGCTCGTCGTTGCCACGGTCGCCCTCCATCCACTTCGAGAAGCGGTCGACGTAGTCGGTCGCCTCGCTCGAGCCGAGGTCGCCCGGCTTGCCGTCGCGCAGGTAGTCGAGCGCGCGCTCGAAGCGGTCGCGCCAGAGCTTGCGGTACTCCTCGTCCTCGGCGAGCAGCAGGAGGACGTTCAGTTTCGAGTCCTCGTCGCTGATGAGGATGCGCGTCTGGAAGCCCGCGTCGCCGCCGAGCGAGAGCGTGATCTGGCCGCTCGCCCACATCTCGTCGAGCGAGTCGACGTGGCCGCCGCCGCCGCTGCCGTCGCCGGCCGCGCCGCCGCCGGTCGCGCCGCCGGTCGTCCCGCCGGCCGCGCCGCCTGCGGTCCCGCCCGACGTGCCGCCGCCTCCGACCGCGCCGCCTCCGGCCGCGCCGTCGGCCCCCTCCTCCGCGTTCTTCCCGTCGTCGTCGAGGTCGGTGAGCAGCGCGACCTCGCCGCGCCGGACCGCGGCGCGCGCGAGCTCCTCCATCTGCAGATCGAGGATGGTGTTCTGCGCGATCTCGCGGTCGACGCGGCTGCTGTAGGAGAGCTCGGCCGTGACGACCATCATCACGACGATGACGAAGAGGACGAAGAGGAGGACGAACCCCTCCTCGCCGCGACGCGGCGCGGCGACGTCCGGGGTGCGGCAGGGACTCGGGCCGCTGGTCATGGGATCTCCCGCGAGCGCGTGAGACGCTCGGCGGGCGGCGATCTTCCGCTCGGCGCGGGACGGAATGAAGGGAGCGCCGCGCCTCCCCGGGCCGGAGCGGGAGCCGTCAGCGCCCCGCCGTCACGACGCCGCTTCGACGTGGAGCCGGAAGAGGGCGCGCCGCTCGCCGTCGCGCTCGAGCAGCTCGAGCGCTCCCGTCAGCGGGCGCCACACGAAGTCGAGCGCGCGCCCCGCGGCGCCGCGCGGGTCCCACATCGGCGGCACGCCGTAGCCGACGCCCCAGTCGATCAGGTCGAGGTCGCCGACGCTCTGGTGGTCGCAGACGTTGAGCTCGACCCAGCGCTGCGGCTGCGGAGCGCGCAGCTCGCCGCGCATCAGCCGCAGCGCGGCGGAGAGCAGCGACTCGGTCGGTCCGACCTCGGTCGGCAGCGGCGTCCAGTCGAACTCGACGGTCGGGCGGCGCCGCTCGAACAGGTATTCGATGCCGCCGGCGCAGCGACGGAACGGGAAGACGAGAAGTCGATGCTCGAGTGCCACGACCGATGAATACTGCGCCCGCGCGCGAGCGCAAATCGGAGCGGAAAAAAGCACGCGCCCGGCGCGCGTGCACGCGCCGGGCGCGGAGAAGTCCTGATGGCGTAGAGGCGATCCCGGCCGGACGGACCGAGTCGTTCGGAGTGCCGGCTCAGCCGCCGGTCACGACCACGAGCTTCTCGCCGTCGACCTCGCGGACCTCGTACTTGAAGCCGGCGATGCCGCCCAGTTCCTTCAGGATCGTTGCGAGGTCGCCGCTGCGCGGCGTGTAGCTGACCTCCTTCTTGCCGAGATCCTCGGGGAAGTCGATCGTCGCGCCGGTCGCCTTCTCGATGCCGGCGAAGAGGTCGGCGAGGGTGCGCGACTTCGTCGGGGCCTTCGTGTCGGGGCCGCCGAGCTCGGTCGGCGCCTCCGTCTTCGCGGGCGTCACGACCTTCCTGCCGGTCGCGCGCGGCTTGTGCGGACCCGCCGGCGCGGCCGTGGCGGTGGCGATCGTCCCGGGAACCGGCCGGTGGACCTGCTGGACCGCGACCCCCGCGCCGCCCGCCGCAAGCAGCGGCAGCATGCCGGTCGGCGTGAACGTGCTGAGCGTCAGCCCCTTCGCGTCGCTCTTGCCCGCGATGACGAGGGCGGAGAAGTGGCGGGAGATCACGTCGGGCTCGGGGAGGTTGGCCGGGTCGAGCTTGCCGTCCGTCGCCTGCTGCATGTGCCCGGCGACCATCGGGACGAAGCCGTAGCCGATCTCGATCGCACGCTTCAGGTCGAGGAAGACGAGCAGCGAGAGGCCGTCGGCCGTCTTGGCGCCGGTCGCGCCGGCGAGCCCGCGCTGCAGGCTCTCGTTGTCGGCCGCGCTCTTGGCGGCGCCGGCCTTGAGGTTCTTCAGGGCGGACTTGAGCGCGAGCGGATCCTTGGCGATGCACAGCGTGTCGCCGCTGATCGCCATCGCCGGCTGGATGGGCGCGTCGGGGATCACGACGGTCCACCCCTTCACGCCTTCGGGCAGCGACTTCATCTCGTTGAAGGAGAGGCCGCCGTTCTTGCCCGCCTCGGCGAAGCCGCGCTCGAGCACCTTCTCGAACTGCTGGCGATCCCCGATCCGCAGCAGCACCATGCCGTCCGGGATCATGCTCCCGTTGCCCGGCGCGGTGAGGTAGAGGCCGATCTCGTTGCCGAAGGCGGCGAGGAGCTCCTTCCTCACGTCCATCCCGAGCGCCTGGTTCGCCTGCGCGAGCCCCTTGTCGAAGGCGGCGCCGCTGCCGGGGAAGAGCTCCTCGGTCACCTTGGCGAGCTTCTCGACGAACGCGGCCAGGTCGACGCGCGCGCCGACGTAGAGGCCGGTGTCGGCCGGCGCCGTCTTCAGGAACTTGAAGCCGCCGTCGCAGCAGTCGAGCAGGCTCAGGAAGCCGGTCGGCGCGCCGTTGTAGGTGAGCGCGAAGGTGTCGCGCACGCCGCCTTCGGCGTAGCTCGACGCGTAGCCGAACGACTCGACGCAGGAGAGGCCGAAGAGGTCGCACTCCTCCTTCGCGAGCGGCGGGACGCAGTTCACGAAGATGCGCCCCGCGTTGGCGACGTCGAACCAGGCGACGAGCGCGGGGTCGCCCGCCGTCACCTGCGCCTGGAAGGCGCGCCACGCCGGCGCCGAGGCGAGCGTGTCGTGCGTGCCGGAGCCGAGGCACTGCTCGAGCGTCGGCTTCGAGCCGCCGAGCCACCAGCGCTTGCCGTCCTTGACGAGCAGCACCGTCTGGCCGGGCATGTCCTGGTGCGGGGCGACCTTGATCTGCGTCGCGTCGCGGCCGGCCACCTTGCACGGCTCGGAACTGAGGTCGACGCCGAGGTGGCCCGCTTCCTTCATGTGCTCGTCGAAGAACTGCGGGAAGCCCTCGCCGACGTCGATCGCCGCCACGAAGTCGAGGGAGACCGAGACGTTCGGCTTGCTGCCGTCGGCGTAGCGCGTGCCCGCCCCGATCAGCCGGTTGAGCGTCCGCGCCGAGATCGGATGGGCCGGCGAGACGTCGAAGCCCTGGCCGTCGAGCTCGATGTGGACGCCGCGCACGGCGAACTCGACCGTCCCGTTCACGAATTGACGCCACGGCACCACGTCGATCGCGCGCCGCAGCCCTTCGCTGTCGACCGGGACCGCCTCGCCGAGCGGCTTCAGGAAGTCGCGCACCTGTGGCTCGTCGAGCAGCTTGACGAGGTCGAGGTTCATCGCGCCGTCGACGAGCTTCGTCGTGTCGGCGTGGAAGTAGAGGAGCGCGTCGGCCGGGAAGCGGTCGGCGAGCGACTGCGCCGAGACGCCCGGCGCGACGGAGAGAAGGAACAGCAATGCACCCGACGCGACTTTCGACTTCACGGCGACCTCCTTCGCGACTTCCCGAGAGGCGCCAGGGGCAGGCGCCCGATCCTGCTCGCGGTCCGTGGGACCGGACCGGCCACCTTACCGGTCCCTGCGGCGGCGCCGTTCACGGCGCGTCGCGCGCGAAGTGCGGCCGGACATGGGGCCGCCCGTGGACGTTGCAGCGAAAAAACCGGAAGGGGTCAGCCGCGTGAGCAGCCGACCCCTTCCGCGGGGGGACTCCCGAGCAGGGACTCGGGAGGTTGTTGTCGAAAGAACCCCTTGGTGCGCAAGAACCAGCCTCAGTGCCGCAAAGGAAACCGGGCTAGCTTTGAACCTGATCCAACCGAGAGACCGATCCTCACTGGCCGAGGGGTTGGGGTTCCCTGATAACAAGGCACGTGCCGTTCGGTTTTCCGGGCTTCCGCGCCGGACGACCTTCCTAACTCGCTTGCCGGCAACGGATTGAATCGCAGGCCCCGGTCGGGGCTCCCCGCGCGCCGGAGTCGCCGGATCCGAGCGATCGCACAGCACGCGGGCGTTCTTGGGTGGCCGCGCACGCGCGCGCCGCGGATCCGCGCCGCCGCGCTCAGCCGCCGAAGTATTTCGGAAGCAGGACTTTCAACCGCGCCCGCGTCCGCGCCGGCTGCCGCTCGCGCGCCGTGATGACGGCGAACTTGCAGGCGTCCCCGCATCCGCATGCACGACCCGCATTCGCGATCTTCGCGACGAGCGACGGCAGCAGTCCGTGCGCGCGCTCCGCGTTCGCGTGAAGGTTGCGGATCACCATCTGGATGTCGACCTCCGCCTCGCCCTCGCGCCAGCAGTCGTAGTCGGTGACCATGCAGACGAGGGCGTAGCAGAGCTCCGCTTCGCGGGCGAGCTTCGCCTCGGGGAGCGCCGACATGTTGATGAGGCCCGCGCCGCACGAGCGATAGAGGTGGCTCTCCGCGCGCGTCGAGAAGAGCGGCCCCTCCATGCAGACGAGCGCCTCCCCCGACTGCCCGCCGGGGAGCCGACGCGCCCGCACTTCCTGCAGGAGCAGCTGCGCGAGCCGCGGGCAGAAGGGGTCGGCGAAGCCGACGTGCCCGACGACGCCCTCCCCGAAGTACGTGTCGGGGCGGTGCCGCGTGCGGTCGATCAGCTGGGTCGGCACGACGAAGTCGAGGGGCTTCAGCTCCTCCTTCAGGCTTCCGACCGCGGAGAAGGCGACGACCTGCTCGACGCCCACCGACTTCAGCGCGCAGAGGTTCGCGCGCGAGTTCACCTCGGTCGGCAGCAGGCGGTGGCCGCGGCCGTGGCGCGCCAGGAAGGCGACCGGCTGCCCGCCGACCTCGACGATCCGGATCGCGTCGGACGGCTCGCCCCAGGGGGTCTTGCGCTTCACCTCGGCGAGGAGGCGCGCGCCGGGCAGCTCGTAGAGGCCGCTCCCCCCGATGATCCCGATCTTCGCGCGCGGCGCCGCGCGCGGGCGCGCCGCCGGCCTCTTCCCTCGCGCCATCTCAGACCCCGAGCTTCTTGCAGAGCTCCGCCAGGTCCTTCACGACGAACCTCGGAGCGATCCCTTCCGGCGTCCGCTCGCCGCGGCGGTTGACCCACGCCGTCGCGATGCCGGCCTTCTGCGCCGGCTCGAGGTCGTGGAAGACGGAGACCGCGACGTGCAGCTGGCCCTCGGCCCGCGGCCCCAGCCGCTTGCGCGCCTCGTTGAAGTGCGCCGCCGCCGGCTTGTAGGCGCGCACGTCCTCGGCGGTGATCAGCTCCGCGAACGGGATCCCGAGGCGCTGGACCACCGCCTGCAGCGGCGCGCGGTCGACGTTGGAGAGGATGTGCATCGGGTACTGGCTGCCGAGGCGGCGCAGCGCGCTCACCGTGTCGGGGAAGGCGGGCCAGCGGCGGATCGAGTCGGCGACGCGCAGCGCGGTCGGCTCGTCGAGGCCGGCGCCGAACGACGCGAAGGTCTCGCGCAGGCTCATCGCGAGGATCTCGCGGTAGTGGCGGTAGGGCAGCGCCTCCCACTCCGCCTCCTTCTTCTCGCGCGCGCGCAGGAACTCCGGCCACGGCGGCTTGATCGCGTCGAAGACCCCCTCTTCCTGCAGCGCCTGCTTCAGGCCGGTTTCCCAGTCGATGAGCGTGCCGAAGCAGTCGAACGTGAGGGCGAGGACGGTCGGTGTTTCTTTCGCCGTCGTCAAGCTCTTCCCCTCCCAACGATCCTCGTTGCATCGGAACGAAGTGCCGCCGCGCCCCGTTTCCGCCCGCCGCGCGGCCCATCGTAGCCGCGTCGGCGCGCCCCCGGAGGGCTCTCCGCGGCTTCTCCGTCAAGACGGCACGCCCCGATCGACGAAAGCGAACCGGGTCCATGGGCGCCGCAGCGAGGAATCCCGACGTTGAGCAGTCCGGCTCGCCGTGAACACGGACGGCCTCGGATCCGGCTCGCCGGCCGGACCGACGCGGTCGCCCGCTGGCGCGCAGAGTTCGACGCCGCCGGCCTCGTCGCCGAGCCCGGCCTCGTCGCGGCCGACGTCGTCCTGCTCTCGATCGACGACGACGCGGGCCATGCGCCGCTGCAGGTGCGCGAGCAGCGGCTGCTCTCCCCCGGCCTGCCGGTCGTCGTGGTCGGCCCGGTCGTCGCGCCGGCGCGGGTCTGCGCGCTCTGGCGCGCGGGCGCCCACGACGTGCTGCTCGCCGAGGAGGGGCCGGCGCTGATCGAGGCGCTCGGGCGCGCGCTCGAACGCCACCGCCTCGACGTCACGAGCCAGGAGACGCTCGAGCACTACACGGCGGGCCTCGGCGAGCGCTCGCGCCGGCTCGAGCAGGCGCTGCAGAGCCTCGACCAGAGCTGCGAGGAGACGCTGCGCGCGCTGATCCGCGCCCTCGACGCGCGGGAGCAGGAGACCGCGGGCCACTCCCACCGCGTCGCGCTCTGGACGCTCCACTTCGCGGTCGTCGCCGGCGTGCCGGAGGGCGACCTGCTCGACATCCACCGCGGCGCGCTGCTGCACGACATCGGGAAGATCGGCATCCCCGACCCGGTCCTGCTCAAGCGCGGCGAGCTCACCGCGGAGGAGTGGGCGGTGATGCGGACCCACCCGCAGATCGGCTTCGAGATCCTGAAGCAGGCGGAACACCTGCGCGTCGCGAGCGAGATCCCCTACGCCCACCACGAGCACTGGAGCGGCGGCGGCTACCCGCGCGGACTCAAGGGCGAGGAGATCGCGCTCGGCGCGCGCCTCTTCGCCATCGTCGACGTCTACGACGCGCTGCGCAGCGAGCGACCCTACAAGCGGGCGCTCGACCACGCGCGGACGATCGCGATCCTGCGCCGTGAGGCGGGCGGCCACCTCGATCCGCGGCTGGTCGAACTCTTCGTCGCGATCCTCGAAGAGACCTGGACGCGCCTCACGTCGCCCGAGCTCGCGACGATGACCTTCGCGCAGCTGCGCGAGCTGGCGCGCTCCGTCGCTGCGCGCTGCGGCGACGAGGCGGTCGCGGCGGCCGGCCGCGCCGAGGCGGGGGGCGCGCCGTGACGCTCCTCGCTCCGCGCCAGCGCCTCTCTCCGCCTTCGGCGTTCCTCGATCTGCACGCCCGGCTGCGCGACGAGGAGCTGCCGGCGGGCGCGCTCGCCGAGGCGATGTGCGAACTGCCCGACCTCGCGGCCGAGGTGCTTCGTCTCGCGAATTCGTCGCTCTACAGCATGGAGCGGCGCGTCGACCGCCTCGACCGCGCCGTCTCCCTCGTCAGCACGAGCGTGCTGCGCAACCTCGTGCTCTCGATGGCGATGGGCCGCGCGGCGCGCGCCATGCCCGAGCTCGGCGGAAACCTCTCGAGCGAGCGGCTGCGCGCCCGCCTGGTCGCCGTCGCGCGCGCGGCCGGCGTCGTCGCGCGCGCCGCCAACGTCCCGCTCGAGGAGGAGGCGCGCGCCGCCGGCATCCTGCACGACGTCGGGCTGGTCGAGCTCGCGGTGCGCGACGGTGCTTTGCTGCAGCGCGCGCACGACGAGGCGGCGGCGGCCGGCGCGCCCCCGCTCGAATTCGAGCGCGCCCGCTTCGGCGTCGACCACGCCGAGCTCGGCCGCGAGCTGGTCGACGCATGGAAGCTGCCCGAGCCGGTCGTGCACGCGGTCGCGTGCCACCACGCGCCGCTCGCCGCGCCGCTCGGACTGCGCAGCCTGCCGAGCCTGCTCGCGTGCGCGGAGACGCTCTGCGTCGACGGCCCGGCGCGTCCGCCGCCGCCGCGCGAGGTGCTCGCGGTGCTCGAGCTCACCCCCGAGGAGTGGCTGGGGCTCGTGCCGTCGCTGCTGCAGGCCGGTGCGGCGCGCTGACCGGTCCGGCCGTCACGCCCCGGTGCCGAACGCCGTCGGGTCGCCGTCGCTGCCGCGCGCGCGCGTGAGGTTGATCCCCTTCGCGCGCTCGAGCCGCTGCTCGTCGGCGTGCCAGACCCAGAGCTCGACCACCTCGTGGAACTGACGGGAGAAGGCGTACGGGCGCGGGTGGCGGACGATCCCGAAGCCGATGCGCGCCGGCGCCTTCGAGAGGTCGAGCAGCTGGACGCGGCCGCGATGGTCGGGCCGCAGCGACGTGCCGGCCAGCAGGTCGGGGCGCGCGAAGAGCTCGTCGAGAGCGCGGTCGGCCTCGCGACGCTTGCGGCGCTCCGGCGCGTTCCACCAGCGCGCGAGCGGACGCACGAGCCAGCGCAGCGGATTCACGCGGCGAACCAGTCGCGCGCCGGGTCGAAGTCGGGAAGCGCCGCGCGCACGCGCGCGCGCGCCGGCTCCATGCCGTAGGCGAAGAGGCGCAGCGCGTCGCCGCGCGCGGCCGGGACGGGCGCGCCCGGCCGCCACGGACGCGCTTGCACGTCGCCGGCGCCCGCCGCGCCGAGCTCGGCGCGCCACGCGTCCAGCGTGCGTCCGACGGAATAGAGGTCGATCGCGCGGCCGCGCGCCGGACCGCGCGCGAAGTACCACGCCTTGCAGCGGCGCAGCGCGTCGAGCCGATGCGCCGGGCTCGTGCGCGTCGACTGGCGAGCGTGCTGCCGCCAGCGGTAGAGCACGCGGCCGACGCGGCCCGCCTTGAGCCCGCGCTCGAACCAGCGCATCCAGAAGTCGATGTCGAGCGGCCAGCCGCGCTCCTCGGAGAGGCCGACGAAGCCGCCGACGGCCTCGAGCGCGCCGCGGCGGTAGACGCCGCACTGGTGCAGCGCCGGGATCTCGACGAAGCGCGCGCGCGCCAGCTCGTCGGGATCGCGCAGGCCGTTCTGCCAGCGGACGTAGCGGCGCATCCCCTCGCTCTGGAAGCCGAAGACGCCGGCGCGGCTCACCGCGCCGTCCCAGTCGCCATGTGTTTCGAGCGCATCGAAGAGGCGCGCGAAGCGGTCGGGCGGACAGCGGTCGTCCGCCTCCATCTGCCCGATCCAGGGGTGGCGCGCCGCGGCGAGCGCGAGGTCGAGCGCGCGCGCCGGCCCGATCCCGGCGGTCCGCACCACGCGCAGGCGCGGATCGGCGCGCGCCAGCTTCTCGAGCCGCTCGCCCGTCCCGTCGCGCGAGCCGTCGTCGACCGCGACGAGCTCGAGCTCGACGCCGCGCTGGCGCAGGACGTCGCCCACCGCCGCGTGCAGGTAGCGGCCGGCGTCGCGCGCCGGCAGCAGGATCGAGAGCTCGGGCCGCCTCGTCACGCCGCATGTGTCCTGGAACAGAGGTTCGCTTCCACATCCCGGTCGCTCTTCGCGTCGGACTTCGTCACGCCTCCTCGCCAACTGCCTCCGTGAGTTGCCTCGTCGGCGATCCTCGCCCGACACGAAGATCGCCTCGGGCTGTGTTCGCGAACCTCTGTTCCAGGACACTAGTATCCCGCGCCCGATCGCCGGGACCGCCTCGTCCACGGAGAGCGCATGGCCTCGAACATCCTCGTGCACGCGCCGGCGGGCGCCGTCCCCTACGCCGTCGAGCTGGCGCGCGCCGCCGGCAGCGACCTCGGCCTCGTCCTCACCGCCATCGAGTTCGCCCAGGAGAAGGTGTCGGGCGGGAGGGTCGAGGAGGACCGCGACTACGCCGGCACCGTCTTCCAGACCTTCGACGAGCCGATCTTCATCGGCAGCGCGATCGCGCAGCTCGCCGGCCACGCCGACGCCGTCGTGGTCGACTCGATCGAGGACTGGAGCGTGCGGCTGCAGCGGCGCTTCCCCGACGACCCGGTCGAGCTCGAGGCGGAGGTCTCCTCGCTCACTTCGGTGATGAAGGCGGGGATGTCGCGCCTGATCCTGGTCGTCCGCGATTCGGGGCCGGCGCCGGCGCTCACGAAGAAGGTCCTCGCCACGCTCGACCCGTTCACGCAGTGCGTCGTCGACGTGCGCGGCGGCGCGCCCAAGGTCGTGCGCGGGGCCCTCCCTCGCTGATCCCGGAAGGGGCGCGTCCATGAGGGACGCACCCCGGAGCGTCCGCGTCCCCGCCGCCGCCGTCGCCGCCGCCGTCGCTGTCACCTTCGACGCCGGCGCGCGTCCTTCCCGGCATGCGCTGGATCGCGCTCGCGCACCTCGTCTTCGTCCTCTTCTGCTGGAAACGGGAGCGGTCCCGCCGGCGCCGGATCGAGGCGCGCGGCGGGACCGCGGATTCGAACGGGAACGCGCTCGCGCGCGGCGGCGTCACTCCGCCGGGAGCTTGATCGTGATGCCGGGCTTGATGTGGTCCTTGTCGGGGATCACGTCGACGTTCGCATCGAGGATCATGCGCCACGCCGAACGCGTCCCGTAGTGCGTCGCAGCGATCGCCATCAGCGTGTCGCCGCGCTGGACCTGGTACTGGTCGCTCGAGGTGACGCGCTTGAAGCCGGTCGCCTTCGAGTTCGCCGGCGCCTTCTCGGGCGCCGGCTCCTTCACGACCTTCGGCGCGTCGCTCTTGCCGTCGTCCTTCGGCTGGAGGTGGTCGGGCACCGTGACGTGCTTGCGCCCCTCGCCGCCCGCTCCGTGCGAGAGGCCGACGACGGCGGTGTTCACCGGATCCTTCGGCAGCGTGAGCGTCGAGCCGACGCGCAGGCGCGCCGGATCGGTGAGCGTCGGATTCGCGGCCGCGATCTCCTTCCACATCTGGCGCTCGCCGTAGAGGGAGCTCGCGATCCGCTCGAGCCGGTCGCCCGGCTGCACTTCGTAGGTCCACACGAGCGTGGCCGGCGCCGGCTCGGGGTGCGTGCC
>DASRRB010000266.1:0-11484 GCA_035695985.1 Planctomycetota bacterium | reverse complement strand
CGCCGGCGGGCCGTCCCCCTCCTGCGTCCAGAGGTCCCACTGCGAGCCGGGCTCGGTGAAATTGGCGGTCGGGACCATCACTTCGATCGCGACCTCGATCGGCGGCAGCTTTTCGAAACGGGCGACGCCCGAATCGTCGGTGACGGCGTAGCGGGTCTGCGCGCGATCGTCGGCGGAGTAGCCGAAGCCGGCGTCCCTGTGGACCGTGTCGTCGGACAATGGAGTCGGCCACAGCAGCAGCGTTCGGGTCTCGATGCCGGTGTTGTGGACGTTCGTCTCGGGCGGCTTCTGCCGCAGCAGGACGTGCGCGCCGCGCAGGCCATGGCCGCCCTTCGCGACGTGGACTTCGAAGGCGCAGTCGCCTTCGCGCAGCGCCGGATCACACGGCTGCCAGCTCTCGGCGAGCGCGCCCCAGTCCTTGGGCGGCGCGGTGAGCCACGGACGCTGGTCCGCGGGGACCGGCGGCTGGCCGAGCCCGGCGAGCGCGGCGTTCATCGCGTCCCAGTCGCCGCGCAGCAGCGCGATCTTCGCGAGCCCGCGCGCCGCGCGCGACCCGACGGGCGTTCCCGGTTCCGCGTTCGCCTGCGCGAGACGCAGCGCATCGGCCATCGTCGCGTAGTTCTCGAGCGGGTCCTCCTTCGCCCAGTACCCCTTCCGGGCGCCGTAGACGAGCTCGCTGTTGGAGCACTGATCCTGCAGGAGGAGGGCGAGCTGATAGGCGAGCGCGGCGTCGGGCTTCTCCGCGAGTCGTGCGCGCCAGAGCTGCTTCACCTCCTGCGTCAACGGATCGAGGCGCTGGCGATTCAGCGCCTGCTTCGCGCTCATCAGCCAGCCGCGTACCTGGACGCCGTACGGATCCCCGTGGACCTGCTCGCGCCAGAATTCGTCGCGGCTCTTGCGACCGGCGCGCTCCTCCATCGTGGCGAGCGTGTAGATCGCGGCGTCCTGGAGCGGATCCTTCGGGTTCTCGGCGATCGGACGGACCACCTCGGGCGCGTCGATTCCCGTCTCGCGGAGAGCCGTGAGGGCGATCCCTCGCAGGCGCGGGTCGCGGCGCGCTTCGGTGAGCCACTTGGAGAGGATCGGCAACGCCGCGCGTCCCATCCGGCCGAGCGCGAAGCCCGCCGTCGTCCGGGACCAGTCGCTCTCTTTTCCGTCCTCCGCCACCTTCGCGAGCACGGGGGCGATCTCGTCGGCGGCCCACGATGCTTCTCGGATCGAATCGAAGAGGAGGCCGCGCGCCGTTTCGTGCGCGCGCTGTCCCTGCGGCTCGACGAAATCCCGGTCGCCGAGGATCGCGAGCATCTGCGGCAGCGCGGGCCGCGCCGGCTCGCCGATCCGGCAGAGGACCTGCAGCGCGAGCCCCATCGCGGGGTCGCGCCTGGTGACGACCTCCTGCAGCGCCGGCACGGCCGGCGCTCCGAGCTCCACGAGCTCCGACCGGATCTGGTCGCGTTCGACCATCGAGGGCGCCTGCAACCACGCTGCGAGTTTCGGCGCGAGGTCGGGCACGGGCGCGACCGGCTTCGCTCCCGGATCCTGGACGCATGCGGAGAGCAGGGCGCCGGTGAGCACGAGGGCACTGAACATCACGCGCACTCCTTCGCTGCCCGGTGGCCTGGAACGTACCCGAGCTCGGCGCGGTTCGTCGAGCGCGTCAGCCGTGCGCGTCGAGCCAGCTCGGGCCTTCGCCGACGTCGACCTTGAGCGGGACGGAGAGGTCGAGCGCCGTCTCCATGCACTTCTTCGCCAGGGCCTTCACCTTCGCGCTCTCGCCCGGCGCGACGTCGAAGACGAGCTCGTCGTGCACCTGGAGGATCA
Source organism: Planctomycetota bacterium (assembly GCA_035695985.1). GTDB lineage: Bacteria > Planctomycetota > B15-G4 > B15-G4 > SIAN01 > DASRRB01. The sequence goes on along the minus strand of DASRRB010000266.1, from coordinate 9,663 downwards.
TGCACGACTCGAGCTTCGCCTTCGTCAATTCGCGGTCGACGGCGAGCATCGCGAGCTTGATCAGGTCCGCCGCGGTTCCCTGCAGCGGGGTGTTCACGGCGACGTTGCGCGCGTTGGCCTGGATGCGCGGATCCTCGGAGTGGATCTCGGGGATGGCGCGGCGGCGGCCGAGCAGCGTCGTCACGTAGCCGTCGCGCGTCGCCTGCTCGAGCGTCGCGTCGAGCCACTTGCGGACGCCGGTGAAGACCTCGAAGTAGCGCGCGATGAACGCCTGGGCTTCCGTGAACGTGAGGCCGGTCTCGCGCGCGAGGCGCTGCGCGCCCATGCCGTAGATGATCCCGAAGTTGATCGCCTTGGCGCGCGAGCGCATCTCGGAGGGCACCTGCTCGAGCGGCACGTGGAAGACGAGCGACGCGGTGCGGCGGTGGATGTCCTCGCCGCGGCCGAAGGCGGCGACGAGGTTCTCGTCCTTGGAGAGGTGGGCGAGCAGGCGCAGCTCGACCTGCGAGTAGTCGGCGGAGACGAGCGTGCCGCCCGCGAAGCGCGACTTGAAGGCGCGCCGGATCTCGCGGCCGAGCTCGGTGCGGATCGGGATGTTCTGGAGGTTGGGGTCGGCGCTCGAGAGGCGGCCGGTCGCCGCCACCGCCTGGTTGAACGAGGTGTGGAGCCGCCCGGTCGCGGGATTCACGAGCTTCGGCAGCGTCTCGAGGTAGGTCGAGCGCAGCTTCTCGAGCTGGCGGTACTCGAGGACCGCCGCGACCAGCGGATGCGACTCCATCTGCTCGAGGAACTCGGCGTTGGTCGAGAAGCCGGTCTCCGTGCGCGGCACCTTCTTGATGCCGAGCTGCTCGTGCACCTTGAGCTTGACGTAGAGCACGTCCGCGAGCTGCTGCGTCGACTTCACGTTGAACGGCTCGCCGGCGAGCTCGTGGATCCTCTTCTCGAGCTCGGCGGCGCGCGCGGCGAACTTCACGCCCATCTCGTCGAGCGCCTTCCCGTCGAGCGCGACGCCGGCGTCCTCCATCTTCTCGAGCACGAACAGCAGCGGCATCTCGAGCTCTTCGTAGAGCTTCAGGACGGCGCCCGCCTCGAGCCCGCGCTGCAGCGGCTCGATGCAGCGGAAGGTGAAGTCGGCGTCCTCGCAGGCGTACTCGCCGACCTTCTCGACCGGGACCTTGTCCATCGTCACCTGCTTCTTGCCGGTGCCGATCAGGTCGGTCGTCTTGATCTTCACGTGGTTGAAGTACTGGAGCGCGAGCGCGTCGATCGAGTGGCTCGCGGCCGACGGCTCGACGCAGTAGTGGGCGATCATCGTGTCGAACGTCACGCCGCGCACCGGGAAGCCGTGGCGTCCGAGCACGTGCAGGTCGTACTTCGCGTTCTGGCCCGCCTTGGCGTGCGCGGCGTCGGCGAGGAGCTCGCGCAGCTCGGCGAGCGCCGGGTCCTTCTCGATCCCGGACGTCCCGCTCGCCGCGCTGAAGAGACCTTCGCCCGGCTGGCGGAACGGCAGGTAGGCCGCCGCGCCCGCCTTGCAGCAGAGCGAGATGCCGACCAGCTCGCAGCGCAGCGGGTCGATGCCGGTCGTCTCGGTGTCGACCGTGAAGACCGGCGCCGCGCGCAGCTCCTTCACGAGGGCGCGCAGCTCCGCGCCGCCGCGCACGATCCGGTAGTCGCGCGCCGGTGCCGCGGGCGCGGCCGCCCCCGCGTCGGGGACGCGGTCGAGGAGCGAGCGGAACTCGTAGTGCTGGAACAGGCGGCGCGTCGCGAGCGGATCGGCGGGGCGGCGCGCGAGGTCGGCGACCTTCTTCTCGAGCGGGACGTCGAAGTGGAGGGTGACGAGCTCCTTCGAGAGCAGCGCGCTGTCCTTGTGCTCGGCGAGCGTCTTCTTCAGCGCCGGCTTCTCGACCTCGTCGAGCCGCGCATAGAGCGCGTCGAGCGACCCGAACTTCGCGAGCAGCTCGGCCGCGGTCTTGGCGCCGACCTTCGGCACGCCCGGCACGTTGTCCGACGCGTCGCCCATGAGGGCGAGCAGGTCGACGATCTGGTCGGCGCGCGCCTGCATGCGCAGCGGCACCTCGTCGGGGCCGACCACCTCGGGTGCGCCGTCGCCCTTGCCCGGCGTGTAGAGCTTCACCTTCGGCGTGACGAGCTGGCAGAAGTCCTTGTCGCCCGAGACGATCCGGACCTCGAAGCCGTCCGCCTCGGCCTTGCGGGCGAGCGTCGCGATGATGTCGTCCGCCTCGAAGCCCGGCTGCTCGAGCAGCGCGACGTTCAGCGCCCCGATCACCTCGCGGATGCCGGGCAGCTGCGCGACCAGCTCGTCGGGCATGCGCTCGCGCGTCGCCTTGTATTCGGGGTACTTCGCGTGGCGGAAGGTCGGCTCCTTGGTGTCGAAGACGACGGCCCAATGGGTCGGCTGCTCGCGCTCGAGGATGCGAATCAGGGCGTGCGTGAAGCCGAAGATCGCGGAGACGTTCTCGCCCGTACGCGTCAGCAGCGGGCTGCGGATGAAGGCGAAGTGCGACCGGTAGGCCAGCGCCGAGCCGTCGACCAGGAAGAGCGTCGGGTCGCCTCCGGGGGCTGCGGACATCGACAGGGTTCCTCGCGCTCCCGGGGCGCCGCGCGCCGCGGCGCGAATGCGTCGCGGGCGTCGCGCCGGCCGCGGGCGGAGGAGTGTAACGGGGCTGCCGCCCCCGGGCGGACCGATGGGGTGCGGACTGTCACCCCGGTGCGGGCCGTGGACTAGCCGATGTGGATGTGGAAGAGCTGGTGTCGAGCCTGTCCCCGCCTCCTGGTACTGCCCGGGAGAGGGAATTCACGGGAACTTCATCGGCGCGGCTTCCCATCCAAGCGGCGATGTTCGACGCGCATCCACGGTGCGTTTCGGACGTCCATCCAGTGCGTGCCGTGTGGTGCGGCTGGGCTCGGGAAGAGAAGGGGGGACGAGGAGACGACTGGGACGACCACGGTGACGCTGCATCAGGGAAGGCGGTTGGCCCGGGATCTCTGGCTGACGCCTGGCAGGCGCGCGAGGTTGTTGTGAGAGGAAAAGCTGCCATGGCGATCGGCATCTTCAGCGGGAGACCCTGGATGGGGACGGTCTTCAGAGACTGCTCGTGCAGCATCCTCAATGCGCGCGAGGAGAAGCTCCTCGACGACGAGGGGCGGGTGCAGGTCCGGCTGATCTGCAACCGGTGCGGGACGGTGCTCGACTCCGAGATCCTGCACGTCGCTCCGCGCAATCCGCCGGCGAGGCAGCCGCTGCCCGCCCTCGAGCGCGAAGCCGGAGACGGTTGAGCTCCGCCGTCCCGAGTCCGTAGGCTCGAATCCGCAGGCTCGAGTCCGGAAGTCGTTCCCGTCTCCTGAAGTCGAAGGGCGCCGCGCGCGAGCGGCGTCCGAGGGGCCCCCGACGAGCCCCGAAGCGGTCCTGGATGCGAGGTCGCGTCCTCGTCGGCATGCTCTCCCGCGCGAAGCCCTTCCCGAGGAAGCGGACCCCGCGTGAGAAAGCCGGTACTCCCCATCGTCGCCGTCCTCGCCGTCGCGGCGGCGGGTTTCTTCGGCTGGACGAAGTGGGCGGCGTACCAGCGCGAGGCGCGCTGGGAGGCGTGGCGCAGCGAGCTCCTCGCGCCGCCGCCCGCCGACGATCCCGGCAACGGCCCCGACGACGCGCGCCGCGCCGAGGTGATCGCGGAGCTCAAGAAGGAGCTGAAGAGCGATCCCGAGCTCACCGGCGCGAGCGAGCTGCTCGCCGATCTGCTGATCCGGATGGCGCTGGGGAACCCCTCGAACAAGGACACGAAGAAGCTCTCCGAAGCGAAGCTCGTCCTCGACGACGCGGTGAAGCGCCATCCCGAGGCGATCGACGCCAGCCTGAAGCTCGCGAAGGTCTGCCGTGCGCTCGGCTTGATCGACGAGTCGATCAAGGTGCTGAACAACGCGCTGGTGCATTCGGAGGGGACGCAGCACGCGCGCGTCGAGCTCGACCTCGCGAACACCTGCTTCCTGAAGTACCAGGGAACGGGCAAGGAGGAGGACTTCCGCGCCGCGCGCAGCGGCTTCCAGAACGCGCGCGGCGATCCGACCACCGAGGCGGAGGCGCTCGAGGGCTACGGCGCGCTGTTCCTCGAGAACGGCCGCTACCACGACTTCGACAAGGTGCTCACGACCTACCGCGAACTGCTGAAGAAGTATCCCGCCTATCCCAATGCCGAGAAGATCCGGGGGCTCGTCGAGGTCCTGTCGAAGCAGCCGGGCGGCGGCTGAGCCGTCGGCGGGCGCGCCGCGCGGCGCCGTTTGCTTCGATTCCGCGGCGCTCCTACGATCGCCCGCTCGTCCCGCGTCACCGTCGTCGAGGACCGGATTCCCGTGCCGATCGATCCCGGGCTCGTCCTGATCGTCGCGCTCTCGGCGCTGTCCGTCGCCGTCGTGCTGTTCGCCCTGTCGCAGCGGGGGATCGGCGCGATCGTGCGGCGCCTCGACGCGCTGCAGGGTCCGGACGGGATGGTCCGCGAGGCGCAGGTCGCCGCGCTGCTGAAGCCTCTCGACCTCGGCGAGCGCATGCGCGCCGCCGACGACTCGCTGCGCGCGCTGCGCGAGGACGTCGGCCGCCTCCCCAAGCCGCTCGTCGCTTCCGACCTCGCGCCGCTGCTCGACCGCCTCGCCCGGCTCGAGGTGATCCTCGGCGACGTCCGCATCCGCATCGACGAGCAGCGCGCGCGCACCGAGTACACCGGCGACGACGAGGGCGGCCTGCACGGCCGGATGCGCCGCTCGCTCGCGCAGCGCGGCTTCGAGATGGTCCACGTGCTCGCCGACCCCGTCGAAGGGGCGGCCGGCGACGAGCTGCGCATCCCCGTCGAGGCGCGGCGCGCCGGCATGACGTACAAGGGGACGGTGACGGTCGCCGACGGGCAGGTCACCGACGTCGCGCTGCGCGCGGCGCACGAGATCTTCCCCTGAGCGAAGCGGCGCGAACGGGCCAGCGCGAGTGGGAGCGAATGGAATGACGACGGTCGCGTCGGCCGAGAGCCTTCCCGGGCTCGTCGGCCAGAAGGTCGAGGTCCGCGGCTGGCTCTACAACCGCCGCTCGAGCGGGAAGCTGCACTTCCTCGAGATCCGCGACGGGACGTCGATCGTCCAGGCGGTCGCCTTCGCGCCGGAGCTCCCGCCCGAGCTGTTCGAGAAGCTCGGGGCGCTGCCGCAGGAGAGCTCGCTGATCGTGCGCGGGACGGTCAAGGCGGCGCCGCGCCAGGCGCTCGGCGTCGAGATCGGGCTCGAGTCGGCGGAGATCGTCGGCGTCGCCGAGCCCTATCCCATCACCAAGAAGGAGCATTCGCCCGAGTTCCTGCTCGAGCGGCGCCACCTCTGGATCCGCAGCAGGAAGCAGCACGCGACGCTGCGCATCCGCGCCCGCATCATCAAGGCGATCCGCGACTTCTTCGACGAGCGCGGCTTCCTCTGCGTCGACTCGCCGATCTTCACGCCGTCGGCGTGCGAGGGGACGACGACGCTCTTCGAGGTGCCGTACTTCGACGACGAGAAGGCCTACCTGAGCCAGAGCGGCCAGCTCTACGCCGAGGCCTCCGCGATGGCGTTCGGCAAGGTCTACTGCTTCGGCCCGACCTTCCGCGCCGAGAAGAGCAAGACGCGCCGCCACCTGACCGAGTTCTGGATGGTCGAGCCGGAGATCGCTTTCGGGACGCTCGAGGACGTGATGGTCCTGATGGAGGACCTCGTCACCTACGTCGTCGGCTGCGTCGTGAAGGACCGCCTGCCCGAGTTGAAGGTCCTCGAACGTGACGTGGCGAAGCTCGAGAAGGTCCAGAAGCCCTTCCCGCGCATGAGCTACACCGAGGCGGTCGAGGTCCTGAAGAAGAAGGGCCACCCCTTCGAGTGGGGCGGCGACTTCGGGGCGCCCGACGAGGCGGAGATCAGCGGCCAGTTCGAGAAGCCGCTCCTCGTGCACCGTTTCCCGGCCGCGATCAAGGCCTTCTACGCGAAGCGCGACCCGCAGGACGACCGCCTCGCGCTCGGCTGCGACCTGCTCGCGCCCGAGGGCTACGGCGAGATCATCGGCGGCGGCGAGCGCGCGACCGACCTCGCCTTCCTCGAGAAGATGATCGCCGAGCACCAGCTCCCGAAGGAGGCGTTCGAGTGGTACCTCGACCTGCGCCGCTACGGCAGCGTGCCGCACGCCGGCTTCGGGCTCGGGGTCGAGCGCACCACCGCGTGGATCTGCGGCACGCACCACGTGCGCGAGTGCATCCCGTATCCGCGCATGCTCTATCGCATCGTGCCGTGAGCGCCGCCGCGCTCCTGCCGCGATGAGCGATGAGGCGCCCCTGCGCGACCGGCGGATCGGCGAGCTCGCGCGCGGCGCGGCCGCTTCCGCGGCTCCCTCCCCTCCGGCATGGATCGCCGGCCGCGTCGTCGCGATCCGTCCAAGCGCGCTGCGGCTGCGCGACGAGTCGGGCGAGGTCGAGGTCGTGGGCGCCGTGCCGATCACCGTCGTCGGCGCGTGGCTGCGCGCGCGCGGCCAGGTCGACGCCGAAGGGCGCTTCGCCGCCGTCCGCTGCGACGTGCTCGGCGTGCCGGCGCTCGAGGCGGGCGAGACGGCCGAATGGGACGACTCCGGATGGCCGAGGCGGCGCGAGGAGCTGCGCGCGCGCGACCGGCTGCTCGCGGCGATCCGCGCCGGCTTCCGCGCCGAGGGCTTCCTCGAGGTCGAGACGCCGACGCTGCTCGGCGCGCCGGGCCAGGAGCCGCACCTGCGTCCGTTCGAGACGGCGTTCCACGGCCGGCGCAGCGCGACGCCGCTCTGGCTCGCGACGTCTCCCGAGTACGCGATGAAGCGGCTGCTCGCGATGGGCTGCGAGCGGATCTTCCAGCTCGGCCGCGGCTTCCGCGACGGCCCCGACGAGAACTCGCCGCTGCACGCGCCCGAGTTCACGCTCTGCGAGTGGTATCGCGCGTTCGATGGGCTCGAGGCGATCGCGCGCGACGTCGAGCGGCTGCTGGCGCAGGGAGCGGCGGCGCTCGCGGTCCCGACCCGGATCGAGCGCGGCGGCCGCGGCTGCGACGTGGCGCGGCCGGGCGAGTGGATCACCGTGGCCGAGGCGTTCCGCCGCCACGCCGACGTCGACCTCGCGCCCTACCTCGACGACGACGACGAGCGCTTCCTCGCGACGCTGCCGTCGCACTGGGTGCGCGCGGTCGGCGGCCCTCGCGCGCGCGCCGACTCGGCCTACTTCCGGATCCTGATCGAGCTGGTCGAGCCGCACCTCGGCGTCGAGCGGCCGACCTTCCTCCACGCCTACCCGGCGCGCCACGCGGCGCTCGCCGAGCTCGACTCGACGGACCCGCGCGTCGCGCGCCGTTTCGAGGTCTACGTGGCGGGCCTCGAGCTCGGCAACGCGTTCCAGGAGCTGCGCGACGCGGCCGAGCAGGAGCGGCGGCTGCGCGCCGAGAGCGACGAGCGCGTGCGCGCGGGCGGGGCCGCGCTCCCGATCGACGCGGCGTTCCTGACGGCGCTGCGCTCGGGGCTGCCGCCTTGCGCCGGCATCGCGCTCGGCGTCGACCGGCTCCACCTGCTGCTCACCGGCGCGGCGGCGGTCGCCGACGTGCAGCCGTTCCCGTTCCCCGACGACCTGTAACCGACGCGTCCGGTCCGCGACTCCTTCCGCGTCGGCGTCGCCGCGGTGGCGCGCCGCAGTCCCGCGGCGGCGCGACGGCCGCCGTTTCATGCGCCGACGGCGCGCGCGAGCGACGCCGCGGCAGAAGGAGTGAGGTCATGCCCCGTTCGTTCCGTCCCTTCCCGCGCGGACTCGCCGCGCTCGTCCTCGCCGGCGTCTCGACGGCGCCGCCGGCGCATGCACAGGACCGCGTGGTCTTCTCGCTGACGTCCGCGGCGTCGACGCCGTTCGGCACGCTGCAGGACACCGAGCTCGCGCAGTACGACCCCGCGACCGGCGTCGTCGCACCGTGGCTGCGCGAGGCGACGGCCGCCTACTACACCGGCGACGTGAACGGCGACGGCCAGAGCGACGTCTGGAAGGACGTCGACGCGCTCGCGGTCGTCATGGCGGGGCCGCGGCGCGTGCGCGACGTCTACGTGAGCTTCACGACCACCGTCGGGCCGTTCCTCGACGGCGACATCGTGCGCCTCGCGCCGGACGGGACGCTCGAGGTCGCGTGGAGCGAGGCGCAGATCGTGTCGGCGTTCGGCTGCACCGACGGGAACGTCGACCTCGACGCGTTGCACGTCTACGCCGACGGCTCGATGCTGCTCAGCTTCGCGGACGACGAGGCGTCGTCGGTCCTCTCGACCGACACGCCCAACGTGATCACCGACGGCTCGGTGCTCCTCTGGGATCCGATCCAGGGCGTGGAGGCGGTCGTCTACACCGAGGGGGAGGTCGACCAGATGATCACGACCGCGCTGGGCAAGGCGACCACGGCGGGCGACACGCTCTCGCTCGCGGTCGACTCGGGCGGCGCGATCTGCTTCACGGTGCAGAGCCCGTCCGCCGACGACGCCACGGTCTTCTCCGACGCCGGCGGCGGATCGGTCGTGATGAAGGAGTCGGCGCTCGGCCTGGCGTCGACGGTGGAGATCGACGCGCTCGACTTCATGCCGGCCTCGGCCGACTTCCTGGTCAGCCACGCGCCGCAGCGCGTCGTCGACTCGACGCAGCAGCTCGTCGTCGAGGTGTGGGGCGCGCCGGTGCACGGCTTCGTGGTGCTGCTGGGGCTCGGGCGCGGCGACGCCTCCCAGTTCCCGCTGCCGGGGTTCCAGGGGCTCGCGCTGCCGATCAACGACCCGCTCCTGCGGATCTCGCTCGGCGGCGTCCCGTACCTGTTCGGGCAGACCGACGCTTCGGGCTACGGCTCGATCACGCTCCCGAACGCGCCGACCGGGCTGGTGATCACGCTCTTCGCCCAGCCGTTCGACCTCGACGCCGCGGTTCTCGGCACCCCGCTCGCCGCCGAGCTGACCGGCTGAGCCTGGACACAGCGAAGGCTTTTCCCGCGCCTCGCGCCGGTCCGGCCTGCCGGGCCGGCGCGAGGTTTCGAGCCCTCCTCGCGTGACGCGGCTTGCCGGGGCGGCGCTAGGACCTAGTTTTGTGGAAGGGTCGAGGCCGCGGCGGCGCCCGCCGCGGAGTCCGTGAGATCGATGTGAACAACCGCTCGCGAGTCCCCCGATCGCGCTCACGCCCCCGCGCGACCGACGTCATGCGCCTGCTGCCGCTTTCTCTTCTCCTGATCGGGGGCGCCGCCGCCGCGCCGGCGTCGGACGAATTCCTGCGCTCGTCCGAGCGCGACCTCTCCCCGCGCGAACGGGCGGCGCTCGAGGAGATCGTCGGCGACCTCGGCAACCCCGATCCGGTCGTCCGCAACCGCGCGCTGCGGCGCGTCTCCGCGGTGGGACGGGCGGCGATACCGGCGCTCGCCGAGGCGCTTCACAAGGCGAACGACCCCAAGTACGTGCGCAACCTCTGCCTCACGCTCGGCACGATCGACGACCCGGCGAGCTTCGCGCTGCTGGAGAAGGTGCTGACGGGCCGCGAGTCGAACGAAGACGTGCTGCGCGCGGCGCTCGTCGCGTCGGGTCGCGGGCGAGGCTACCCGTCGCCCGACCTCGCCGACGCCTACCGGCGGCTCGCC
>DASRRB010000265.1:0-5616 GCA_035695985.1 Planctomycetota bacterium | reverse complement strand
ACGCCGACCGCGAGCGAGGCGCACAGGAAGAGCGCCGCGCCGCGCCGGCGCGGCAGCGCCGGTCCGTCGAAGTCGGCGGCCGCGAACGCGAAGGGGATCCCGAAGAGCGTCAGCCACGGCGTCTGCAGCGGCCGCACCGCGCCCTGCGTCCACGCGAGCGCCGCGGCGGCGAGCGCCGCGCCGATGCCGGCGACCGCCGTCCGCGCGAGACGCGGACGCGCCTCGGCTCCGTCGCGCTCGGGCCCGAACCGGAGGACGATCGGGACGACCGCGGTCGCGGCGGCGATCGAGAGCGCGCTCGCGGCGGTCGGCGCGCCGTACTTCGTGACGACGCAGCCGCCGAGCGCGGCGAGCCACGTCGTCCGCAAGAGTCGCGCGGCGGGATCAGACGGCAAGGCCCGCCCCCGCGGCGACGCGCACGGTGCGATCGAGGAGCTGGAAGTGGCGGCGCGAGCCGGCCTGGATCGAGAGCACGTCGCCCGGCAGCCGCGCCTCGTCGATCGCGCCGAGATGGAGGACGACGCGGCGCGCGCCCGTGAATCCTGCAGGAAGGAGCGGAACGAGCGGCAGCAGCGGCGTCGCCGACGTCGCGTCCGTCGCCAGCGGCCGCGCCAGCGCGAGCGCGGCGAGATAGGTGTGGAGGTCCTTGCAGCTCTCCGCCACGGCGAGCCGCGTCCCGCCCGACTCGACGATCGAGAGGGAGAGCGGGACGTTGCGCGCGCGCAGCGAGCGGACGACGCCGGCGGCGAAGCGCATCGCCTCGTCGAAGTCGCCCGGCGCGAACGCGCTCGCGCCGCGGCCGACGCGCGGGTCGACCAGCAGGTGGACGAGCGGCGGCGCCTCGCCGCGGAAGATGCGCACGACCTTCCTGCCGAGCCGCGCCGAAAGGCGCGCGTGGACACGCCGTTCGGGATCGCCGGGCCGGAAGTGCTTCAGCGCGTAGAACTCGCCCTCGCCCGGCCCCGTCGGTTGCGGGCGGTCGAGTCCGCGCGGCCGCAACGCCAGCATCTCCTCGAGCGCCGACTCGCGCAGGACGTGCGGGCGCGGCAGCACCCAGAGGTCGGCCTCGATCTCGAACGTCCGCGCGAGCCGGCGCCAGCCGAACGGGCCCTGCGCCGTGCATTCGAGCGCGATGCGCCGGTGGTGGCCGCGCTTCCGCGCCTTGACGCGCAGCGGCAGGCGGCCGAGCTTCGCCGGCGCGAGGACCGGCGCCGCGCCCGCCACGTCGACGGCCGGACCGCGCCCTTCGAGCCGGACCGCGAAGGGCGCCCGCCCGCCGGGCAACTGGTAGGGCGCCTCGAGAAGGCGCTCCTCGTCCTCGACGAGCCAGGCGGGCGGCAACGCGAGCAGCTCGAGGCGATCGAGCGCGCGCCCGCCCGGCAGCGAGGCGACGACCAGCAGCGCGAGGAAGCCGAGCGCGAGCGCGAGCAGCGGCGCGTCGAAGAGCGCCGTCGTGACGGCGACGCAGCCGAGGACGACCAGCGCCGTCTTCCCGCCGAACGACCACGAGGCGCGTGCGCCGTGCATCGCGCTACGCCGGCACGCGCACTCGCTGCAGCAGCTCGCCGAGCACGCGCTCGGCGGCGGCGCGCCCGCCGTCGCCGCCGCCGCTCGCGACGATGCGGTGGGCGAGGACGGGAATCGCGAGCGTCTTGACGTCCTCGGGCACCACGAAGTCGCGGCCGAGCACGCGCGCGCGCGCCCGCGCGGCGCGCTCGAAGGCGATGGTGGCGCGCGGGCTCGCGCCGAGCCGGACGCGTCCGTCGCGCCGCGTCGCCTCGACGAGGTCGAGCACGTACTCGACGAGGCTCGGATCGACTTTCACCTTCTTCACGCGCTCGCGCTCCTCGAGGATCTCCTGGCCGCGCGCGACCGGCGTGAGCGCGTCGACCGGGGCGCCGTCGCGGTGCGCCTCGACGATGCGCCGCTCGGTCGCGCGGTCGGGGTGGCCGAGGCTGACGCAGAGGAGGAAGCGGTCGAGCTCCGACTCGGGCAGCGGATAGGTGCCGGCGAACTCGATGGGGTTCTGCGTCGCGAGCACGAAGAAGGGGCTCGGCAGCTCGTACACCTCGCCGTCGGTGCTGACGCGGCCGTCCTCGAGCGCCTCGAGCAGGCTCGACTGCGTGCGCGGCGGCGTGCGGTTCAACTCGTCGGCCAGCAGCACGTGCGCGAAGATCGGCCCGCGCTTGAACTCGAAGGTGCCGTTCTCGGGCCGGAAGACCGGGACGCCGAGCAGGTCGGCCGGCAGCAGGTCGGACGTGAACTGGATGCGGTGGAAGGAGAGGTCGAGCGAGCGCGCCAGCGCGCGCGCCAGCACGGTCTTGCCGACCCCCGGCACGTCCTCGAGCAGGACGTGGCCGCCGGCGAACAGCGCGGTGAGGACGTGGTCGATGACCTCGGGCTTCCCGAAGATCGCGCGGCCGAGGTTCGTGCGCAGGCGTTCGACGAGGGGGCCGTCCATTCCCGCGAGTCTGCCCCCGTGCGCGCGGAACTCAATTCCCGAAGCGGGGCGCCGCTGCGGCAGGCGGCCCGCCACTTAACGGCGTGCGCGCGAGTTGGCATCCTCGTCGGACCCCGTCCTGGTCGCGCCGGAGTGATTCCGCATGCTGCTCGCCTCCTGGGTCGTCGTGGGTTGCACCGTCCCGTCCGCGCTCGACCCGACCGGCGTCGACTTCGCGATCGAGAACGTCCGCCTCGCCGGCCGGCCGGCGCCGACGAATGCTGCGAGCTCGGAGGGGGAGGTGACGATCCTCCTGCGCAACGGCCGCATCGCGGCGATCGGGGCAGGCCTCGCGATCCCGCCCGAGGCGGAGCGGATCGACGGCGTCGGGCTCACCGCGTGGCCCGGCTTCATCGACGCGTTCTCCGACCTCGGGCTCGCGCCGAACGAACGCTCTCCGGCGGCGTCTGCGAGCGAGGGCGCGCCGCAGGACACCGGCTCCGACGCCTTTGCCGACACGGCCGAGGCGTCGCGGCGCGGGCTCTTCCCCGAACGGCGCGGCCGCCTCCTGCTCGCCGCCCTCGACAAGGACGCGACGTCGAAACTGCGGCTCGGCGGCTTCACCGACGTGCTCACCGCGCCGGTCGAGGGGTTCCTGGCCGGGCAGGCGTGCCTGATCGACCTCTCCGATCTGCCGCTGCGCGACGCGGTCGTGCGCGAGCCGGGCTGGCTGCACGCGAAGCTCGGCAGCGGGATGCACGAGCGCGGCTACCCGTCGACGACCATGGGCACGCTCGCCCACCTGCGGCAGGCGTTCCTCGACGCGCAGCGGCTCCAGAGCTGGCGCGAGAGCTACAAGCGCGACCCCGCCGCGGTCGCCCGCCCGCCGAGCGACGACTGCCTCGACGCGCTGATCGCCGTGCTCGACCACCAGCTCCGCATCGCCTTCGCCGCCGACCGCGAGGGGGACCTGCGGCGCGCGCTCGCCCTCGCGCAGGAGTTCCGCTTCGACCTGGTGCTGATCGGGGCGAAGGAGGGGTGGAAGTGCGCCCCCGAGCTCGCCGCCGCGCGCGTGGCGGTGGTGGCGAGCCTCGCCTTCCCCGATCCACCCGAGCGCAAGGGCGCCAAGCTCAAGCCGCCGCCGGAGGCGAAGCCGGCCGCTGCCCCCGAAGTGAAGCCCGACGCTCCGCCCGCGGCGAGCGACGCGACCGGCGCCACCGTCGCCGCGCCGGCCCCCGCGCCCGCCCCCGAAACGGCGCCGCCTCCCGTCGCGGGACCTTCCGTCGCCGAAACGTGGGAGGTGGCCGACCCGGTGCTGGCGGAGCCGCTCGAGCTCTTCGAGCAGCGGCGCATGCACTGGGAGGAGGAGGTCCGCAACGTCGAGCGCCTGCTCGCGGCGGGGGTCCCGGTCGCGCTCACGACGCGCGGCTCCTCCAGCGTGCCCGACTTCTTCGCGGACCTGCGCACCGCGATCGAGAAGGGGCTGCCCGCCGACGCAGCGCTGCGTGCATTGACGGCGACGCCCGCGGAGCTCTTCGGCGCTTCGCAGGAGCTCGGCGCGCTCGCACCGGGCCGCGCGGCGAACCTCTCGCTCGTCGAGGGCGACCTCGCGAACAAGGAGCGCTCGGTCCGCCACGTCTTCGTCGCGGGCCGCCACTTCGAAGGCGCGCCCAAGAAGGAGGCGAAGCCGGAAGAGAAGACCAAAGAAGGGCCCAAGGAAGGGAAGGACGAGAAGAAGGATGGGGCGGCGGCGGACGCGGCCGGGCTGACCGGCACCTGGTCCCTCAAGCCGCTCCAGCCGGGCGCGCACACGAGCGGCTTCGAGTCGACGCTCACGCTGAAGCAGGAAGGGACGAAGCTCTCGGGCCGGCTCGAGAGCGAGATGGGCGAGGGCGAGCTGAGCGGGAGCGCCGACGACGCGGCGGTCCGCTTCACGATCGTCGCCCAGTTCCAGGGGCAGCGCTTCGAGTTCAAGTTCGTGGGGAAGGCGGACGGCGCCGACCGGCTCACCGGGACGCTCGAGACGCCGTTCGGAAAGCCGCTCGAGGTCGAGGCGAAGCGAGCGCCGAAGGGCGCGCGCCAGCAGGAGGCGTCGCGATGAGCCCGGTCGCAACCACGCTCGCGTTCGTCGCCGCCCTCCTCGCGCGCGGCCCTGGCGACGGCGGCGCGCCCGGCGACTTCGAGACCGAGGCGGCGCGCAAGCCGGCGCTCCACACCGGCGGCGCGCTCGTGATCCGCGACGCGACGCTGCTCACGGTGAGCCACGGGACGATCGAGCACGGCGACCTGCTCGTGAAGGACGGGAAGATCGCGGCGATCGGGCGCGGGCTGCCGGCGCCGGACGGGATCGCGACGCTCGACGGACGCGGCCTCTTCGTGATGCCGGGCCTGATCGACTGCCACTCGCACGCGGCGATCGAAGGGGGCGTGAACGAGGGGACGCTCTCGATCGTTCCCGAGGTGAAGATCCGCGACGAGGTCGACCCGACCGACGTCACGCTCTACCGCGCGCTGGCCGGCGGCACGACCGCGATGAACCTGCTGCACGGCAGCGCCAACGTCATCGGCGGCCAGAACGCCGTGATCAAGCTGCGCTACGGCCGGCCGGCGTCGGAGCTCCTCTTCGAGGGCGCGCCGCTCGGCGTCAAGTTCGCGCTCGGCGAGAACCCCAAGCAGAGCAACATGGGCTCCGGCTTCGCGGGACCGCGCCGCTACCCGGCGACGCGCATGGGCGTCGAGGCGGCGCTGCGCCGCGCCTTCACGCGCGCGACGGAGTACCGCGAGGAGTGGCGCGACTTCGCCGCCGCGAAGGCGCGCGGCGAGGTGCGCCTCGAGCCGCGGCGCGACCCGCGCCTGCAGGCGCTCGTCGACATCATGGAGGGCAAGATCCTCGTCCACGCCCACTGCTACCGCGCCGACGAGATCCTGATGCTGATGCGCGTCGCCGAGGAGTTCGGCTTCAAGGTGCGCACGCTGCAGCACGTGCTCGAGGGCTACAAGGTCGCGACCGAGATCGCCGAGCACGGCGCCGGCCCCTCGACCTTCAGCGACTGGTGGGCCTACAAGCTCGAGGCGTACGACGCGATCCCGTACAACGCGGCGCTGCTCGAGCTGGCGGGCGCCCACTGCTCGCTCAACTCCGACTCGGCCGACCTGACGCGGCGCCTCTACCACGA